>JBEKEJ010000297.1:0-2880 GCA_050013895.1 Verrucomicrobiota bacterium | reverse complement strand
ATTTCCGGCCGCAACGGTGTTTGTGTTGACCCAAATCTTAAATCGTAAATTATAAATCGTAAATGATTCAGCCCTGGAAAAAAATCCGTTCCACGCTCATCGGCGATTTTCGCATCTTCAAGCTGCGTTCCGACATAAGTGTTTCACCGCGCACCGGCCAAGAACACGATTTTTTCGTTCTCGACAGCGTCAACTGGGTCAACGTCATCGCCCTCACTCCCGACCGGCAACTGGTGATGATTGAGCAGTTCCGGCACGGCTCAAACACGGTGGAACTGGAAATCCCCGGCGGCATGATGGACGCGGGCGAGAACGACCCGGTGGCGACCGCCGTGCGCGAATTGCGCGAGGAAACCGGTTACGAAGGCGAAAACGCGCGCTTGCTCGGCAAGATCTGGTCAAACCCGGCCATCTTGAGCAACCGGACCTTCACCGTTTTGATTGAAAACTGCCGGTTGAAACACGATGTGGATTGGGACCACGGCGAGGATTTGGCGACGCGGCTCGTGCCGGTGGCGGATATCCCGAAACTCGTCGCCGACGAAAAAATCGGCCACTCCCTCGTCGTCGTCGCGCTATATCATTTCGATTTGTGGCAAAGGGGAATTAAAAAATTATAAATTACCCCAAATTCACCGGATCAATGTCCACGGACAGCGTCACGCCGTCCGGCAACGCGAGCCCCCCGACGATTTTCGCCAGTTGCTGGCTCAATCTGCTCATCGCGCGCGTCCGCAGCATGATTTGGTAGCGGTAAAACGTCTCCGCGCGCAGCAGCGGCGCCGGCGCCGGGCCGGCAATAATCAGATCAGAGAAGTCCACAGCCTTCAGTCCACCGTTCACTGTTTGCATGCCTCCGGACTGTGGACTGCGGACGGTGGACTCAAGGACTTTTTTAAGATGTTCGGCGCTGAACTTCACTTTGTCCTCGTTGCGGCCTTTGAGCGTGAGCAACGCCACGCGGCTGGCGGGCGGGTATTTCAGTTGTTCGCGGAATTCGATTTCCTGTTCGTAAAAGCCGGTGAAGTCGTGGCGGCGCGCATATTGGATGGCCGGATGAAACGGCGCGAATGCCTGCACAAACACCTCACCTTCGACGTCACCACGACCGGCGCGACCGGCAACCTGCGTGAGGAGTTGGAAAGTGCGCTCGCCCGCGCGGAAGTCCGGCTGATGCAGCGCGAGATCGGCGTAGATGATGCCGACGAGCGTGACGTTCGGGAAATGCAGCCCCTTCGCGATCATTTGCGTGCCGATCAGGATGTCGGTCTTGCCCACACGAAAATCGCCGAGAACTTTTCGATAGTCGTCCTTGCGTTTCATTGTGTCGGCGTCCATGCGCCTGACGCGCGCGTGCGGGAAAAGTTTGGCAAGCGTTTCCTCGACTTTTTGCGTGCCAAGGCCGGCGTAGCGGATGGCCGGGTTCCGGCACTTCGGATTCGGGCACGAGGCAGGCACGGCGTCCATAAATCCGCAAATATGACAGCGGAGCTTCTGTTCCGGGCGATGATACGTGAGCGCGAGGCTGCAGTTCGGGCACTGCGCGACATAGCCGCATTTCGGGCATTGCAGCGCCGTAGAATAGCCGCGCCGGTTCAAAAACAAAATCGTCTGCTCGCCACGGTCGAGCCGTTGATGAATGGCCTCCTTGAGCTGGTTCGAAAAAATCGGGATGCCTTTTTCGCCGCGCGCAGCCTGCCGCATGTCCACGACGCGGACGTGCGGCATTTTCTGGTCGTCCACGCGTTCCGGCAGTTCGAGCAGCACGTATTTGCCGCGTTTGCAGTTGTAATAACTCTCGAGCGACGGCGTGGCCGAGCCGAGCACGACGACGGCATTTTCCATCCGGCCGCGCATGATGGCCACGTCGCGCGCGTGGTAACGCGGCGCTTCCTCCTGTTTGTAAGTGTGCTCATGCTCCTCATCCACGATGACAAGGCCGAGCGGTTCGACCGGCGCAAAAATCGCCGAGCGCGCGCCGATGACGATGCGGGCGCGGCCCTGCCGGATTTTGTGCCATTCGTCGTGACGTTCGCCGGCGGAAAGGTGTGAATGCAGGACCGCGACGAGTGTCTGGAGCTTGCCCGAACTGAACCGCGCCTTGAACCGCTCGACGGTCTGCGGGGTGAGCGAAATTTCCGGCACGAGCACGATTGCGCCCCTGCCCCGTTCAAGCGCATGGGCGAGGGCCTGGAGATAAACCTCGGTCTTGCCGGAACCGGTGACGCCGTGGAGAAGAAAAACGCGTGAAGTTTTGATTGGTTCATTGGCCCGACCAATCCGATCCGGCGTGGATTGTTCCAAATATAATCCCATGTCTTGTGCAGGTCAGCTTCCGAGCGGATCATCCGGTCAAATGACTCATCCATCCAAACCGGCCCCGTGCGTTTCATCAGCTTGTTCACTTCGTGCGCGGAAAAAGATTTGATGCTGTGCAAAATTTCCGTGAGCGAATGCACTCCCTCTTTTCCGGCTGCCTGAACCGGGAGCGGCTGGATCAGCAAATGAACGTGATCCGGCATCACACACGCGGCAAGGCATTTGATTTTCTTTCCGTGCCAGAAATGACAGGCCACCAACGTTTTTGCGCGGGCTTCAGGCGGAAGAACGAATTTGTTCTGCGTCTGCCAGGTAACGTGATAGGTAGAACCGGGAATTTCAAAGTGCGGAAGATTGCGTTTGCGGGCCGTGGGTTCTGAAATTGAACCAGAACTGGCCGTCGGACGAGAGGCGGGCGCGACGCCCGCCTCCACCTGCGTGACGCGCGTGCTACACACAGCGTCCATCGCCTTCGTAATTTCGCTTAGTGCCTTTTCCTGCGCCGGATTCAAGGGCAGCGGTTGCGACGGCAGAATGTGTTCGCGGGCATAAGGATCGCGC
>JBEKEJ010000296.1:0-2535 GCA_050013895.1 Verrucomicrobiota bacterium | reverse complement strand
CGGGCGCGCTCCCCAGAATATCCGCCGCTTTCGGCCACGGCTCGGTTCGCGTGGGCGGAGCTTCGAACTTCTTCACGACTTCCTTGCACGGGCCGTCCTTCACCAGCTTTGGTTTGGCATGGCGCAAATCCAGCGCCTGGCCGAGCAATTTGATGGCCTCGCGAAAACTCGTGGGCGGCTTGGCCTTCATGAGCGAGCCGAGTTCGGCGGCGACTTCGTCCACGGAATTTGCGCCCAGGCTCAGGGCCATGCGCTTGTGCGAGCCCATCGTGTTGATCGCGAGTGGAAACGGGGAGACGATGTCATTGACAACGGGCTTTTCGAACAGCAACGCCTTGCCGCCGCCGGGCGATTTCATTTCGCGGTCGGCGAGCGCAGTGATTTCGAGTTCGGTGGCGATGGGCTGCGCAATGCGTTTGAGCTCGCCAGCCTTGTCGAGTTGGCTGACGAATTCGCGGAATGAATCAAAAGCCATACGCCGCGAGACTAGCAGAACGTCTCCGCCGCGCAACGTTGTGCGGGCTAAAAACCCGGCGGATGGCCTTCCGCGAAGCATTCAGGATTTTGCCGGGAACCTTTTGGCCGTCTGATCCTCTCAATCATAAAGTCTCATTGGAGTGGCATTTAACAAGAACCAAAAATACCGGATTTACCATGAAAACAAAGACATCTCTGCCTGGATTTCGTCGTGTAATATCCACGCTGACAACAACCGTTGTGTGCACCGCGGTATTGCCCGTTCCAATCGCAACGGGCGCCATCATCTGGAACGGCCCGACCATTGCCTATACCGAGCCGGGCACTGACCCGACCCAGCCGACCAATCAGGATCGTTTGACGCCAAATGTCTGGCTGACGCGCGGTGGCACTCAGGGACTCTTCAATGCGAAGCAGGAAACCTCGTATACCCATAATTTCAGTCCTAAAGACACCGCCTGGGCTTTTGGGGAATTGTCCAGCTATGCTTCGCTTTCATACACTGATTGGGAGGATTTGTTCGGGGGAAGCTCCGGAGGCGGGCCGCCCTCCCTGATAGGCAAGGACGTTGTGGTTCACCTCATTTCCGAAGACATCTATTTGTCCGTCACTTTGACCAATTGGAGCGCGCACGGGGGATCTTTCTCCTACGTTCGTTCCACCCCGGCTGTGGCGCCCGAGCCGCCGGCTTTGAGCAGTCCGGCCATGTCCGGCGACGGCACGTTCCAGCTTACCTTCACCAATACCCCGGGTTACAATTTTACCGTTCTGGGCACCACCAATCTCTCCCTGGCGCTCAACAATTGGGACGTGCTGGGACAGGCAACCTATGCGCCGGCGGGACCCGGTTCATACCAATTCACCGATCCTGGCGCGGGAACGAACCAGCCGCAACGTTTTTACCTCCTGCGCTGGCCGTAAGTTCAGCCCGGGATCCGATGGTTTTCACCGGTTAAAATTTGAAACCCGGTTTTCCAACGGCCACTCAGTGCGCCAGCCGCCCCGTTTTGTCCCGGGTTTCTTGATTATGAAGCAGCCAGAATACGGCGGGCTGCCTGGCGCACGGTTTCGGCCAGTTCGCGCGGCTTCAAAACTTTCGCGTCGCCGCCCCAGCTCAATATCCAGCGCTCGATTTCGACCAGGCTCGACAATTTCAAACGCAATTCCACTCCCCCGCCCTTCAACTCGCGCAGTTGCTGCGATTCGTGCCATTTCTTTTCGCGAATGTAATCGGCGACGCGGGCGTTGAAGCGAATCACGACCTCGTATTCGCCTTCGCCGGAATGGACGCCAAAGCTGTCGCGCAATCTTTTATCCAGGGAAAATGTTTGCGGGCGCTCGAACGTCTTCCCGGTCGGCTGGACGGATTGAATTCGGGCGGGCACGAAGGTGCGGACATCCTGGCGCGCGTGGTCATGGGCGAACAGGAACCATTCGCCGTTGATGTTCGCCAGATGATACGGATCAACGAGGCGTGTCTCCGTCTGCCGCTGACCTGGCTTGCGGTAGGCCAGTTCCAGTTGTTTGCGTTGTGAAACGGCCCTGGCCAGCGCGTCGAAAATCTCCAGATTCAAAATCGGTTCGGCGCGCGTGCGGAAGGAAATCGTCCGCCCGATGTCGGCCAGGTTCAGCGAAATCGTGTCGGGCAACGACTGCTCCATTTTCCGGATGGCGCTCAGGAGCGGCTTTTCGAAATTCGTGCCGCGATATTGCTGGAGCGCCTTTTCCGCGACGACGAGCGCGAACAGCTCGCCTTCGGTGATCTGGATGTTGGGGAAGGCGCTGACTTCCTCGGTGTAACGATAGCCGCTCCGGCGCGGGTCGAATTCAATCGGCAGGCCGAGCCGGTCGCGCATGAACTCGATGTCGCGATGAATCGTTTTGGCGGCGACTTCGATTTCGCGGGCGAGGGTGGAGGCGTTCGGAAATCTGCCGGAGGAAACGGCCTGATGGATGCGCAACATCCGCTCCAGCGGCGGACGCGAATGGAGCGCCCCCGCGGCCGTCATTTCCGACCGGGATTTGTTCTCACGCCGGATATTCATTTTATTCCGGGTC
>JBEKEJ010000295.1:0-2543 GCA_050013895.1 Verrucomicrobiota bacterium | reverse complement strand
TCACAAAGAATTTCCGGCTTCTTCCTCTCTGCGCTCTCTGCGTTCTTTGCGGTTAAATGAAAGCTTTTCACCCTCGCGTCCGATGGAGAATCCGAACCCATGAGCCTGTCGGAAGCCAAATCCCCCACCGCACAGACGGGCGCGGAAAGAAGCAAGGATGCAAAACGTCGCCCTTTACGCAGCCTGCGGCGTGGCGGCCCTCCGTGTATTAACGAGTCTCCTGTGGACTTTGAAACTGGACTCGACTAAAACTATGCCCATGCGTTCGCCGGCAGTCCGTAGATTCGAGGCATGGGCAGATTTGCCTGTCCTGCCAAGGCCGCGTAACCGGGCAAATTAACATTTCGCCTCATCCGCCGTTTTAACATGGAACTGAAATTCATTCTGGAATCGCTCCTGTTCTCCGCGCAAAAACCGCTGAGCGTGAAGGAGCTTCGTGAGGTGCTGGCCGCCGCCGCCGAGGCCGAAGGCGCCGACGCCACGGCCCAATCTTCCGCCAAAATCAAGGAGAGCGAATTGACCGCCGCACTGGAGCAACTGGCGCGCGAACACGAAACTGCCGGGCGCAGTTATCGCCTCGCGTGCGTCGCGGGCGCGTGGCAATTCGTCACCCAACCGGAGTTTTCGCCGTGGCTCAAGGCGCTGGTCGGACAAAAAATCCGTCCGGCGCGCCTCTCGCAGCCCGCGCTCGAAACGCTCGCCATCATCGCCTATCGCCAGCCAATCACGCGCGCTGAGGTGGAGCAGATTCGCGGCGTGAACGTAGACGGCGTCATGCAGACGCTGATGGAGCGCGGGCTGGTCGAGACTGCGGGCCGCGCCGAAGTGGTGGGCCGCCCGCCGACATATGGCACCACGCCGTTGTTCCTCGAATACTTCGGCCTGCGCGGCCTGGGAGATCTGCCCGCGGCGGACGAGCTCAGGAAAATTGCAGTCGAAAGGCCGCCCGCACCCGTCACGGCCGAACCCGGCCTGGCGACCAATCCGCCGGAGCAACTGGCTTCAAAGGAAGAAGGCAAAGCGCAACATGCGGAAAGCGAAAGTCAAAAATTGGAAGAGGAAAAACCGCAATAGACCTCCCGGGGAAAAATCATGAGCGCCGAAAAAACTCTCAACAAAATATTGCGCGGAGATTCGGGCGCCAACATTCGTTTTGAAGAACTCTGCCGTTTGTTGCAGGCGAAAGGTTTTCGGATGCGCGTATCCGGCAGCCATCACATTTTCACGCAAACCGGCGTGATGGAGCGCATCAACCTTCAGCGCGAAGGCTCGAAGGCCAAGCCATATCAAGTTCGACAAGTGCGAAAAATTCTGGCAAACTACAGATTATTGGTATGAAGACGAACAGCTACGAAATGATCATCTGGTGGAGCGCGGAAGACGGCGCCTATGTCGTGGATGTGCCGGAACTTCCCGGCTGCATGGCCCACGGCTCGACCCGGCAGGATGCCATCAAAAACGCCGAGGATGCCATCAAGTTTTGGATCAAGACCGCGAAAGAAGATGGCCAGGAAATTCCTCAACCGCGTGGACGGCTGGTTTATGCGTGACCAGCACGACGGTGTTCCAGCTTCCTCGTGAACATTTCCAAACATCGCCAGGCGATTGACCAGCTGGACGCGCGCATCGTCCGGCTGCTCAACGAGCGCACGCGCCACGTGCTGGCCATCGGCGACATGAAGCTTGCGGCGGGCGAGGAAATTTACGCGCCGCACCGCGAACGCGCCGTGCTCGAACGCGTCTGCGGACTGAACCAGGGGCCGATCACCAACGAACAGCTCCGCGCGATTTACCGTGAGATCATGTCCAGCGCCCTCGCGCTCGAAAAGACGATGACCATTGCCTACTTCGGCCCGGAGGCAACATTCACGCATCAGGCCGCCATCCGGCGGTTCGGTTCCAGCCTCAAATACTCACCGCAAAAAACCATCGCGGACGTTTTCACCGAGGTCGGCAAGCGGAGCGCGGATTACGGCGTCGTGCCGGTGGAAAATTCCACCGAAGGCGTCGTCACGCACACGCTCGACATGTTCATGGACAGCGATTTGAAGGTCGTTTCGCAAATTGTGCTGCCCGTGCAGCAATGTCTGATGAGCAACTCGGCGCGCAAGCAAATCAAAAAACTTTACGTGCATCCGCAGTCGCTCGCGCAATGCCGCGGCTGGATTCAAACCCATCTGCCGGGCGCGGAAATTGTCGAGACCTCATCAAACGCGCGCTCGGCGGAACTGGCGGCCAGGGAAAAGTGCGCGGCAGCCATCGCCGGCGTGCTCGCCGCCGAAAAATACGGCTTGGAAATTTTGGAACAGGACATTCAGGACAACGCCGACAACGCCACGCGGTTCCTCGTGCTGGGCCGCCAATGCAGTCCGCCCACCGGCGATGACCGCACGAGCCTGATGCTCAGCGTCGCCGACAAGTCCGGGGCATTGCACGAGGCGATTGCTGCGTTCCGCCGTTATAAGATCAACATGACGAAGATTGAATCACGCCCCAGCAAACGGAAGGCGTGGGAATATTTCTTTTTCATTGATTGCGAAGGC
>JBEKEJ010000294.1:0-2550 GCA_050013895.1 Verrucomicrobiota bacterium | reverse complement strand
CCAGGTGCCATCCAGCGAGATAGTCCGTCGCCCGGTTGCCGGTGCCGCTGCCAGTGACATCGCCAGCATGCACTCACTCAGCCCTAGAACCAGCAGGCCCAAGTTCGGTCGTTTCATAATCGTTGTGTGATGCGCGTCTCAACTATTGGAAGACGCTTCGCATCTCGGGCTTCAGCACCGCGGGGCCGAGCAGGCCCGCTGCGGCAGCGGCGAGTCCTTCTTCACCGTCGGCGCCAGCGGGAAGTTCCGACGCTCCTCCAGCGGCAGGGCCTGATCTCCCACTAACCGGTTGTTCCAGACGTTCCAGCGCGGCCAGCGCATCGCGGGCTTGCACGGGGTTCAATGCGGTGACTTGCGAGCCTTTGGCCAATTCCTTCACCAGCCTGTCGGCGTGACGTTGGGCGAGCGAACAGGACGGGAAACACGCCGTGCGCCGCCTGCGTCCCGGCACCTGCCATGCCACGCGGTAGGCATCGCGCCCCTTGCACCCGCCGTAGATTGTAGCAAGCACTCGGCCACGGTATTTGATGCGCTTCAGGTATTTCACTTTTGCGCCCTCGGATTCAGCCGTTTCTTGTGTCAAAACTGTGTCAGAAGCGCCGGAATCCCCATTTCATCAGGATAAATGGTGCGCGCTGCAGGTTTTGAACCTGCGACCCCCAGTGTGTGATACTGGTGCTCTACCGCTGAGCTAAGCGCGCGACCAATCGTAAGAAGCCACAAAATTCGGGGAAATTCAATCGCAAAAGCGAGACCGCCCGTTCCGGCCGGTTCATAGCCCGCGAAACTTTCCCCGTCCGCCGGGGTTTGAAAACTGAATGCGGGCAACCTGTTTCAGAGGAGAAATTATCATGCGTGAGTTTTGCGCCGTTTTATTGACGGCATCCGGCCTTTTCGCCTGCGCCGCGCCAGCGCAGGTCACCAACGTGCCGCCGACCGAACTGGAGGCTTTCGAGGCGCAGACGGGCACGGTCATTGTCAAGGGCGCCGGCCAGATCGGCTCACTGGCCGCTGGCGCGCTGAATATAACGGTGTTCAGCAAGGAGTCCTTGGATGTGAGCACCGGTCGCAAGGAATACGGCATGATGATCCAGATGGTGGCGAACAACCAGCAGGAATGGAGAAGGGTGGTTGACTATGACGAACTCGATTCGTTTCTCAGCGGCCTGGATTATCTCGCCAGGATTGATTACAACGTGACCACCCTGCCCACGTTCGTGGCGGGCTACACCACGAAATCCGGGTTCCGCGTGGGCGCTTTCACCAACCAGCGGCGCGGCGCCATCCAGTTCTTCCTGCAGGCTTACAACGCGGAGAGTCCGCGCGTTTTAATCTCGCCGGCCCAACTTGCCCAGTTCCAGACCTTGATCGAACAGACCCGGAAGAATCTGGATGCGTTGCGGACTCCTCGTTGATCGTCCGCCGCGAAATCCATTTCTCATAGTAACTTGCAATCAATAAGATACTAATGTAATTTGAGGGCAGCTATGCGCCCTCGAACTGAAATTCCTGCCGCAGAGGTTGGCGCGATTCATCGCGCGATGCTGGCGGCTCCCAACAAATCGGCTTTTCAACGGCTGCAATGTTTGTGGCTGCGGGCCCACCAGGACCTGGCCACCGAAGCCATTGCGCAGGCGGTGGGCTTGAGCGTCAGCCATGTGCGGCGCGTCTGGTCGGAATACTTGCGCGGGGGACTGGCGGCCGGTCAGGGCCGTCCCAAAGGCGGACGTCGTCATCAAAACCTGACGCTGGCCCAAGAGCGATCCTTGCTGACTGCCTGGCAACAACCAGCCCGGCGGGGACAACTGGTCACCGCCCGCAGCATCAAAGTTGACTATGAGAAACGTCTGCGGCGGGCGGTGCCTGATTCGACGGTGTGTCGCCTGCTGGCCCGGCACCAGTGGCGGCGGGTGACGCCCCGGCCCAAGCATCCTAAAGACGCCCCGGCGGCCCGTGCCGCTTTTAAAAAAACTTCAGGCCAAAGTGGACGCCGTGGCGGCTGGGCACCCACACCAGCCGTTGCGGCTGATGTTTGAGGATGAAGCCCGGTTTGGCCGGATGAGCGACCCGATCCGGTGCTGGGCCCCGTTAGGCTGCCGCCCGCAAGTGTCCACCCATCGGGTGCGCCAATACACGCATGTCTTTGGCAGCGTCAGCCCGCAGGATGGCGAACTCATCAGCCTGATCCTGCCGCACGCCGACACCCCGGCCATGTCGTTCTATCTGGCGGAAGTGTCCAAGCGGCATCCGGACGAACACATTTTGATGTTCCTGGACCGAGCGGGCTGGCATCGGGCCAAAGCGTTGGTCGTGCCCGACAACCTGACCTTGGACTGGCTGCCGGCCTACAGCCCGCAATGCAACCCCCAGGAACTGGTCTGGCGCGAAGTGCGCCGAAACCCTTTTGGCAACCATGATTATGACTCAATGGACACGGTGGAAAGCGCCTTGGCACACCGCCTCTGTCAACTGGAATCCTCCCCTGCCCAAATCCAATCCCTCACCGGCTTTGACTGGATCGTTAATGTTACATTGAATGCAAAATAGTAT
>JBEKEJ010000293.1:0-2586 GCA_050013895.1 Verrucomicrobiota bacterium | reverse complement strand
CATCGGGTTCCGCTGACTTGCAGCCGCCGTCCACGCCGGTCGAACTGGCCGAAGAACCGAAGGTGGAGGAGCCAAAGGCGGAAGAGCGCCGCGGCTCGCAACGCGACAAAATCGTCACGTCGCTCAACATCGCCAAGCTGCAGGCGATGCAGATGAGCGAGTTGAACCACATGGCCAGGGAACTCGGCGTGGAAAATTTCGGCACGATGCGCAAGCACGAGGTCATTTTCCACATCCTCCAGAAAAACGCCGAACGCGCGGGCGTGCTGTTTTCCGAGGGCGTGCTCGAAGTGCTGCCGGAAGGCTTTGGTTTCCTGCGTTCGCAGAGTTTCAATTACCTGCCGTGTCCGGAGGACATCTACGTTTCGCCGTCGCAAATCCGCCGGTTTGATCTCCAGACCGGCAATCTCATCGCCGGCCAGATCCGGCCGCCCAAGGAAAAGGAAAAATTTTTCGCGCTGCTCAAGGTCGAGGGCGTGGACGGCGAAGACCCGGACAAGGCCAAGGAAAAGACGCATTTCGACAATCTCACGCCGCTGTTCCCGGACAAACGGTTCATCCTTGAGACCGTGGCCGAGGAAGTGAACACCCGCGTGCTGGATCTCGTTTGTCCGATTGGCAAGGGCACGCGCGGCCTCATCGTCGCGCCGCCGCGCACGGGCAAGACCGTGCTCATGCAGAAAATCGCCAACGCCATTCTCAAAAACAACCGGGAGACCTACCTGTTCATCCTGCTGATTGACGAGCGGCCGGAGGAAGTCACCGACATGGAACGCACCTGCAAAGGCGCGGAAGTGATTTCATCCACGTTCGACGAGCCGCCGGAACGCCACGTGCAGGTGGCCGAAATGGTCATCGAAAAGGCTCGCCGCATGATC
The DNA here is from genome assembly GCA_050013895.1 of Verrucomicrobiota bacterium. Taxonomy (GTDB): domain Bacteria; phylum Verrucomicrobiota; class Verrucomicrobiia; order Limisphaerales; family UBA11358; genus UBA11358. The sequence continues at coordinate 1,708 of JBEKEJ010000293.1, read as the reverse complement.
GAACACAAGCGCGACGTGGTGATTCTGCTCGATTCCATCACGCGCCTCGCCCGAGCTTACAACACCATCCAGCCGCACTCCGGCAAAATCCTGTCGGGCGGCGTGGACGCCAACGCGCTGCACAAGCCAAAACGCTTTTTCGGCGCGGCGCGCAACATCGAAGAAGGCGGTTCGCTCACCATCATCGCCACTGCGCTGGTGGACACCGGCAGCCGCATGGATGAAGTCATTTTTGAAGAGTTCAAAGGCACGGGCAACATGGAGGTCCATCTGGATCGCGCGCTGGTGGACCGCCGCATTTTCCCTTCCATCAACGTTGAGATGTCTGGCACGCGCAAGGAGGAACTGCTTAACCACCCGGACGAGTTGAGCCGGATTGTCCTGCTGCGCCGCGCGCTCACCGGCGTGCCGCCCGTCGAGGCGATGGAACTGCTTTTGGGCAAGTTGAAAAAGACCAGGAGCAACATCGAGTTCCTCCTGAGCATGGGGGTGAGCTAGCCGTTAGAGAAGTGGCAGCGGACGTGAGTCCGCTCTAATCCCGAAAACCGAAATTGGTAGGGACGGCGCGCTGCGCCGTCACCGCGCCGTTCAGGCGCGGAACCGACCCGAGGCGCGCGTCCATCCTTGCACAATTCGTTCCGCCCGCTGGACGCGGGCGGGGACAGCGCAGCGCTGTCTCTACCAGCATCTTCACGCGCCCAACCTCGGTCTTCGGGCTAATCTCAAAAGAAATTCCAAGAAGCGTGAGCCGACTCACGTCGGCTGCCACGAAGGGAGTCGCTTTTGAACGGGCGGTCAGGCCATTTCAGCGCGGTCATGCTACTTCTCCGGGGGGCCAGCCAGCCATGGCAACTCATTCCGCCGTGTGAACCGGTTCGATTGACGCGCCCTCTGGCCGCCAGCCTCGATTTCGCCCTGAATTGGCGCGGTTTGTTTGCGCTTGACGGGTTCAAGACAACTTCTTAAGCTGTCCCCCAAGAACGGTAAAGTTTGCTGGGTCATCCAGCGCGCCAAAGTCGGAAGATGTCCATCTCCGACTTTTTTGTTCCCCGGGCGGGAAACCGTGTCGAGCGTATGAATGCGGATTTTTTGGCAGTTTTGGAATTTTGGGAGCGCGAAAAGGGCATCAATCGTGATGTCCTCGTCGGCGCCGTGCAGGAGGCGTTGTTGTCCGCCGCCAAGAAGGCGGTCGGCCCGGCGCGCGAATTGCGCGTCGAGATTGACCAGAAAAACGGCGATATCAAGGCGTTCGCCAAGCTCATCGTCTCTGACAAGGTCATTTCCCAGCACGATCAAATTTCCGTCTTCGACGCGCGCCGCCTCAAACCCGGCGCCCAAATCGGCGACGAAATTGAAAAGGAAGTCACACCGACCGGCTTCGGGCGCATCGCTTCGCAATACGCCAAACAGGCGTTGATGCAGAAAATCCGGCAGGCGGAAAAGGCGCTCATTTTCACCGAATTCAAAGACCGGGTCGGCGACATCGTCAGCGGTTCCGTGCGGCGGTTTGAGCGTTCGGACGTGATTCTGGATTTAGGCAAATACGAGGCGCTGCTGCCCAACCGCGAGCGCGTGCCCACGGAGGAATATCAGGTGGGCGAGCGCATTCGTTGCTACGTCAAGGCGGTCGAACAAGGCCCGCACGGACCGGAAATCATTTTGTCCCGCGCCGACCCGCGTTTCGTCATCAAACTCTTTCAGCTGGAAG
>JBEKEJ010000292.1:0-2601 GCA_050013895.1 Verrucomicrobiota bacterium | reverse complement strand
GCATGCGATGACGAAGGGCGGCACCCTCACCTTGCAGACCGGCGAAGGCGGCGACGGCGTCTGGGTGAGCGTGACCGACACGGGCGGCGGCATCCCCCCGGAACAAATCAACCGTATTTTCGAGCCGTTTTACACGACGAAGCATAAGGGCACCGGCCTGGGTTTGATGATCGTGCAACGCATCGTGCGCGCGCATGGCGGCAGAATCGAACTGGAAAGCCATGTCGGTCGCGGCACGACGTTTAGAATCTGGCTGCCACTGCACGAGCGCCGGCCGCGCCTGCTGGAACAAAAGACGGGGGAAGAATCCGCGAAGGCCGCGAATGAACTTGAATTAACGCCGGGAAAATGAATTGGTGAAAATTCCCGCAATGCGCGGACAAGAATATGGCTGAAAAACCAACTTTGCTCATCGTGGACGACGAGAAACCGACACGCGACGGGCTGCGCGCGGCGCTCGAGGAGCGTTACGACGTTTACGTGGCCGAGGACGCGAAGGCGGCGATGGATTTGCTTGAGCGCGAGAATTTCGACGCGCTGCTCACGGACTTTCGTTTGCCGAGCGAGGACGGCATGAAACTCATTGCGCGCGCCAAATCGCTGGCCAGACCGCCGGTTTGCATTTTGATGACGGCCTACGGTTCGGAGGAGCTGGCCGTGGACGCGATGAAGCGCGGCGCGGACGATTACATCGCCAAAGGCCGGCTGCAAATTGACGAACTGGAAATGCGCATGGCGCGCGCGTTGCGCCAGCAAAACCTCGAATCGGAAAACGTTTCATTGCGCCAGCAGCTCGATTCCAAATTCGGCCTCGAAAACATCGTCGGCAAATCGCCGGCGATCCAGGGGATTTTCGAGGTCGTCCGGCAGGTGGCCCCGACGCGGGCCACGGTGCTGCTCTCGGGTGAAAGCGGCACGGGCAAGGAACTCATTGCGAAGGCGATTCACCAGTTGAGTCCGCGCGCCAAACAGCCGTTTGTGGCGGTGCATTGCGCGGCGCTGGCGCCGACGTTGCTGGAGAGCGAATTGTTCGGCCACGAAAAGGGGGCATTCACCGGTGCGCACGAGCGGCGGATTGGAAGGTTTGAGCAGGCACAGGGCGGAACGCTGTTTCTCGACGAAATCGGTGAAATTGACGCGACGATCCAGGTAAAGCTGCTGCGTTTTCTTGGCGAACGTACTTTCGAACGCGTCGGTTCAAACAAGACGCTCACCGCCGACGCCAGGCTCATTGCCGCGACAAACAAAGATCTGGAGGGGCTTGCCAAGGCCGGGAAATTCCGCGAGGATTTGTTTTTCCGGCTGCGCGTGGTGGAAATTCATTTGCCGCCGTTGCGCGAACGCGCGGGCGACATTCCGTTGCTGGCGCAAGGCTTCCTGCGCGAATTTGCGCACGAAAACGGCAAACCAGTGAACGATTTTACGATGGACGCGCTCGAAGCACTGATGAATTATTCGTGGCCGGGCAACGTACGCGAATTGCGCACGGCCATCGAGCACGCGGTGGTGCTTTGCCGAGGCGAAAAAATCGGCGCGCGGGATTTGCCGCCTTCTGTGCGCGGCGGCGGCGGTCATGGCGAGGCGCCCTGGTTGCGGCGCAATGACCTGACGGTGAAAGAGGCGGAGCAACAATTAATTATTCGCGCCTTGAAAGAGACCGCCGGAAACCGCACATTGGCGGCGGAGAAAATCGGTATGAGCCGGCGGACGTTCCATCGCAAATTGCACGCGTATCATCTGGAAGGATTTTGAGTTATGTACAGCGGCGAATGGGTCCAGAACCTGATTCACAAACTGGAGGTCGGCGCGGGGCGGCGCGTTTTGCGGAGCGCCGTGCTGACCCTCGTGGTGGTGGGGCTGGTGTTTTTGTATGACTTGCGCGCGTATCGGAATTTTTCCGCGCCAGAGGCGATGGATGCGGCGCAACTGGCGCGGAACATTGCCGACGGCAAAGGTTATACGACGTTGTTTATCCGCCCCCTGAGCCTTTATCTGGTGCAAAAAAACAACGAGGCAAGGCGGGCGGGCGCGCCGGTGTCCGCGGGCGCGGATTTCGCGCAAATCCAGGCCCTGCACCCGGATTTGGCCAATCCGCCGGTCTATCCGATGGTGCTGGCCGGGCTGATGAAAGTGCTGCCCTTTCACTTTGACGTGGAAATGAAAAAACCGTTTTGGTCCGAAGACAGCCGTTTCGCGCGTTATCAACCCGATTTTTTAATCGCGGCGTTCAACGAAATTCTTCTGCTGGTGGTAATGGCGCAGACATTTTTTCTGGCGCGGAGATTATTTGACCCGGCTGCGGCCTGGCTATCGGCGCTGCTGGTGCTGGGCTGCGCTCTGCTCTGGCGGTTCAGCGTGTCGGGCTTGTCCACGATGCTGTTGCTGGTGATTTTTCTGGGGCTGGCCTGGTGCGTCCTGGAAATTCAAGAAACCATCCGTCAAGAAGAGGAATTATCACTTTCGGAAGATTTGGTTAAGGCGGGAAAAGGAGGAGAAGAAAAGCAGCGCATCAGTTCGGAAGAAACCGGGCCGCTCAGGCAATCACTCACTTTGGCGTTAATAAAACGGCGAATTATCTGGGCCGCGCTGGCCGGCGCGTTG
>JBEKEJ010000291.1:0-2661 GCA_050013895.1 Verrucomicrobiota bacterium | reverse complement strand
TATGTTGCGTTCCGGGCGATGTATTATCAGCGGTGCGGTTGCCCGATCGTAACGCCCTACGCCTGGGTCAATATCCGACCCTATGGGTGTCACACCAATGTATATGACAGTGAGGTAGCGCAAGCAGAAACGCTTCCTGGTGGTTCGGTTACAACCAGTCAGCCTCTGTTACATGTCCATGGAGGCTATCACGATGCCGGAGATGCGGATCGCCGCGAGTACCATTTGATGGTGCCGGTCGTGCTATTGACGACCTATGAGGTGTTTCCCAGTTTGTTTAGCGACAACCAATTCAATATTCCCGACATCTTCGATGCGAATTACAACGTTGTCGGATCAGGCAACGGAATTCCTGATATCATTGACGAGGCGGTATGGGGCACGATGTTTTGGACCAATGTGCAAAGCACCGTTGGAGAACCCTCCGGCGCTGTCGCCTGGGGCAGCAATGCCTCGGGCTATCCCAACTGGGGGATCAACTACGATCAGGACACCTTGCTCTGGGGCACCGAAGCGAAGGATGCCAACTCCTGTGGAGTGGCGGCCGGGTTGTTCATGAACGTGGCCCGAGTCATCAAACCGTACGACGCTGCGGCCAGCGCATCATTCCAGGCTCGCGGGGATGCGGCCTACAACTATATCGCGTCGAGCATCAAACCGTTGCATAAGCTCTACTATTCGATTCAGAAGTATTTGCTGACCGGGGACGTGACCGCCAGCAATAACATTAATTCCCTTTACACCTCCACCAGCGGTTTTTCCGCCAATTATAACAAAGAGGCCGGGGGATTTGTCTCCGACGGCAACAACATCTGTCTGGCAAGTTACTTCATGTCCTACATTATCGAGACGAACCGGCCCACCAACCCGACCATTGTCGCGTATTTCAAGACGCAACTCAAAGCGGCGGCGGACCAGCAGGTCAATTGGACCACCAACGATGCGTACCCCGTTGGCTGGCCGACAAGTGTTAACCCCTTTTCGTCGTATAATTACGGGCAGGGTGCACTCACGGCCCAGGGAGAGTTCGCCTATCCTTGCCTGATGCAGTGGGCGCTGACCGGTGAACAGAAGTATGTTGATGCGGCAAGCCTGCTGATGGATTACGACCAAGGGCTTAACCCCGTCGGCAAGTGTTACATGACCGGCATCGGGTTCGACAGGACCCATAATCCGGAGCAGCGTGAATCCGCCTATGCCGAATACACGATGGGCTGGGGCGGCCCCCAGCCGGGGGTTACTGTGTACGGGCCCGGCGTAGCCGGTCAATCTCAAGTTGCCAATCATCAGGTGCCTCCAACCGGCAATCTGGCACGTGAACGCAAGTGGGTGGATGACGTGGGGGTTAGTTCATGGGGTGAGTTTACCGTTTATCAGAGCCAGGTCTTCCCGGCGGCCATTTACCCGGTGCTGGCGCAAGGCGTCACTTGGAAACCTGCGAACGGCGAACCGTTCGTCAACCCGGCCGCCTCCATCTCGGTCACCAACGGAGTGCAGCTCCAGTTCGGGGGAGTCCCGTACCAGGCCTATGTCCTGCAACGTGCCGATGCCGTTAGCGGCCCATGGAGCACTGTAACCCTGGCCGGGACGAGACAGTCGGATACGACGGGGATGATGTATTTCACCGATCCCGCGCCAGTCACGACAATGCGGTTCTACCGTGTCCAGATGCAAGGGCAGCCGGGACAGGTTTATTAGCTAGGAACGACCGCCCTATAAATTCGGAGATCCTTGTTCAGGGCGTCTGGCAGCAAGGACTGGCGGTGGCCGGTGGACAAGAACGACCGCTGGTCTGGCAGAAAGCTTGGGCTTGGCGGATCGCCTCGCTGTAGGGGGCGCCGGTTTGGGCGTTTTGTCCCGGGAAGGTCCGCAAGACCAGGCGCAAGCTCCTGAGCGCGGTGATGTGGAGCGCCGGTTCGACAACCTTAATGAGTCTGGCTGTCAATGATCGGCGAAAGAATGGCGTTGTGTCCAGTGAACCGGCTGATGATTCACAGAACCCGCGGATACAGCCTCCAGATATGATCATCTGACTTCGCATCCGTTTTGATTTCTTCCAGAGTTATCAGGGAACAGGGCATTTTGGCTCACGCAGCCGGACAAACAATCAATATGAAGAAGACTGCCTAATGCGTCAACCTAGCAACCGCTATTGGACTACTCGTTGGCAAAGTCGCTGGAAATATTCCTGAGAATCCTCTTGACACAAACAGGGTTTTAGAGGAAGTTAAGAAGATTGTAACTCAAACTACATGCCTCCGTCTATTATGAAACGCCTATTCATACTCGTAATCGTTAGTTTTTTATACTGCTTCGTGCCGGCAAACGCGCAGCAAATTTCATTTCAGGAAGTTCGCACGGCCTCGCCCACTGTCCTGGTGGCCTTTTTTAAGGATGCCTATTGGTCGGGCCCTGTTTGGGGTGAAGTATGGGCTACCAACCAGGTGATGGCGAACAATCTGTCCCAGTGGACGCTTAACGGCGTAGCGGTAACGGCGGCCAATAGATTTGTGACCGAGGCGAATGCCGTGGATTACCACATTTACTTGCAAGTGCCGCAGCTTGTCAATGGATCGAACTACACGTTGGTGACGCCGTACGGCACCACGAACTTTGTCTTTGACGACACGAAAGTATTCTGTGAGTCGATCAAAGTCAATC
>JBEKEJ010000290.1:0-2681 GCA_050013895.1 Verrucomicrobiota bacterium | reverse complement strand
GCCTTCAGAATCTGCGTTCATCTGCGTTCATCTGCGGTTGAACCGCCGTTTTAACTTCGATGGGCAGCCAAAACATCGAACATCGAACATCGAACGCCGAAACGAAGGAACGAATTGTGCGGGGGTGGACGCGCGCCTCAGGTCGGTTCCGCCTCTGAACGGCGCGGGGACAGCGCAGCGGAGTTTGTCTCAAAAGTATCGGAGGGGCGAGTTATACGAGCCCCTGACTGATCGAATGCCTCTGAAAATGGGGACTCGTGTAACTCGCCCCTCCGACGAGAAATTGTTTTGAGACAGTCTCAGCGCGCCGTTCCTACCACCATTTTTACGCGCGCAAATCAACTTTCAATGGTCATCGGCGCTTCAACGAGGCTTGTCATTCGGCGGTGACGAATTACACTTGCCGCCGTTTTTATTTCACGAGTCCTGACCCATAAGCCAATGCGCCGCGAGTGGATAATTTATCCTGCGCTGTTGTTGATCACGGCCGCCGTGTATTGGCCCGTCGGCCAGTATGGCTTCGTCAATTGCGACGACCCGGATTATGTCTCGGCCAACCCGCACATCCAGCAAGGCCTGACGCCGGCGGGTGTCGCCTGGGCTTTTCAGGCGGTGGTGGCTTCCAACTGGCATCCGGTGACGTGCCTGTCGTTGATGCTCGATTGTCAACTGTTCGGGAAGGGCGCCGGCGCGCATCATCTGGTCAATCTGCTGTTTCATGTCGCCGACGCACTCCTGCTTTTTCTCGTGTGGCGGCGGATGACGGGAGAGGTGTGGCCGAGCGCGCTGGTGGCGGCGTTGTTCGCCTGGCATCCGTTGCACGTGGAATCGGTGGCGTGGATTTCCGAGCGCAAGGACGTGCTCAGCGCTTTTTTTGGGCTGCTCGCCATTTGGGCCTATTCACGCCATGCGCAAGGGCGGTCGGGAGTTGAGCCGTCTTCGCCGCGCTTCGCCGCGCCAGGGAGTCGAGAGGCGAAGGCCGGAAGCGGCGGTCCGGCTCCCGGCCTTCGACGCTGGACCCGCGACTATTGGCTGGCGCTGTTTTTTTTCGCGCTGGGGCTGATGTCGAAGCCGATGCTGGTGACCTGGCCTTTTGTGCTGTTGCTGCTCGATTTCTGGCCGCTCGGAAGGATGGCCCGCCTTCGCCCGGCTACGGCGTGGCGAGCCGGTAACGAGGAAGCAGGCATTCAACCCATTGGCGCGGCAAAGCGAAGCAAAGATGATTCAACTCCATGGCGCGATGGAGCGAAGCGAAGGCAGTTCAACCAGTTGCTATTGGAAAAACTGCCTTTTTTCGCGCTGGCGGCCGCGGCGAGCGCGATCACTTTTCTGGTTCAACGCGCCGGCGGTGCGACGGAGCTGCTGAGTCAACTTTCGATTTCCGATCGCGCCGGCAACGCCCTGGTTTCCTGCGTCCGTTATCTTGGCAAAATGGTCTGGCCGGAGCATCTCGCCTTTTTTTATCCCTACCCCGGCTCGTGGATTGTGCATTCGGAGGCGTGGACGGCGTGGCAAGTGACAGGCTCGGCCATGCTGCTGACCGTGATCACCGTTGCGGCGGTCCGGCAGGCGCGGCGGCGTCCTTTTTTAATCGTGGGCTGGCTGTGGTTTCTGGGAACGCTGGCGCCGGTGATCGGCCTGGTGCAGGTGGGTAGTCAGTCCATGGCGGACCGTTACACGTATATCCCACTGATCGGCGTGTTCGTGATGATTGCCTGGGGCGGGAAGGAACTCGGCGGCCGGCAGCCCCGCGCAAAATTCATTCGCGGCGCGGTGATGACGGCGGCGCTGGCGGCGTGTCTTGCGGTGACCGGCCGGCAACTGCGGTATTGGCGGGACAGCGAAACCCTTTGCCGGCACGCCATCGAGGTGACCACGAACAACTACAAGGCACACTTCAATCTGGGCCTGGCCTTGATTGACGAGGGAAAAAAAGACGAGGGTTTTCGGCAACTGTATGAGACGGTGGCCATCGCGCCGGGGTTCAGTGGCCGCAAGGAACTTGCTGAAGTCCTGATGCTCCAGGGAAAAACCCAGGAGGCGATTGACCAATACCGTCAATTGCTTCAATACAACCCCAATCACTTGGAGGCGCTAAATAATCTCGCCTGGCTGCTGGCCGCCAATGAAGATCCCAAAGTCCGCAATGGCGCTGACGCGGTGCAGTTCGCCGAGCGCGCGTGCGACCTGACGCATTACGATAAGACGGTCTATATCGGCACCCTGGCGGCGGCTTACGCCGAGGCCGGACAATTCGCCGATGCCATCAAGATGGGGGAACGGGCCATTGCCTCGGCGACCGCCCTGGGCGAAACGAATCTGCTGGAGAAGAACCGCCGGTTGCTGGAACTCTATCGCGCCGGCCAACCTTATCACGAACCGGCAAAATTGTGACTGTCGCCGCCACGTTGCCTGAACCGGCCACGGCCGGCAGCGACCGAATTTCCTGTAGCGTCGAGCCTGTGGCTCGAATGTATCGGCGCACAGCGCCGGCACTGCCGCACGGAACGCCGCATTTATTCCGAAAACCGAAGTTGGGCGCGGGAAAAGGGTGGTAGGGACAGCGCGCTGCGCTGTCTCCGCCCGCGTCCAGCGGGCGGAACGAATTGTGCGAGGGTGGACGCGCGCCCCGGGTCGGTTCCGCGCCTGAACGGCGCGGTGACGGCGCAGCGCGCCATCCC
>JBEKEJ010000289.1:0-2690 GCA_050013895.1 Verrucomicrobiota bacterium | reverse complement strand
ACAAGCCGGCCTCACGGAAAACCTGAAACCTGGCGGGAGAACCGCGACCCGGAGGGTATAGTGGCTCATTTCGGGTGGGGCGAGGCTACCGACGAGCCGGCTCGCGGGGACGCTCGCCCCACCAGCGGCGGGCAAGGGACTGCCCGCCCTACCAACAACAGAGGTAGGGACGCGCTGCTGCGCGTCCTGGCCGAGCGGCAGCTCGGCCCTACCAACATCCGGCAGCGAATCCGCCTTGATGCGCAACACCGCCGCGTCGCTGCCGGGGCAGATGATCGAGCCATCGCGCACCATGTGATCATATTGGCGGTAAACCCAGTTCTTCGACGCAATCGTCGGCCACGCCAAAAGTTTCAGGAGATCGGAGATGGGAGATTGGGAATCGGGGATTCCATCCAGCCGAAACGCGCGGACCGCCTTCAAGTATTCCGGCTCGCGCGATTCGGGCTGATACACCGGCGATTCATCGGCGATCTTCTTCGCCGGAATGTCGGCCACGATCATGCCGTGGTGACGCACGACCATGCGGCCGGTGTCGGTCACGACGCCGATTTCCGACCACGGCAAGTCCCACTTGTCAAAAATCTTCTTCACTTCCGCCTCGCGCCCTTTATGCACGATGATGAGCATCCGTTCCTGCGATTCGCTCAACATGATTTCGTAGCTGCTCATGTTCGGCGCGCGTTGCGGGACCTTGTCCAACTCGATCTCAATGCCGGTGCCGGCGCGCGCGGCGGTCTCGCAAGTCGAGCAGGTCAATCCCGCCGCGCCCATGTCTTGAATGCCCGCGACGGCGCCACTGGCGAGCAGTTCGAGGCACGCTTCGCACACGAGTTTTTCCATGAACGGATCGCCCACCTGCACCGCGCCGCGTTGTTGTTCGGCGGATTCCTCGGTCAGATCCTGCGAGGCGAACGCCGCGCCCGCCAGGCCGTCGCGGCCGGTGGCCGGGCCGACGTAAAACACCGGGTTGCCGACGCCTTTGGCCGCGCCGCGCGCGATTTGTTCATGACGCAGCACGCCCAGGCAGAAGGCGTTCACGAGCGGATTGCCTTCGTAAGATTTGTCGAAATAAACCTCGCCCGCGATGGTGGGGATGCCGAAGCAATTCCCGTAATGCGCGATGCCGGCCACGACGCCGGCAAAAAGGCGTTTGTTATTGGCGATTTGTGATTTGCGATTTGCGATTTCGGAGTCAGCGCCTTCGGCGGCGGGGTTTCGCTCGCCCTCACCCCGGCCCTCTCCCCCGGGGAGAGTGAGACTGGTTGCGGACGCCATTGGTAAAGGCGCGCGGTCTTGCCCGTTGCTGCCGCCGGCTCCTCCCTCTCCCGGGGGAGAGGGCCGGGGTGAAGGCGGACGTTCATCACTAATCGGCCCAAACCGCAGTGAATTCACCGAGCAAATCGGTCGCGCGCCCATTGTGAAAATGTCGCGCACGATGCCACCCACGCCGGTGGCCGCGCCCTGGAATGGCTCGACCGCGCTGGGATGATTGTGCGATTCCACCTTGAACGCGATGGCCAGGCCGTCGCCGATGTCAATGATGCCGGCGTTCTCTTCCCCTGCCCCGACGAGGATCTTTTTGGACCTGGTCGGAAAAGTTTTGAGCAACGGGCGGGTATTTTTGTAGCTGCAATGCTCGCTCCACATCACCGAGAAAATGCCCAGCTCGGTGTAGCTTGGCTTGCGGCCAAGCAGACGCTCGATGTTGGCATATTCCTCAGGCGTGAGGTTGTGTTTGGCAACCAGTTCAGGGGTGATGGCAGGTTCGGACATTAGAGAATAGTTTTAAGCCGCTTTCGCCGCATTCTTGCTTTCCAGGGCGGCAAAGATGCTTTCAAAAATCCACTTGCCGTCGTCGCTGCCCAGCGCGGGTTCACTGGAGCGTTCGGGATGCGGCATCAGACCGGCCACGTTGCGGCGTTCGTTGCAGATGCCGGCGATGTTGCGCACGGAGCCGTTGGGATTGGCCGTGTCGGTCAGGTTTCCGTTCGCGTCGCAGTATTGCCACAAAATCTGGTTGCCCACCTTGAGCCGGGCGAGCGTTTCCTCGTCCGCGTAATAGCAGCCTTCGCCGTGGGCGATGGGAATGCGCAGCCATTTCTCCGACGGAATTTTGTTGGTGAACGGCGAATCCAGTGTGGCGGTTTTCAGGAAAATATGTTCGCAGTGGAACTGCAGGTCGCGGTTGCGAATGAGCGCGCCGGGCAGCAGGCCGGCCTCGGTGAGCACTTGAAAGCCGTTGCAGATGCCGAGGACGAGGCCGCCGTGATCGGCGAATTGTTTCACGGCCTGCATGACGGGGCTGAACCGCGCGATGGCGCCGCAACGCAGGTAATCGCCATAGCTGAAACCTCCAGGCACAATGACCGCGTCGGCGGCGCCCAGGGAATTTTCCTTGTGCCATACGTAACGCGCCGAATGGCCGAGCAGCCGGATGGCATGGATGGCGTCCTGGTCGCAATTAGACGCCGGGAATTGGAGAACGGAGAAATTCATTTTTAAGTTAGTAGTCAGCAGTCAGTGGTCAGCAGTGTTGGGCGCGCGTCAGTTGCTACTGACGACGAACTACTGACTGCTGACCTCGTAAAACTCATTCCATCTCCAGTTTGTAATCCTCAATGATGGGGTTGCTCAAAAACTTGTGCGCCGCGTCGTGCAACGCCCGTTGCGCGGCGGCTTGGTCCGCG
>JBEKEJ010000288.1:0-2759 GCA_050013895.1 Verrucomicrobiota bacterium | reverse complement strand
CTTGCCGCCCGTACTCCCGTGCGAATTCTCGCCGTGCCCTGAAATTTCGATGCTTTTTCCCCCGGGCAGGATGCCCGGCTCCACGGCGGGCGAGACGCCTGCCGCTACAACAACGGGCAGCGGGGCATAACCTCTCGCGCGGCGCAGAACCAGCTCACGGTCGAGCATCACGCGCGTAATGGAATCGTCCACGTGCCGGACGATGGGGCGGTTGTGGACCAGAAAAACATCCGCGATGCCGCCCAATCGTTCGAGCGCCTCATGTTCATCCTTGCAGATCGGTTCGTCGCTCAGGTTGCCGCTGGTGGCGACGACCGGAAACCCCAGTTCGGTCAACAGCAGATGATGCAACGGCGTGTAAGGCAGCATGGCGCCGAGGTATGGATTCCCGGGAGCCACGGAATTGACGATTTGCGATTGACGATTTGCGATTCTTTTCAACAACACGATGGGCGCTTCCGGCGAGAGGAGGAGTCGCTTTTCCAAGGGCGAAACGTCGCATTCGGCCTGAATGTCTTCCAAGAACGGGAACATGAGAGCAAGAGGTTTTTCCTCGCGATGCTTGCGTTTGCGCAGACGACGGACGGCCTTGTCGTTGCGGGCATCCGCCATCAAATGAAAGCCGCCGAGTCCCTTGACGGCGACGATTTTCCCGGCGCGAATTGCGACAGCGGCGGCCAAGAGCGCATCGTCACTGCTCCCGGCAGAGCGTGGCTGATTATTTTTTGATGGGAAGTGGGCGGCGTTCTGCTCCCGCTTTGCGGGACCGCTACGCCACAACGCCAACTGCGGACCGCATACCGGACAGGCGTTGGGCTGCGCGTGAAAGCGGCGGTCGCGCTGGTCGTCGTATTCAGCCTGGCATTGCGGGCACATCGTGAACGATTTCATCGAGGTGTTCGCGCGGTCGTAAGGCAAAGATTCAATGATGCTGAAGCGCGGACCGCAGTTCGTGCAGTTGGTGAACGGGTAGCGATAACGCCGGTTCTTCGGGTCGAAGACTTCGCGCAGGCAATCGGGGCAGGTGGCGATGTCCGGCAGCACGAGCGCGGTTTTATTGCCGCCGATTGCGCTCTCGCGGATTTCAAAACGGCTGTAGCCAACGGAATCCAGCCACGAGGCTTCGAGGCTTTGAATGAAACTGCGCGGCGGTTTTTCCGTTTCGAGGCGGAGGAGGAATTTTTCGAGCGTCGCGCGCGGACCTTCCACTTCAATAAAGACGCCCGGTGGCGAATTATTGACCCAGCCGGCAAGTTGAAGTCCGGTGGCGAGGCGGAAAACAAAGGGACGGAAACCGACACCTTGCACTGCGCCGCGAACGACCAGTTTCAGCCGCAGTCGGCCGGGCGCGGCGGGCTTCATATCACTTCTCGATTTCGAACCCTTCGAGGATCATGTCGGTGCAGTTCACGGCCTTGAGGTCCAGCGAATCGCATATGGGGCAAACGTCCGGCAAGTGGTCCGTCTCGAATTGATGTCCGCATTTCGCGCACCGCACGAGCGGCGCAACCTGCGTCAACGCGAGCGTGGCACCTTGGAGGAGGGCGCTCTCTTTCTTGACGACCTCAAAACTGAACTGCACGTGCTCGGCGCTGTGGCTGGTGAGCGGGTTGAAACGGATTTTGACGTGCTTAACGCGCCTGGCGCCCTGCGCGGCAGCCTGCTTCTCAACGGTGTCAACGATGGCGCGGACGAGATGGACTTCGTGCATAAAATGTCATTCCAGTCTGCCAGTGCCACTGGCGCCGGTCAATGCGCGAAGGCAGGCAAGCGTAGAGTCTATTGCGCTCATTTTACAACCACGAAACACACGAATTACACGAAAGGGGTTCACGGAAGCATTCTTTGAACGCCGAGTCTTGTTTGTGTTTCTTTTGTGTGTTTCGTGTATTTCGTGGTTAAACCACAATGGATTTCAATGACTGCCGGCGAGCGTTCGAACCTGGTCCAGCGCGGTTTGAAAACCCCGGCGGGCCAGCGGAGAAAGCTCCTCGCCGAAACCGAGGTTTTCGACCGGAATGGTCAGCCACCACGCTGGCGGGCAGCGCCCGAAAAGCTGCCGGGCGAACGCCAGCAGCGAGCGCGGGTCCGCGGCATGCGCCATGAGTTGCGCGCCATCCGCGGGTTCGAGTTGGCGCACCTGGACCTCGGTGGAGGCGTCCGCGGCGGCATCCACAAAAACCACCGCGCGCGCCCCGGAAATGGGTTCCGCGAGTTCGGGGGTGAGTTGGTGGCGCGCGAGGGCGACGACCCCGGGCAGGGCCAGCTCGGCGACCGCGGCGGCCACCTTCGCCCCCACGCCGTCATCGCTGCGCAAAGTATTGCCATAGCCAATGACCAGGAAGTCAGCGGCGGCGGTTTCCTGAGGATTTTCTCTCACGCTGGAAGACTAAATCATTGGTTCTGAAAAACCAGCGGGGAAACGGACCAACCAACCATTTTGTCCTGTGCGACGATCACGCAAACATACACGAGCGCCGCATGACTACGGCATAACTCGATGTTTTAAGTGATTTTGTGAATCTGTCGCAAAAACGCACGTTCGCGCAGTTCCACTGTTGCAATGTGTTGCAACATTTCAGCCGGACTCCGCTACCGGCCACACCAAGCACCCGCGAAAAGCCCGTCCGGGCCAATCTAGTAAATCGGTGCCTGGCCCCGGCTGCGGTAGAACCGCGTCGCTGGGGCCGGCGTGCTGGAATCGGTGAATTGTACCATTCCTGAAGCATCGGGCTGCACCGACCCGGAAAGATCGGTCC
>JBEKEJ010000287.1:0-2777 GCA_050013895.1 Verrucomicrobiota bacterium | reverse complement strand
AGACCTTCGACGGTCGGATAACCCGTAACTTTGCCATGATTTTGCTCCTGGGAGCCAGCGGTTACGTCGGCCACGCCTTCGCGCGCGAGTTGCAACGGCGGCGCTCCAGCTATATTCCGTTGACCCGGACGGCGCTGGATTACACAAACTTCGATCTGCTTTTTGATTACATTCGGAAAATCAGGCCGGAGTTTATCATCAACGCTGCCGGTTATACCGGCAAACCCAACGTGGATGCCTGTGAAACGACTCGCGTGGAAACATTGTTCGCCAACACGCTGCTTCCCCAAACCATCGCCCGCGTTTGCCTGCTGACCAACACGCCGTGGGGCCAGATTTCGTCGGGCGGCATTTACACCGGCGCAAAAATCATGGACGGCGAGAAAATGCGCGTGATTCGTGACCTCAATGAGCCCGGGGTGCGGCGGCTGTTTGAGCAGTCTCCGGAGAGCCTATTCGGTTTTACCGAATGGGATGAACCCAACTTTTCCTTCCGTCATGCGCCATGTAATTTCTACAGCGGCACCAAGGCGCTGGCGGAGGAGGCCATTCGCGGCATCGGGCAAAGTTATATCTGGCGGCCCGGAACACCGTTCGGCGAGCATAGTGAACCGAGAAATTTTCTCTGGAAGCTTCAGCATTATCCCAAGGTGTATGACGCCATCGCCTCCCTTTCGCATCTGGACGATTTTGTGCGCGCCTGTCTGGACCTTTGGGAATATCACGCCCCCTTCGGCATTTACAACATGACGAACCCCGGGGCCGTGGCCACCCGACAGGTCATTGAAATGATTCAACAAATCCTAAAGCCGGCCCGGCGCTTTGAATATTGGAAGAACGATGAGGAGTTTTACGTTCTCGACACGGAATCGCCCGGTCCGCTCATCGAGACTTTGGGACATGATCGAACTTTGGCGTCCGACCGGCCTGGCGCCAAGTCACCCCGTTCACACGCGATTTTGGACGTTTCCAAGGTGTTGGCTACCGGAGTCAAAATGCGACCTGTGAAAGAGGCGCTTGAGGATTCACTCCGCAATTGGCGTGAGGAATCGCCGGTCGGGCAACTGGCAAATCACATCAGTTCTGCCAATCATATTCGGAATCAATCCTATGAACATTAAATCCCCAAATCGCATTGTCACCATTCACAGCATCAGAAAATCAACGGCCTTCGAAGTCACATTGGCCGTCTTGCTGGCATTTTCTCACGCGGCCAAGGCGCAACCGGTCATTATGCCGGCGCCCTCGTTTTCCGTGATCCCGCCCGCCGTCCAGGAAAACGAGGCCAATGACGAGATGACCGTGTTCGCCCCGGAACAAAACGCTCCCGTCGTCGCGCAGGCGGAGGAACCGTTTCAATATGGGATATTCAATTTGCGCCCCCATCCTTATTACCGTGTTCTTTCCGGAAACGGAATTCTCTCCAGCACAAATCAGGCGGAAAACACGGTCATTAATCAAATTTCACCCGGTTTTCTCTTGGAAATAGGCAGACATTGGACGGTGGATTATACGCCTGCCTGGACGTTTTATTCGAACAACCATTTTCGAGACACCCTGGATCACGCCGTCACATTGGCGGGCGGAACAAGCTATGAAGATTGGACCTTTGGGCTGTCGCAGGGTTTTACTTTAAGCTCGGATCCACTTGTCGAAACCGCCACGCAAACCAGTCAGAAAACCTTCTCGACTGCCATCAAAGCTTCTTATCAGTTCAACAGCAAAATGTCCACAGACTTGGGAGTCAGCCAAAATATTATTTCCGCCGACCAGTTTACCAGTTCCCGTGAATGGTCCACCCTTGACTGGTTGAACTATGAATTTTGGCCGCGATTAAATGCCGGCGTCGGTGTGGGTCTTGGCTATGACGACGTGCAGACCGGCCCGGACATGATCTACGAACAACTCCAAAGCCGGGTCAATTGGCGGGCAACGGACAAAATCAGTTTTCGACTTAACGGCGGCTTGGAAGAACGCGAGTTTCACGGCGGCGCGGGCAGTTTGCTGAATTTCGTCTTCGCGGCCACAATTCAATACCAGCCGATTGAAGTGACAAAAATTTCCATCAGTGCGGATCGCGCGGTGTCCCCGTCGTATTTTGTGGGGCAGGCCACCGAAAACACGGACTTTATCGGCGATCTGAATCAACGTTTGCTCGGGAAACTCTACCTCGATTTGCTAGGTGGTTACCACGCGGTCAAATACGTGGCTTCGGCCAGCAACACTTCCGTCAATCGCGAGGATGATTTGTATTCAGTCAGCGTCCAATTGAACTACCCCTTCGCTCAGCGGGGAACGATCTCGGCTTTTTATCAGGCCAGCAGCAACTCATCCACGGAACCTGGATTCGGTTACTCCAGCACCCAGGTTGGCTTTCAAATTTCCTACCGATTTTAGAGGCCGCGGGAAATTGATTCAAACGGGTCTCCAGAACCCTCTCGAAGCGGTCGCTTCGAGAGGGTTCTTTGCATTTAGAACCACGAAAATCGTTCCGGTACATATATGATGTCGGACGGCTGGAGATAAAACAGCTTGGTGTCTTTGCCTTCCAGAACCAGCTTCAGATTCAACGTGTAGTTATCAACCCGGTCCTTTCCGTGGCGAAGCACCCTGACGGCCTTCAGGTTGGCCTTGGTGTAGTCAAAACCGCCAGCCTCCATTACAGCGTCGAGCGCGGTTATCGGATGATCAGACGTGTACTTGCCCGGACGAATGACCGACCCCGTGACATAGAAGGGGAAAGTGGAAGAGGCCACGGCGACGTTGACCTCCTTGGA
>JBEKEJ010000286.1:0-2802 GCA_050013895.1 Verrucomicrobiota bacterium | reverse complement strand
GCTTTTTCATCTGGCGCAATTGCTCCAGAAAATCTTCCAGCGTGAACTGGCCTTTGCGCATCTTTTCTTCGAGCCGTTTGGCATCCTCCAAATCCACGGATTCAGCGGCCTTCTCGACCAGGCTGACGACGTCGCCCATGCCGAGAATCCGCGATGCCATGCGCTCGGGATGAAACGGCTCGAATTCGTCCAGCTTCTCGCCCATGCCGGCAAACTTGATGGGCTTGCCGGTGACGGCCTTCATGCTCAACGCCGCGCCGCCGCGCGCGTCGCCATCGAGCCTGGTCAAAATGGAGCCGGTGATTTGCAGTGCCTGGTCAAAATGCGTGGCCACGTTGACGGCTTCCTGGCCGGTGGCGGCGTCGAGCACGAGCAGGATTTCCTGCGGTTTCACCAGGTCGCGCAGGCGGACGAGTTCCTGCACGAGCGGCTCATCAATCTGCAACCGGCCGGCGGTGTCAAAAATCAGCACATTCCGATTGTTGGTTTTTGCGAAACCGAGCGCTTCGCGGGCGATTTTCGAGACATCCGTTTCGCCGCGTTTGACGAAGACCGGCAATTCAAGCTGTTTGCCGAGCGTGTCCAACTGGTCCATGGCCGCCGGGCGGTAAACGTCCGCCGCCACGAGCAACGGCTGGCGGCCTTGTTTCTGGAGCAGCCGCGCGAGTTTGCCGCTGGAGGTGGTCTTGCCCGAACCGTGCAGTCCAACCATGAGGATGCAACTGGGATTGCCGCCGAGATTCAAACCGGCGTTTTGCGAGCCGAGCAGGTCCACCAGTTCGTCGTGGATGATTTTGACGATTTGCTGGCCGGGTTGGATGCTTTGGACGACTTCCGCGCCGACGGCCTTGGCCTTGACGCGTTCGATGAAATCGCGCGCGACCTTGAAATTCACGTCGGCTTCCAGCAACGCCATGCGGACCTCGCGCAGGGAATCGGCGATGTTGGCCTCGGAAATTTCTCCGAGCCCGCGCAAGTTGCGAAAGGCGTTCTGGAGCTTGCCGCTTAATGAATCGAACACTCCGTCAGGCTAGGCGAACAGTGTGTGCATTGACAAGGCTGCGTCGTGTTGGCTTAATCTATGTCCCTTACGCGGTAGGTTACCCAAGTGGCCAACGGGGGCAGACTGTAAATCTCACTTGACCACAATGAGTTACGTGGAACCGATTGGACTTCAATGGACTGCTTTGGACAACGATTTTTTTCAAAAGGACTCTTTTAGACTCATTTGGCCTCATTTTCAAACACGCGGGATACAATTGGGGATACAATGCAACGCAGCATGTATGACTCGATGGTAAGCGGCAGGCGTTGCCCCCGAATTCGACGCTTTACTTCCGGCCATTTTGGACAAAGCACTCAAAGGAGAGTTACGACACCTACCCGAGATGGAGAAGCCTGTCTCCAATCCGCCGCCAGCCATGTCACTTGCGACTTAATGCACCACTGCTTGCATCAGAAGCTTGCCAGAAGCGGCGCGATGGAGCCGGCCCAGATAAGAACCCGTCACAATTTTCGGTCTTTGATATCATCTTCGTAGAGCACATTGTTCGCTTCGGCCCAGCCGATTACGAACTCCTTCATCGCCGCGTCGCGGTGGCGATACCACTGATCCTGAATGCCCAGCCGGTAAAGCGTATCCTTGAAATGGCGGAAGGCGCCCTTGCCCTTGATTGCCCGCCAGAGCTGTTCAGCGGCTTCCGCGTCCGCCAATGCCCCGATGAATCGCTCCATGTGACGGTATTCGTTGAACTCAAACTTGCCCGGCGGATCAATGAAGCGGTCGCCACTGTGGTTTACAATCGCCCGCGCCGTTTGGACTTCTTCCTTCTGCCAGTCGGGCACGCTCGTCAACGCTTCGTCCTCGCCCTCTTCCACGGCGCTCAGAATGCGGTCCCCCACGCTGACAATCCGGCCGGTGTGCCGGTCAAAATAGGTGCGCCGATCCACGGACTCGAACTCGAGGGCATCCGTCAGCTCGCTCAGTTTGGCGAGTGGGTTCACACAGCGACTCTAGTCCCGCCAGGGACGACATGCAATCGCCTGCCGTTCGCCCCAATTTGATGTTGGATGTTGGAGATTCGACGTTTTCATCCGTCCCTCAACTCCCTGTCCCGTCATAGCGAGGAGTTTTGCCTTCCCCGACAAATTGCCCACCGGTCGCCGCTGGCGGGAGATGATGAACCGCTTGGTTTTCTGTGTTGAAAACTATGACCATGACCTGCGTGAAGCCTCGCTCCTGGCCGGCGTTCTCGAACCTCCGGGCAAGGCGCGTGGCGATGCCCTGCCGATGGTAATCACCGGGGCGGGATTTCCAGCGCCAGAACCTGCGGAGAAGCGCCTGTGCCGCCGTCAACATCCAGAAATTTTTTTCGGTACCGGTTGAAAATCGCACGGTCGAGTACTTTGACCCTGCGGGAACGTGATTCTGTTTCCTGCGGTGGCGGACCGAATCGGCGAATCGTCTGGCGAGATCCGCACACGCGAGCGCCTGGGCGGGTTGCTGAAATTCTACTGCCGGAAAGCTACATGAATTTTTTGACCATACGGGCTATGGGCAATGTCCGTCATGTCAAATCTCTCATCCGGCTGTGGACTTGGCAGGGGCAACTGGAGCTGCGGCGGGGCTGTGGCCTTCTCTGGACGAGCCGGCACGCTCTTCGTGCAGCCACGCTTCGCTTACGATGAGATTGTGCGTTCCTATCTCCTTTCCATGAAGAGCCCGAATGGCGGCTCGAGCGCCTTCGGACGTGGCCATGTTCACGAAGCCGAAGCCGCGCGGGCGACCGTTGGTGTGATCAA
>JBEKEJ010000285.1:0-2848 GCA_050013895.1 Verrucomicrobiota bacterium | reverse complement strand
TCGCCGCTTTCCTCGACGCGACATGTCACGTCGTTCCAAAGCGCAGACGTGTCTGCGCAGTCCGATTTACGGCACTGCCCATCCTGCCGATTTATGGCATTTTGAACGCACGTCGGTATGAGCTGCTCTGGCCGAAAATTGAGCCGACTCACGTCGGCTGCTACAACACAATACCTTCGCGTGCGAGCAGGTTGCGCTTCCAATCCAAGCCGCCGGAGAAACCGCCGAGTTTTTTGTTCGCCGCGAGGACGCGATGGCACGGCACAAAGACCGGGACCGGATTCGCACCGCACGCGCCGCCGACGGCCCGAACGGCCCTGGGCTTGCCGATTTGCTGCGCGATTTCGCCGTAGCTTCTCGTCCGGCCGCGTTGAATCTTCCGCAACGCGCGCCAAACATTTCGTTGAAACGCCGTGCCGCCGGCCAGATCAAGTGGCGGCAGATTCTTCGGTTTGCGCCCGGCCAGGGAGCTTTTCAGTCCCGCCGCCGTCGCACGATGCCAACGGAGAATTTGGGCGGGAATTTTGCTGGTAGGGACATCGCGCTGCGATGTCCGGTCGGCGCAGCGCGCCGACCCTACCTTGGGAAAACTGAGTGCAGCCAGTCCCCTGGCGGAATAGCGAGCGATGAATTGGCCGTCGGTCGTGGAAATGGATAATGGGAAGAGTTGATTTTTCATGGACGTGTTCGGTCAGTGGTTGTGCAGATAGATGATGATGGTGCCAAGCAGCAGCAGGAACAGGGCGCCGGCAAAAAAGATAAAACGGTTACGCGCCACGCGTTTTTCATAGCGCAACGGGCGCAGACCGCGAACACCGCCGGCAGCGAGATAGGTAACGAGCCGCGGGTTGGAAGCCACCGGCCGGCTGAAACGCTGGCGCAGGCGTTGAATGAGCGCGGGCAAATCGTATTTGCGCACGCCGAGATCGTTAAATTGGTCGGGCGTGGCAGTCTCGTCGCCCGCCGGGAGCGGTTTGACCTCCTCAAAGACCGGTTCCGGCGCGGGCGGAGGCGGCGACGGTTCATGCGCGCGGGCGATGGTCGCACCGTGCGGGATGGCGGTGGAACGCAGACGCGGCCCGGGATTGTGCTGAAGCTGCGTGTCGAGTCGCTTGATTTCGGATTCGAGCGCGGCGATCTGGTCGTTCAAGGCGCGCGCTCGGTCGGAGATCGGGTCAACCGTTTTCGCCTTTTTCTTTGCAAACGCCATACGGCTTCAACTTTCAGTGGCGCAACAAAACGGCCAGCATCAGACCGAGCGCCAGCAATGCGACGAGCGCCAGCGGCCAGGTCAGCGCCAGGCCGAACTTGCACAGTTCGCCAAAGCTGTGGGTGGCGAAGGGCGACGCGGCGGGCGGCGGCGCGATTTCGGTTTCCGGGTTTGCCGGGGTTTCGCCGGACAGGATGGGGAACTTGAGCCGGGCGGCGTTCCATTCCATGCGCGCGTTTTCGATGGTGGTCAGCGCGCGGGTCAGTTCGACGCTGAAATTGTCCTTGTTCCAGGTTTCGTCGTGGATGGCCTGGAGCTTGTCGAGCGCGTCGCGGAAGTCGGCGACGGTCTTGACCATTTGCTCGGCGTCGCGGCGCGCGTTGAACTCGGTTTCTTCGAGCAGGCCGAGGCCGCGCGTGAGGCTGTGCACCATTTCCTGCCGGCCGGTTTGAAATTCGTTCTGGCGGCGGCGCAATTCCTCGAGCGCGGCGCGTTCGCGCTCCAACCCCTCCTGCGCGCGTTTGAGTTCGGCGAGCTTCTGCTGCGCCTCGACGACCTTGCGGTCCACCTCCTCGCGCGTGGGCGCTCGGAGCGGGTCGCCGGCGGGCGCGGGATTCCCGTAGGGCGATTTCTGGGTTTGAAAATCGGTGTCCACAAATTCTGTCGCGTCGTATTCAGCAGCCATGAAACGACTTTAGTCCCCGCGCGCGAACCTGTAAAGCGGCGTGTTGTATTTTTAACCGGTCGCGGCGGCGCAAAGATTTTTCATTCTGCCTGTTGATTTCCGCGCGCGGCGTTTTATAGTTCGCTCGATTCGACACATGAGATGAGCAATTCAAACGGGGAGCCGCGCCCGCCTGCGTGGCCGAAGCCAGAACCAGCGCCATCGCCTGCTTTGTCCACGGAGGCCGGCAGCGATCGGCCGCCACCGGCACTCCGGCGCGGCGAAGGCCCGTGGGACATCGAAGCGGCGCGCAACCTTTACAACATCCATCGCTGGGGCGCGAAGTACTTTGACATCAACGACGAGGGCCACGTCGTCGCCC
Organism: Verrucomicrobiota bacterium; assembly: GCA_050013895.1. Classification (GTDB taxonomy): domain Bacteria; phylum Verrucomicrobiota; class Verrucomicrobiia; order Limisphaerales; family UBA11358; genus UBA11358. The sequence continues at coordinate 592 of JBEKEJ010000285.1, read as the reverse complement.
GGCCGCTGCAGGACGCGGGCGTGGCGGTGGACATCACGGATGTCATCGAGGAGGCGAAGGGCCGCGGGTTGAAGTTTCCGCTGCTCATCCGGTTCCAGGACATTTTGCGCCACCGGGTCGAGTCGCTGAACCAGTCCTTTCGCAACGCGATCGCGGAATACGGCTACCGGGGCCGGTATCGCGGCGTGTTCCCGATCAAGGTGAACCAGCTCCGCGAGGTCGTGGAGGAAATTCTCGACGCGGGCAGGCCGTTTGATTTCGGCCTCGAAGTCGGCAGCAAGCCGGAACTGCTCGCCGGCCTGGCACTGCAAAATCAAATCGGCAGCCTGATTGTCTGCAATGGCTACAAGGATGCGGAATTCATCAGGATGGCCATGCTCGGCATCAAACTCGGCAAAACCGTCATCCTGGTGGTCGAGAAACTGGAGGAGTTGCGGCACATCATCGCCATTTCCAGGCAGCTTAATGTCGAACCGTTGCTCGGCATCCGCGCGCGGCTGGTGAGCCAGGGCGCGGGCCGCTGGGCCAGCAGCGGCGGCGAAAACGCGAAGTTCGGCCTGAGCACGGCCGAATTGCTGGAGGCGACGGAGAT
>JBEKEJ010000284.1:0-2857 GCA_050013895.1 Verrucomicrobiota bacterium | reverse complement strand
GGCCATCTCCATCGCTCGGATCCAGGCGCGATGCGCCCAGCCCACCATGCCCCACCTCAGAAAGTGTAACCGATGTGATGAGTCTAAACTGTCACCTATGTGATGAGTCCGTGCCCAGCGCGCTGTCCCTACCACCATTTTCGTGCGCCCAACTTCGGTGTTCGAGTTCAAATCACACCATATGCAACAGGTTTCGCCGCGGGCTTGAAAACCCGGCGGGGCTCTGCCACATTCCGGCTCAATTCCGGTATGAATTGTTTTTGGAAAGCCGCCGTGCTCTGCGCCGCCGTTCTCGGATGGGTCGTGCTTGCGAAAGCTCAGGACCAACCCGACGGCCCCGCGCCGCGCGCGGAGAGGCCGGCTCCGGTTGCCAGCTCGCCGACCAGGGATTATTGGGCGGTGGAGGATCCCAAGGAACGCGAAAAGCTGCCGCTCTACAAAATTATTCCGGCGGCCAAACCCGAAGAATTGACGCCGGCCAACGGGCAGCCCGCGCCGGACACTTTTCTAAGCTGGCACAGGTCCCAGGGGGACAACGGCGGAAGGCGCTACTCGGCGCTGGATCAAATCAACCGCGGGAATGTCGCCAAACTCCAACAGGCCTGGATTTACCACTCGGGCGACGGCAGCAACAACCTGGAGTGCAACCCGATCATTGTCCGCGATTTGATGATCGCCCCGACGGCTGGCTGGCAGATGGTCGCAGTGAACGCGGGGAATGGAAAAGAAGTCTGGCGTTTCAAACCCGACGGCCGGCCGGCGTTTCGCGGACTGATCTACTGGCCCGGCACTGCCACGGCCCAAGAACGCATCTTGTTCTGTGCCGGAAAATATCTATACGCGCTGGACCCGAAAACCGGCGCCTTGATCGCAAGCTTTGGCGAGGGCGGCCGAACCTTGCTCCCGGGAAAAGCCGAGGGTGTATCCGGCGCCGCGACCGCCGGCCCCGCTATGTTCCAGCAGATCGTCGTTGTCCCGGGCTTTTTGAAGGACGTTTGGGGTTTTAACGCGGTAACCGGCGGACTTTTGTGGACCTTCCACACGATCCCGCACCCGGGTGAGTTCGGTTATGAAACGTGGGATCAGACCGAGGAATATGGCGCGAATTGCTGGTCCGGCATGGCCATGGATGATACTCGCGGCATCGCATACATCGGCACAGCCGCCGCGAAGCCGAATTTCGCCGGCTCGACCCATCTGGGCGACAACCTGTTTACCGATTGCCTCATCGCCCTCGATGCGCGCACCGGCAAACGTTTGTGGCATTTTCAACTGATACCTCACGATTTATGGGATCTCGACATCTCCGCGCCGCCGAATCTCGCCACCATCACCCGCGACGGCAGGAAAGTGGACGTCGTCGCCGTGACCAGCAAGGGCGCTGATACGCTTCTGCTGGACCGGGTGACGGGCAAACCCATCTTTCCGTTCCGCATGCACCGCGCGCCGACCAGCGACCTGCCCGGTGAAGTGACCGCGCCGTACCAGCCCGATCTCGAATTGCCGCAACGCTTCAACAAACTGGTTTTCACGCCGCAGGATCTCACCGATCGCACTCCCGAGGCTGCCGAATTTGCCGCGAACGCATTCAAGAGCGTCACCACCGGCTTCTTCCGGCCTCCCAGCCTGGGCCACCCCAATTTGTTTTATGGCATAGACGGCGGGGCGGAATGGTCCGGGGCTTGTGTGGACCCCGGGGGGCGCCTCTACATCAGCGCCAACAACCTGGCCTGGATGATTTCCATCTTTCGCGACGACGATCCGCCCGAGGATTTGTCCAAACCAAAAAGTCGGGGCCGGATCGTTTATGAGACCGCCTGTGCCGCCTGCCACGGGCTGGATAAAATGGGGATCGGTGTGGCGCCACCGTTGCGTGGTTTGCGTTCCCGGCTCGCTGATACGAATATAGTGCGCCAGATCCGCACCGGCAAAAACGGCATGCCCGCCTTTCCGAGCTTGAGCGCTGCTGACGTCAAGGCCGTGACCGACTACCTGCTGTTCCGCGAGGGAGGAAACGTGCCACCTTCGGGAAAACCCGAGCGCCCGAGCTACGGCTTCACCGGATATCCAAGATTCCTCGATGACGAAGGTTACCCGGCCTCCAAACCTCCCTGGGGCACACTCAACTGCCTCGATCTCAATACCGGCAAACTGCTGTGGACCGTGCCGCTCGGGGAATACCCGGAACTGGCCGCGCGGGGAACACCGAAGACCGGCACCGAAAACTACGGCGGGGCGATTGTCACGGCCGGCGGCCTGCTTTTCTGTTCGGGGACGCGCGATTCCAAGATTCGCGCGTTCGACAAGGACAACGGCGCCGAACTCTGGTCCGGAATGCTGCCCTGGGTCGGCAGTGCGCCGCCGACCACCTACATGCTCAACGGCCGCCAATACGTGGTCATTGCTTCGACTGGAAACAAGCTCGGCAAGCCGAGTGAATACGGCGACGCTTATGTCGCATTCGCGTTGCCCGGGAACAAATGACCGGGTCGGCTCCGTGTCAGTTCCCGCTTTGTAAATAATCTTCGCTCTTGCCGGGCAGTTGTAAAAAAGGCTGAATTCTGAGGGCTAAAGTTTAATCACGCGCGCCGTGCTTCGGCCATGATAATTTGCAGCGATTTTGGAAGGCAAACGGGAGATGGATGAAAGCAGCGCCGGCCCCGGTGGGTTTTGCGCTCATCGCGCCTTTTTGCGGCCAAGACCACAACGGCAAAACGGCCCAAGGCCAAGGAGAAAATGATCGCTCAGGTCGTTTGACTCTGCCTTCGCAACGTGCCTGTCAAAGCGTAACCATGAGGCGGATGCGTCGTTTTGGGCTAATAAACCTGTCCTGGCGGCCCTTGCATCTGGGCGCGAT
>JBEKEJ010000283.1:0-3902 GCA_050013895.1 Verrucomicrobiota bacterium | reverse complement strand
GGCGCTGCTACGGAGGACGGGCCGGCTCCTGCTGAAAAAATCTTTGTCCGCGAATTGCGCGAATTAACGCGAATTCAATTCGTGAAAATTGGCGAAATTAGCGGATTTGTTCTTTTGCGTCTTTGCGTCTCCGCGCCATTGCGTTAAAAGTCTTCATGCTCGTTTTTCTCAATGGCCAGTTTGTGCCCGAACCACAAGCCGTCGTCTCCGTCAACGACCGGGGTTTCATGTATGGCGACGGCCTGTTTGAAACGATGCGCGTCGTCAATGGCCGGCCCTTTCGCCTGGCGCAGCATCTGGAACGCATGGCGCGCGGCGCGGACTTCTTCAAAATCAAATGCCCGTTCACGCCGGAGGAATTGCAGGATTTCGCCCGGCAACTTATTGAAAGAAATCAAATGCCCGACGCGATTTTGCGCGTGGTGCTGACGCGCGGGCCGGGTGAACGCGGTTACACACCCGGGGCCGGTGGCAAACCGACCGTTGTGATGACGCTGCACGCCGCGCCCGGAGCGCCGGCCTCCGGCACGGCTCGTTCCGGTCGATCGGCGCCTCAAGCCGTGCCGGAGGCCGGCGCTCCCATCCAGTGGAATCTCATCACGTCATCATTTCGAATCCCCGCCGCCGACCCGCTCACCGCATTTAAGACGCTGAACAAGCTCACGCAGGTCATGGCGCGCATCGAAGCCGTGGAACAGGGCGCGGACGAAGCGCTGCTCCTGAACAAAAATGGGGAAGTGGCCGAAACTGCGACCGGCAATTTATTTTGGGTCTCCCGCGGCCGGGTTTGCACCGTGCCGACCGATTGCGGCGCATTGCCGGGCATCACGCGCGCCGTCGTGCTGGAAATCTGCCGGACACTGGGTATCGAGACGGACCAGCGCACCGTCAAACCCGGGTCGCTGCGGAATGCCCAAGGCATTTTCATCACGCAAAGCGCGTTCGGCATCGTGCCGGTGGTTGCATTTGACGGCAAACCCGTCGCCTCCTCGCTCCTGGCGGATCAAATCCGGCGCGCCTACTGCGTCAAATCGTCTGGCATGCCTTGAAATCGGCGGCGGCGGAGGCGTATGCTAGATTAAGAGCCGGCAGGATTGAGTGCAAAGCGCGCCGCCGGTGTCGAAACCCGAAAGCAGTTATGGACGAGATGCGGATTCAACGGGTTATCATCGAAATGGCCGTTGCCGGGCACGCAGGCACGGGCAGTTCCCCATCTGCACATCCAACCCGAGAATCAGGAGGTCGTTATGATCAACCAGGGTCTTGAATACTGTCCGTCTTTCATCAGCAGCCAGGCGCGATTCGTCGGAGGGCTGGAATCGCTGGCGGAACAAAATGTGCGCCGCGCGGTGGTGATTTCCCGTCAGGCGGGTTGCGGAGCACTTGTCGTCGCCGAAAAACTGGCTCAATATTTGCAGGGACATACCCCCGGGAACACCTGCCCGTGGACGGTGTTTGATCGCAATCTCATGGACAAGATCCTGGAAGATCACAACCTGCCGGCGTGGCTGGCGAAATTCCTGCCGGAAGACCGCATTTCCGAACTGGAAGACATCATCGCCGATGTGTTTGGAGTGCATCCGCCTTCAACCACCGTGATTCAGCAGACCGCCGAGACCGTGCTCAAACTGGCTCAAGCGGGCAACGTGATCCTCATCGGCCGCGGCGCCAACATCATCACCGCCCGCTTGCCGCACGTGTTCCATGTCCGCCTGGTGGCGCCGCTCGATGCGCGGGTTGAACATGCCCATGAAGCCTACAGCATGACCAGAACCGAGGCGCGCAAGTTCTGCCTGTGTGAAGACAGCGCCCGCCAGCGTTATCTCAAGAAATATTTTGGCGCCAACAATGAGAATCCCTTGCTCTACCACATGATTATCAATACCGGTTTGGTCAGTTACGATGACGCCGCCTGGATCATCGGCGACGCCGTGCTGAAACTGGTCTGAGCAGATCGTTGTCCTTCCGGCGTTGACTTCGCTCTTGGGTCGCCGTTTGGCTTGTGGCTTAATCCCGGCGTGGCACGCCGCTCAAAACTAACATATCAATTGCCGGGCAAGCGCCGCAAAAATGGCGGTGTGATTTGTTGGCTGTTTGTATTGGCCATCGTTGCCGGCGCGGCCTGGCTTGGGTGGCGGCACGAACGACATCCCACCAAATCGGCCCGCGTCATTGTGCCGGTTCCCGCCCAATCCGCGGCGCGCCGGCGGAATGAAGCAACTGAAACCGGAGGCGGTTTTTCCCGCACGGCGCGCAACGTGTTTGAAGCGCAAATCGCATTGGCGCGCCACGGCATTTCACCGGGTTCCATTGACGCCGTGCCCGGTTCGCAAACGCAAAGGGCCATCTCCGTTTTCCAGGAACGGGAACATTTGCCGCCAACCGGGGTGCTGGACGCGGAAACCAGCGCTCGACTCGCGCTCGACTCGCCCTCGTTGACAACCTGCGTGGTCACGACGAACGACCTGGCGCGATTGCAGCCGCTGGGCAAGACGTGGCTCGCCAAATCGCAGCAGTCCGCGCTGGATTACGAAACCGAACTCGAACTCGTCGCGGAAAAAGGGCACGCGCACCCCGAATTGATACGGCAACTCAATCCGAACGTGAATTGGACCAACCTCACCGCCGGCACCGTCCTGAAAATTCCCGACGTAAATTATCCCGCGCCGACGAACAAGGCGGCCTTCGCCGTCATTCATCTCGGCGACAAATTCCTGGAGGCATTCGATGTGGAAACCAATCTGCTTGTGCATTTCCCGTGCAGCATCGCGGCGCACGTCGAGAAACGCCCGGTCGGCGGACTGCACGTCATCGTCATCGCGCCAAATCCGAATTATACTTTCGACCCGGAATTGTTCCCTGAATCGGCGGAAGCGCGGCAGTTGAACCAAAAACTGGTTCTGCCGCCCGGCCCGAATAATCCGGTCGGCCTGGCATGGATTGGTCTGGACAAAACAGGTTACGGCATTCACGGCACGCCGAACCCGGAGCAGGTCGGGCGCACCGAATCACACGGCTGTTTCCGGCTGGCGAATTGGGACGCGGAATACTTGAGCCGGCTCGTCTGGGTCGGGATGCCGGTATTTGTCGAGCCGTGAGCGGCGAGGGCAACGCCCCGCCGCCTGGTGCTTGACAGCGAGGCGCTGCAGCCGCGCCGATTCCAAAAAACGGGCCAAATTATCATTGCCGGTTGGCGGGCTTTGGCTTAGTTAGATGGACAAACTTAACAAAGGAAAATTATGGCTATGGGAATTGGATTGATTATTACCGTCGTTGTGTTGGTGGTGTTGCTGGGCCTTGTCGCCTTCATCATCGGCGGCTACAACAAGCTCGTCACGCTGCGCAACCGGTTCAAGAATGCCTACGCGCAGATTGACGTGCAGCTCAAGCGCCGCTACGACCTCATCCCGAACCTCGTCGAGATTGCCAAAGGCTACCTCAAGCACGAACGCGAGACGCTGGAGAATGTCACCAAGGCGCGCAACATCGCCTACGCCGCCTCGCAGGCCGCCGCCGCCAACCCGGGGGACGCGGGCGCCATGAAAAACCTCGTCTCCGCCGAAACCGGCCTCGCCGGCACGTTGAGCCGCCTGATGATGGTCTCGGAACAATATCCCAATTTGAAGGCCAACGAAAACATGATGCAGCTCACCGAAGAGTTGACCTCGACGGAGAATAAAATCTCCTTTGCGCGGCAGGCTTACAACGACTCGGTGATGGGCTATAACACCGACCGCGAAGTTTTTCCGAGCAACATCATCGCCGGCATCTTCAACTTCGGCCCGGCGGAATTGTTCGTCGTCGACAAGCCCGAGCAGAAGGATGCGCCGAAGGTTTCCTTCTCGTAATATGTGGGAGGGACGGCGTGCCGCCGTCCGCCAATTGATTTTTGGGACGGCAAA
>JBEKEJ010000282.1:0-2957 GCA_050013895.1 Verrucomicrobiota bacterium | reverse complement strand
GGGTTGACGTGGACGATGTTGTAGGAAATGCCGGTGCTGTTGCCGGGCGGCGATTCCAAGACGTCGGGACTGCCAAACTGCAGCGCCCTGGTATTGGGGTCTGTCGCGGGCAGCACGCTGCCGTGCGCCAGCGGGATGTATTCGTCCCGGCCCGAAACCAACTGGCCGCGATAATCAAACGCGATGTAAGGCAGCCAAGGCGGCGGCGGCGGCGAAACGCCGCTGGAGGACGTTTCCGTGGGAAACGGAATGGTGTTGGTGTAACTGAACTCCGCAATGGGGTAGGACGCGCCGGTGATTTGATCTACTATTGTGTTGGTGCCGGCAAACTTTTGCAGCGCAATGAACGAGCCGTCGGGCAGGGTCTGCCACGGACCGAGATAATGCCAGGCGTGCTGTCCGGGCTGGTCGCCCATCGCGCCCAAGGCGACGAAGTTGTAGCCGCTCAATTGCTCGCTGCACAGATTGGTGGCGGCGGTCTGTTGGGCGGGCGTCAGGCTGGTCCACCAGGGATTGGGAAAACTTCCCGAGATCATCCAAAAGTTCGTCGGGACGAAAACCATATAGACGGTGGTGCGCTGGCTGATGGCGAGTTGGCGCGCGCGGGCCACGCCGTCGAGCAACTGCCGCGAGGCGCTGATGTTGGCGTTCGATTTGCCGAAATTTTTGAGCGCCGGCACGGTGAGCGCGGCGAGAATGCCGAGGATGGAAATCACCACCAGCATCTCGATGAGCGTGAAGGCGGACTCAAAGTTGCCAGTCCGCAGTCCACAGTCCCCAGCCCGCCGTCGGTTGGCTCTGGACTCTGGACTCTGGACTCTGGACTCGTGGATTTTCATTTTACTGCCAGCTCAGGACGTTGTCCCTGTTAGCGCCGGAGGTGGTGCTGACGGTTGGATCAATTTGCCCGTCCGGCCCGGCGGACCAGACCATGACCTTGCCGTGGTATTGCCAATTATCCGTGGTGGCCGCAGCGCCGTCTGGATTTACAAATCCATTGATTCCGCCTCCAGACACCTGGTTCAGAGAATAAAACGAGTCATTGCAATTGTCGTCGTAATTCAAGTCCATGCTGATGATGTAGGGATTGCCCCACGGATCGCGATAGACCAGATCCGGCCCGACGCCCCCCTGGGTCACGTTATCGGTGAACTTTGCGTTCAGGAATTTTGTCTGTTGCGGGTTTTTTTGGTGGTTGAAATTCGCGGTTGGCGCCCCGTTGGTATAAGACGTGATGTCCATCAAAATCGCAATGACTTCGTCGTTGGTCATCCTGACTCCGGACGTGGAGGTGGTGTTGATCGCCGGCGAGGGATTGCCACCCGCATCGCGGACAATGCCGCCGTAAGTGAAATCACTGTTCGCTGCCGAAGCCAAATTTTGCGCGTTGGTGGAAACCGGGAAGCGTCCGTAATCCGAATCGTATTTTTCAATGGCGGTGGCAATGTCCACCGTCTGCAGGTGCGCCTGGACCTTCAGCGCGCGTTTTTTGGCCCCCGCCAGCGCCGGCAACAGCATGGCCGCGAGGACGGCGATGATGGCGATGACGGTGAGCAGTTCGACAATGGTAAAACCTGCGCGCAGGCGGCGTGATTGAATCGGCATGTTTTTCATGATCTTGAAAAATAAATCCGGTTGTGGTGGGAAGGATTCAAAGGACAAGATGGGCGATGATTTGGCCGCGGATGAACGGAACGCCGCATCGGAGCGCCGGTCTCCGACCCGGCTGGAAATGTTCCCCAACTCGAATCGCGCCGGGTCGGAGACCGGCGTTCCGGCACAGTGAGGGAGCCGCCCCACCCGGATTGCACCGCGATGATCGGGCGCCAGCCGCAGTCCCGCCAGTCAACGGCCAGGAAGCATTGGCCGTGGCGGAATCCGGATTTTTGGGCGAGGCACATAAAAAAACTCAGGGCAGCGGGCTGTTCAATTGCACCTGCCGGTTCCAGTTGCAGACGAGGTTCGTCTTCCCGCTGATGGAAAGCTGCACCCACAGGTCATACGCGCCGGGATTGTTGGCCGGGTTCGAGGAATTGTAGCGCCAGGGATTGATGCCAACCGCGCCGGCACCCAACGGCTGATACGCGGCATCCGGCCCGCCCACGGAAGTTACGATCAATTTGATCGGATTAACGGGGGAAGCGCTGTTGGTATAAACGACCATCTGGTTTGGCTTCAAACCGGGCAGAAAATTCCGGGCCTTGGGCGCATCTTCACCCGATCCGAGTTTGCTGCAATTCATAAAGCCGCTGACGCCAAAGACGGCGCTCACGTTGACTTGGGAGAGTGGCGGCAAGCTGGGGTCGTCGAGCGACTGATAAACGGCCGCGGGCGCATTCCCTGCCGTGTTGGTTGTTCCCAACAATTCAAAATAAAGTTGATTCATCAGGGGGTTGCCGGGAGTAAGCTGATTGTCCGGCGGATAAAAGCCGTAGGCGTCGTGGTAGCTGTTGATGGCGGCTTCCAACTGTGCCATTTCCGCCTGCGCGTTCCGGATGTATTGCTGCCGCTTGATCGCCCCCAGCACGGGGAACATGAGGGCCGCCAGCACGCCGATGATGGCGATGACCGCGAGCAGTTCAATGAGGGTGAAAGCGAGAGGGTGACGCCCGCCTTCGCTCTGCTTCGGCGCGGTAAGCGTGACGGGTGACGGGTGACGGGAACACGCCGCACCCGCCGCGTCCATCTGGCCACTCGTCACTCGCCACTCGTCACTTTTAACCCGAACACCGAAGTTGATGGGTAGCGCACCCGCCCCGGGTGCGGTTTTCCGCGCCCCCGCGGAAAACATCGGGCGCATCGAAATTTCCCGAACTCCGGCGTCCGTTACGCGCGCAAGAGGCTGGACGCGAGGCGCGTCCAGCAACACCCGATCCGTCTGCGCTTCGCTTCGACGCGACCGCGCCGAAGCCGGAGGCGAAGGCGGGGGCGGGTGTGCTCCCCAACCTCGGTATTCG
>JBEKEJ010000281.1:0-2997 GCA_050013895.1 Verrucomicrobiota bacterium | reverse complement strand
ACACGAAACGGGTGAATGGCCTCAATGTGCTTACGCTCGTCGTGCTGAAAGAAGCCGGTCAAACGTCCGCTGCGGAAACTGACCCATTCGAACCGGAAGAAATCCAGCAACTGCGCGTGCTGAAACTCGTGCCGGGAAACACCTCACCCCGACCATCTCCCCAGGGCGGAGAGGGAGAAGCATGGCAATACGTCGTTGAAATCTGGCAATTTCTTTCCAAGAGCAACGACACCGGCAACGGTTTTAATGGTCGTTCTTTCTGGAATGGTTTGTTTGGCAACGGGCAAAGGTCGAACCAAGGCAAAAAGGAATGGAAGCTGGTGGACACGGTCACACCGCTGCGCCTGGGCAAACCTCTGCCGCTGATTCCGTTTATCTTTCACGGGCCGCGCCATTTCCTGCCGGAAGTGGACAAGGTTCCGCTGGCGGACATCATCGCCGTCAATCTGGACCATTATCGGTTGAATGCCGATTACAAGCATGGGATGCACTTCACCGCGCTGCCGACGGCATGGGTCAGCGGATTTGACAAAAATTCCTCGCTACGCATTGGTTCCAGCACGGCATGGGTTGCCGACACGCCCGGCGCGACGGCTGGCTTTCTTGAATTTACCGGCCAGGGTCTGACGACCTTTGAACGGGCGATGGATCGCGACGAGCAACTGATGGCCGTCCTCGGCACGCGGATGCTCGAATCGCGCAAGCGCGTCGGCGAGACGGCTGCTGCCATTGAACTGCGTCAAAGCGGCGAGAACAGCATCCTGAACACCGTTTCATTAAGTGTCAGCGCGGGGCTGACGCAGGTATTGCGCTGGGTCTATTGGTGGAACTCGACCGAGCCGATTCCTGACGCGATCGGTTCGGACCTCGTGCTTTGCAACTTGAACACTGATTTTAGCGTCACTGGAATGTCGGCGCTGGAAATCACGGCGCTGGTCGCCGCGTGGCAGGCCGGGGCCATCAGTCAGGCAACCATGCTCGACTTGTTCCGCGCCGGTGAAGTGATCGCACCGGGTCGCACCAACGAGGAGGAAATCCAACTTCTCGCCACGGAAAAACAAAGCACCTCACCCCGGCCCTCTCCCCAGCGCGGAGAGGGAGTTGTCACGCCGACTGTCCCCGGTGATGTGAACGCAAAACCTGTAACCGTGAACTGAAAAATTTATGGCACTCAAATTCAAATATGCAACCAAGCAGGAAATTCCTGCCGAACTTCAATCCTTTTACGTCGAGCGCGATGGCGCCTGGCTGCTCGATGCCGATGGCGTCGTGAGTCAGTCCAAGCTGGATGAGTTCCGCCAGAACAACATCGCGCTGACGAACCAGCTCAAAAAGTTCGACGGCATTGATCCTGACGCCGTGCGCCAGCTCGCCGAAGACAAACGCAAGCTGGAGGAGGCCCAACAGCTCAAGGCGGGCGAAGTGGAAAAGGTGATTGAGGCGCGACTGAAAGCCGCCCGCGCCGAATGGGAGAAGCTGCATGGCGTCGTTGTGGCTGAACGCGACACGCTCACCGGCCGCCTGACGGCGATTCAGATTGATCAGGCGATCGTAACTGAAGCGACCAAGCGCGGCCTGCGCCCGACGGCCATTCCTGACATCACCGCCCGGGCTCGGATGAATTTCAAACTGGTGAACGGAGTTCCCCAGGCTTTTGAGGCGGACGGCCAGACTGCCCGCATGGGCAAGGACGGCGTCACGCCGATGACTTTGGCTGAATGGGTGGATGCGTTGGTGTCCGACGCACCGCACTTGTTCGAGGCAAACGCTGGCAGCGGCGCTGCCGGCTCCGGTGGCGGTGCCGCCGGCAACCGGTCCGTGAAGAATCCTTTCCGCAAGGAATCGTTCAATCTCACGGAGCAAATGAAAATTGAAAAAACCAATCCTGCGCTGGCTGCCCGGTTGAAGGCGGCGGCGTAGGAATAAATCAATGGCGGCGCTCTACCGAGACGCCGCTACCAACAAGGTTAAATCATGGCAAAGACACAATTGGCAGACATCATCGTGCCGGCGCATTTCGCCGGTTACGTCTTGCAACGGACGGCGGAGAAATCCGACCTGTTTCAATCCGGCATTGTCGTGCGGACGCCGGACTATGACGAACGCGCCGCGCAAGGCGGCACGCAAGTCAACATGCCGCATTGGAATGACCTGACGGGCAACCGCCAGCCGTTGAGTGATTCGGCCCCGCTGGTTCCGGCCAAGCTGGTCGCCGACCAGGACATTGCCCGCATTCACAATGACGGCAATGCGTGGTCGTGGAATCACCTGGCAACCGTGGTTGCCGGTGATGATCCGGCTCTGGCGCTGGCGAACTTCATGGCTGACTACTGGAATCGCCAGAATCAATACATGCTTATCTCGTCCCTCAAGGGCGTGTTTGCGGCGGCGAGCATGGCGGGCAACCTGTTGGCGATTCACAGTGAAAGCGTCGCCGCGCAAACCAGCGCCACCAAGCTGAACGGCGCAACCTTCGTGGATGCGACGCAACGCCTTGGCGACCGTGGCGACCGGCTGGTGGCCGTGGCGATGCACTCGGCGGTGGAGGCCACGTTGCGGAAACTCGACCTGATTGACTTCATGCCGGACAGCCAGGGTGAGGCAGAAATCCGGGTGTTCCAGGGCCGGCGCGTCATCGTGGACGATGGCTGTCCTTCGCGCGCGGGCACGACTGACGGCCTGGTCTATACGACCTTCCTGTTCGGTCCCGGCGCGTTCGGCATGGGGTTCGCCGATTTGAACGGCGCGCCCGTCGAGGGCGGTCACGGCACGCAGGGTTGCGAAACGGCGCGCGACGCGCTGAACAGCGACACGTTCCTGGTCAACCGTCGCCGGTTCATCATGCACCCCCGCGGTGTGAAGTTCACCAGCGCGAGCGTTGCGGGCGCAAACCCGACAAACGCTGAATTGGAAAACGCGGCCAACTGGGTTCGTGTTTGGGAGAACAAAAACGTCCCGGTCGTGGCGGTCACTCACAACCTCTGAAAAAGGCTGAAG
>JBEKEJ010000280.1:0-3040 GCA_050013895.1 Verrucomicrobiota bacterium | reverse complement strand
TATCCGAGCTGCTTGCACAAGATGACAGCTCACCAAAATATGACAAATCACAAAACACCCCGTATCTATTGGGCTTTTAACTGGACACTAGTGCGTATAACTCGCCCCTCCGATACTTTTGAGACAGTCTCAGCGCGTCATCCCTACCAATTTCGGTTTTCGGGTTAAGACCCGCATTTTCCGCGCGCGACTGGAACTGGTGATTTCAACGCCGGTTTCTTTGACAGGAATTTGCCTTAGTGGTTACTTCACCGCCGCCAGTTTGTAAAGCGCCACGCCGTGCGCGGGAATCGCGAGCGGCAAGGCTCCATTCACGGGGTCCACGTCGGTCAGATTCTGCTGCCGCCACAAATCGCGGACGTGCTGGCGCCCGGTGAAACCAAGCTGGCCGAGTTGGTTGAATTTCAGGTCCACCGGCTCGGAGCCGAGATTGAAAAAGCCGAGGGCGTGTCCGCCGTCCGCCAGTTCCTTTTCATAAACGCGCAAGTCTCCACTGGTGACGACGCACGTTGCCTCCTTGCCGAGCGCGTCCTGGTCCAGTGCGAGAACTTCGTCGTTGCTCAACAGATTGAGTGTGAAATCGTCGAGTTTTTCCATGTCGCAGCCGATGAGCAGCGGCGCGGAGAGCAGGCACCACAGGCTGATGTGGGTGTATTGCTCGTCCGGCGTCAGGTGCGTCGGGTGCGGATGGCCCCAGCCGACTTCGCCGACAATGAGCATGTCGGGATCGTTCCAATTTCCCGGCCTGGCGAACGGCGCGGCCTTGTCCTGCTTGAAGCCGATGCCGCTCAGGCTGCGCCAGGTGTCAATGATGTCACTCGTGGTGCGCCAGCAATTGCCATTCACCGAGCCGCCCCATTTCCACACGTCGGCCATGCCGTATTGGCAAAGGCTGAAAACGATGTCGCGGTTTTGTTCGCGCAGGAATTTGCCCATGACTTTGTACGGATAAATCGCGCCGGCATCATTCGTCGCCGTTTTGTCCCAGAGCGGAACGTTGGCAGCGTTCGTGACATTGCCGGAAGCGATGGTGCTGTAACTGCACCAGTCGTATTTCAAATAATCAAACCCCCACTTCGCGTAGGTTTGCGCGTCCTGCGCCTCGTGCTGCCAGCTCCCGGCGCAACCGCCGCATGTCCACGGGCCCGGCGAGGAATAAAGCCCCGCCTTCAAGCCGAGGCCATGGATGTAATCCGCCAGGCCTTTCATGTCGGGGAAACGCGAGTTCGGCACGATGAAACCTTTGGCGTCACGAAATTCCCCGCGCAAGGTCGGGTCTTTCGAGTCACGATGATTCTGCCAGAAATCGTCCACATTGATGTAAGTCCAGCCGTGGTTGATGAGGCCGCTGCGCACCATCGCGTCCGCCGCGCTTTTGACCTTTTCCTCCGAAACCGCGTCCGCAAAACAGTTCCAACTGTTCCAGCCCATCGGCGGCGTGAGCGCGATCTGGTCGCCGCAGACGATGCGGAATTTCTTCTCCGCCGTGCCGAGTAAATTTTTCGCGCTCAGCGTGACGGTGAATTCACCCCTGGTTTTCAAAACGCCGGTGATGCGGCCGGTATGCGCGTCCAGCTTCAAACCGCGCGGCAGTTTCTTCGCGGAAAAGGTTATCGGCCGTTCGCCCGTGGCCGGAATCGTGAAAAGAAACGGCGAGCCGGGCCGCACGCCAAAGACATCCGCGCCGTTGATGCGCGGCGTGGCCGGCGCGGCGGGAGTGAGCATGTAAGGCGCCACCGGTGCCAGCGCCGGTTCGCCGCTGGTGGCAAAAGTGGTCGCCGAAACCGTTTCAAACTTCGCGTTCGCCCAGTCCGCGTGGTCAAACTCAAATCCATCGCCCGCATCGCTGACTTCGAGCACGAGCGATTTCACGCCGGCCAGGTCCGCCTCGCAAGTCCTGGCCGCTTCGCCCGCGCGCATGACGCCGCTTTTCCAAAGCGCCTTGCCATCGCCGAGTACAATGAATTCAACACTCGACGCCGGGTTCTTGTCCACCTCGTCGTCCACGCCGACGCTGGCGGAAAATGTCCGCGCGCCGCCGTCCAGATTGACGCGCAGCGTGCTTTCCGCGTGCGTGCCGAAGCCGCGCGCAAATTCTTTTCCGCCGATGGTCAGCGTGTGGCCCTCGACGGATTGATTCCTGTGCGGCTCGCCCCAGCCGGTCGAGGCGACGGCGAGGTTCAAGTCGTCCAACCAGACGGTTTCGGCGGAAACCATTCCCGGGGTGAACACGCCCAGTGAAAATCCAAGCGCGAGGGCAAACTGTGATTTCATGGCCTGATTCTGCCGCCGGAATTTTTGGCGTCAAGCTCGCCCGCCGGCGGGTTTTCGCTACACTGCGCGCATGACGACGCTGCTCATCGCCACGCGCAACACCCACAAGGTCGGGGAAATCCGCGCCATCCTCGGCGGCCGGTTTCAGTTGCTCACGCTCAACGATTTTCCCGGCGCGCCGAAAATCGTCGAGGACGCCGGCACGTTCGCCGGCAACGCGGCGAAAAAGGCCGTTGAACTGGCAAGGTGGATCTATTCCAAACAGTCAACAGTCAACAGTCAACATTCAACGCCGAATTTCGTTCTGGCCGACGATTCCGGTCTGGAGGTGGACGCGCTGAACGGCGCGCCGGGCGTGCATTCGGCGCGGTTTGCCGCGCTGGATTCGGCGAAGTCCGGCAACACATCCGATGCCGACAACAACGCCAAATTATTGCGCCTGCTCAAGGACGTTCCGCCGGAAAAACGGACCGCGCGGTTTCGTTGCGTCATCGCGCTTGCTGAAATCCGGGGCCCCGAATCCAGGATGCCAGACCCGAACGTGTTCGACGGCGTTTGTGAAGGACAGATTCTTTTCGAGCCGCGCGGTAAAAACGGTTTCGGCTATGACCCGTTATTTGTGCCGGCGGCTTACGAGCAGACGTTTGCCGAGCTGGGCGAGGACGTGAAAAACAAATTGAGCCATCGGGCCAAGGCACTGGAACAGTTGAAAGCGTTTCTAACAAAGTAACGAAGGAACAAAGCCCGTGACCTCTTCTTCGTTGCT
>JBEKEJ010000279.1:0-3089 GCA_050013895.1 Verrucomicrobiota bacterium | reverse complement strand
CCCGTTTCCCCGTTGCCGCCCACGACGGTGCCGGCGGCCACCGCTTCGGCCAGCGTGCTGCTGGAAAGCCCGATCACCAGGACCGCCAGGGAAGAAAACGCCGCGACCGGGAACGACAGGAAGCTGGCCGCGGCCAGGCCCAGTGCCGCCAGGAATGCCATCCAACAGAATATGATTCCCAGCCCGCGCGCGAAATTCAGGGCGAATCCGCCTTCGGGATACAAAACTTCCATCCCGTCTTCGAGTGGGAACAACAGCGTGGCGTCGTTCGGGTTCACGAAGGTGACCGTCAGCACGCCTTTGCTGTCGAAGACATTTGGCGGGATTTGAAATTCATGAAACGTGTCTGCCGCGAGGCTCATCGGCCCGAGCCGCTTCACATTCCCGGTGCTGGGGTCACCCACCTGCCACAGGGCGAGATACGTGGCGGAAGGCATTCTGATCGCCGTATCGAACTTCACGCGCAATTGCAGCGGCTTGTCTTGCAAATAATTTCTGGCAAAACCCAGATCAATCCGCCATTCCCGCGAATATTCCGGCGGCACGAGTTGATACTGGGACTTGACTTGCTCGTGAATTTGTCTGCGCACCTCCGCCAGGTCCGCGGACTGATTCAACTCCGGATTGGATTTCAATCGCTCCTGCAAAGCCTGCTCGGTTTTGGCCTCAATCACCGCATCATAATTTTCCGGTTTCGCCGAGCCACGCGCGACGAGGATCTGTTCGCGCAAAACTTTTTGCTCCGCCGCCGGCAGCCGGGCCGCGCGCCAGAACAACAACCCGTAAACGCACGCGCCGGACAGCGCCAGCAAGGCCGCGTTCAGCGACATGATGCCGAGCCATTTGCCCAGCCAGATTTGCCAGCGGGCGATGGGTTTGGTCGCTACCACCTGCATCTGGCATTCCTCGATGTCGCGCGCCAGCGTCCCGCAGGAAAGCCAGAGCGTGGACAAACCCAGCAGGCCGGTGATGACAGACAGCGTGTAAGTCAGCAAAATCTGCGTGAACCCGCTCGCCGTGCCGTCATCCTTGACCAAAAGCGGCAGGCCGATCACCGACACGAGCAATAACGCCGCGATGACCAGGAACAGCCGGAACCGAAACGCGGCCTTCCAGGTCAGCCAAGCGATGGCGAGAGTTTTTTGCATTGAAAAACCGAATCCGCTAAATGCGCGAATTGTCGCTAATTAGCTTGGACCGAAACAATTCGCGTTTATTCGCGGATGAAATCATTTTTTGTTTCCCAGCAGTGACGACAATTTTTCGTCCGCCTTCGACAAGTCCGCCGGCCCTGGTTCCGGCGTCGCCGCCGGTTTTGGCGGAACCGGCGTGGCCGACCGCGTCAGCGCTTCCAGTTTATTGGCATCCACGGCGGTGGCGGCAACCGGCGGCGCCGGTTTTGGTCCGGCCGCGGGTCGGGCGGCCTGCGGCAATGCGAGTCGCTCAAGGATTTTTTCCGCCGGCGGCCTCTCTTCGCCCCCGGCGCGCAGGTAGGCCGCCACGCGGGCGCCGGAAATGGCGCCGCTGGTTTCCGCCGCCGCCTGGCGCGCCTTTTGCACCACGTCCAGAAAATAGCTTTCGAGATTTTGCGTCGGATTGTCCACGCGCACCTTGTCGGCGGCCACGTCGTGGCGGATCACCTCGAGCACGCGCGCCAGCGTTTCGCGCGGCAACACCGGCGTCGTGATGCGCAATGTGTCCGGCTCGGCCAGCAATTCTTTCAGCGTGCCCATCGCCTGGATTTTCCCGCCGTAATAAATCACCACGCGGTCGCAGACGTCCTCGACATCGGCCAACAGATGGCTGCTCAGAATCACCGTCTTGCCGCGGCGCGACAGCGCCAGAATGAGGTCCTTGATTTCACGGCAGCCGATGGGGTCGAGGCCGGAAGTCGGCTCGTCGAGAATGACAAGGTCGGGATCGTTGATGAGCGCCTGCGCCAGCCCGATGCGGCGCTGCATGCCCTTGGAAAACTCGCCCACGGAGCGGGTGTGAACCTGGCTCAAGCCGACCATTTCGAGCAGTTGCCCGGAGCGATTTTCGCGTTCGCCCCTGGATAACTGAAAAAGGTTGCCGAAAAAGTCGAGCGTCTCGCGCGAGTTGAGATACCGGTAGAGATACGATTCCTCCGGCAGATAACCGATGCGCGACTTGGTCTGCACGTGCCGGGGAGAATGGCCAAAGACCTCGATGTGCCCCTTCGTTGGATTGAGCAAACCGAGCAGCAGCTTGACGGTGGTGGACTTGCCGGAGCCGTTCGGTCCGAGCAGGCCAAAGACTTCACCGCGCCGCACGTCAAAATCCACATTGTCCACCGCGCGCGCCTTGGGCCGGTTCCAGAAATCCTTGAACACCTTCGTCAGCCCGCGCACGGACACCACAACCTCGGCGGATTTTGGATTGGCAATTGGCGATTGCAGATTTGATTCGGCGGCGGGCATAAACCAGACAGAAAATGTTTACGCCAACTTCGGCGTCAGTTGGCCGGTCGCCCGGCGCGGCGGTTCCTCGGGTTCGGGATGGAAATGTTCCAGTTCCTCGCCTTTGCGCACGAGACGCGCGCTGTTGAAAATCACGATGAGCGAGCCGACGTTGTGCAAAATTGCCGCCGGAATGGGGCCGATGATGCCGAGCGACGTCACCGTCATGCCGACGATGATGAACAGCGCGCCGAACAGGAAATTCTGGTTGATGACCGCGCGCGTGCTGCGCGAAAGCTTCACCAGAAATGGCAGCCGTTGGAGGTCGTTGTTCATGAGCGCGATGGTCGCGCTGTGGATGGCCACTTCGCTGCCGGCCGCGCCCATCGCGATGCCGATGTCGCCCGCCGCCAGCGCCGGCGCGTCGTTTACGCCGTCGCCCACCACCGCCACGCGGTAGCCTTTTCCCTTCACGCCGCGCACGAATTCAACCTTGTTCTGCGGCAGGCAATCGCCCTTCGCCTCTTCGCACCCAATTTCGGCCGCCACCCGGGTGACCACCAGTTGGCGGTCGCCGGAAATCATCGCCACGCGCCGCACCCCGGCCTCCTTGAGTTCGGCGAGCGACGCCCTCGCCTCGGCGCGCGTCTGGTCCTGCAAACCCACCCA
>JBEKEJ010000278.1:0-3115 GCA_050013895.1 Verrucomicrobiota bacterium | reverse complement strand
CGTGCCGGAGATGCCGACGATGGCGGCGCCCACGAGCCCCACAATTGTCTGCGTGGCGATGAATCCCGCGAATGACGCGATGATGGCCACCCGGCTGATGCCCCGTCCCACTCTTGCCCAGGCCACCCCGTTTTCACCGGCGACGGCCCGGAAGAGGACAAAAGCTGCGACGAACACGCTGAAAATCGCGCCGATGTCTGACGCCTCCATCACGTTGACACCGACGGCCATTCCGGCCAAGGCCAGCCGCGTCCAACGAATGAGTGCCGGAGTTTCCGAAGTGTTGGACACCACCAAAGCCAGTGCGAAGAAATCCATGCCGATGGCGATTTGCTGCGGCGCCACGCCCCAACACGCCGTCGCAAAAAAGGTGGAATTCAACGTCGCCGCCAGCGCGCCCAAGGCCGCCGCCAGCGGCGAAAGCCGCAGTTGCCTGAAGAATGTCCAGGCGCCAAGTCCCAGGACGAACAGCGCGATCGGGGCGAGAAACTTCGCGTAACCAACGGGGCCCAACAACCAATGAATCAACCCGCCTACGCCCAGCGGATACGAGCCTGCGTTGCTGCCAATATCATTCAAATCGTCCCACATTCGAAGAAAAGACTGCGGCAAATGCAACCAGGCGGTCATTTGTTGTCCCAGCGGGCCGTCGTTGGAAAAGTGGACATAGCCGGGCAGAAAACTTTTGGCGAAAAGCACGGCCAGAATCACGGCCAACAGTGCCACGAAGAAAAGTCCGCGGGATTTCGACACGCCATTCTTCTTTTCAATTTTCATAAAAGACAGGTGACCAACGAACGGGGTTCATTCTCAGTTGCACCCAGCCGGGTGTCAAGGCGGCGAGTCGCAAGGCCGTGTGCTGGTTTGGTTGTTGTAGTGTCAGCGCTGTGCGCCGATTTCGAGCCGCAGGCTCGACTCTACAGCAAAATAAGACACTACCAGTCGCATGGAAAAGCCTCGTCACCGGCCAGGCCGCCAATTAGACTTCCCGCATGAGTTCACCGGTTTTGGTCACAGGCGCGGCGGGGTTTATCGGCTCTCATTTATGCGCCCATTTGGTTCGGCAAGGACATGGCGTGGTGGGAATGGACGATTTGAGCGGCGGTTTTCGTGATCAGGTTCCCGAAGGCGTGGAATTCATCGAAGGTTCGGTCACAGACGCGGCGCTGGTGCAACAATTGTTCGCCCGGCACCGGTTTGCATATGTTTTCCATCTGGCAGCCTATGCTGCGGAGGGACTGAGCCATTTCATCAAGTGCTTCAATTACATCAACAACCTGCTCGGCAGCGTCAACCTCATCAACGCCGCCGTGAACCATGACGTGAAATGTTTCGTGTTCACGTCGTCCATCGCCGTTTATGGCCGCAATCAACTGCCGATGTCCGAGGAACTCGTGCCGCAGCCGGAAGACCCTTACGGCATCGCTAAATACGCGGTGGAACTCGACTTGCGCGAGGCGCATGAAATGTTCGGGCTGAATCATGTCATCTTTCGGCCGCACAATGTTTATGGCGAAAACCAGAACCTCGGCGACCGTTACCGCAATGTCATCGGCATTTTCATGAATCAGATCATGCAAGGGCAGCCCATGACGATTTTTGGCGACGGCAAGCAGACCCGCGCGTTCAGCTATATTGACGACGTGGCGCCGGTGATTGCCGCCAGCATCGCGCGGCCGGCCTGTTACAATCAGAGATTCAACGTGGGCGCGGACAAGGCCTATTCTGTCGCGGAACTGGCCCAGGTGGTGGCCCGGGCCATGGGGGCAAAACTGGCCGTCCAGCATCTCCATGCTCGCAACGAGGTTGTGCATGCCTACTCGGCGCACGACAAAGTCCGGAAATATTTCGGCGACCTGATCAAAAATGTTTCGCTGGAGGAAGGTGTGGCCCGCATGGCGGCCTGGGCAAAAAAAACCGGCGCGCGCCACGGAAAACTTTTCGATCACATCGAAATCCGCAAAAATCTGCCGCCGTCCTGGGCGGCGCTGGGAAAAGAATCCAGGTAAGGTCCCGAACGAAAAATCCGGACTGCCGCCAAACCGCATACACAGATGGGTCTAGATATTAATTCGGTGCAATTTCTCGTCGCCGCCAGAAAACGCGGCGCCCAATTTGGCCGCACTATCATGCTTGGCCGGCAGAGTCTGAGTGTGTTTCCCCGGACCATGGTTGGAGTTCTGAGCCGGAAAGGTTTTCCGACGGACAAGTTCCAGAATCCCGGCCCGGAATGCGCCTACGCCGAACCATTTTTTGAAGCGCTGGGAGCAGTGCAGGTGGATTCCATGGACGTTTCCCCCTTTGAAGGCGCCAAATTTGTTCACGATTTGAACCTGCCAATACCGTCCGACTGGAAGGAGAAATTTGATGCCGTCTTCGATGGTGGAACACTCGAACACGTCTTCAATTTTCCCGTCGCGCTGCGCAACAGCATGGAATTGGTGCGGGAAGGCGGGCGATTATTTGTTCATACCTGTGCCAACAACCTTTGCGGGCACGGCTTTTATCAATTCAGCCCGGAGCTGTTTTACCGCGCGCTGAATCCTGAAAACGGTTTTGAAGTTGAGCGCATGGTTATTCATCGGCTGGGACCTTACGGTGGCTGGTATGAAGTCTCCGACCCCAATACCGTCCGATCGCGCGTGGAACTGATCACCTTCATGCCCGTGCAATTGTTGGTGCAGGCCAGGCGGACGAAGGTGAGGGAAATCTTTGCCCGACCGCCGCAACAGAGTGACTACACCGCGCTGTGGCATTCAGCAGAAACGACCGCGGCTGTTTCCGTGAAATCGCCGCGTTTTGCGGCGTTGTCCCGATTCTTTCACGCGGTCGGGACCGGCCTGGAATTTTACCGGCGCCAATCCCTCTTCAACCGCCGTTTTTTTCACAAGACAAAGCGCGAAGACTGAGTTTATTTTGCGTCCACCTTTGGCGGGCCAAGTTTGAACAAGCGTTTCACCTCCCCCCACCGGCTTGGTTTGAGCCGCATGAAACGCAGCATCCAAAAATCCCCGCGCCGACGGAACCCACTGATGCGTTTCCGCCACCGGCGGACGTGCGGCCACATGCGGAACGCTTCCACGACGGCTGAAAGGTAAGCCTTGCGGAGGTAGCT
>JBEKEJ010000277.1:0-3121 GCA_050013895.1 Verrucomicrobiota bacterium | reverse complement strand
CGCACCATTCCAGGCACGGGGCTTGTAGCCCAGTTTCGCCAGCATTTTGCTGGTCATGCCGTCCGGATCAATGACAGCGATTTCACCGCTGCCCTGCGGGTCCGCGCCAAAGATACTAAACGCAAACGCATCCTGGTGTTTGATATCACCAATGGTTGCGGTAAGGGTGATCTGGCCGTTGGCCTTGGCGCCTGCTTCCTCTGCGGGCGCGGTGACCTGAAAAGGAATGAATTTAATTTGCGAAACCGCCAGGGTGCCGTGCTCCTCGCCCCGGCCGACTTCCTTGCCGCCGACGGTGGCGGTCCAAGTGGCCGTAAAACTCTCGGGCTCGCGCATATCGTTGATCAGGACGATCTGCTTCTGGATCTTCTGGCCGGGATTGAAATGGTGGTCCTTCGCGGTGTAATCACCGGCCGGTCCGGCGATCCAGGCCAGGGTCGGGAAGTTGATCTCCTGGAGCGCGTCCGGCATGTGTGACCAGATGCGCAGGCCGCCCGGCAGACCGGCTGTCCGCCAACTGCGCCAGGTATTCACGCGGTAAAGCTGCTGGATTCTGTGTTCGTTGGTGTAGACGTCCAGTTGGTTTTCGGAGCTCTTGTAGAGCAGATCGTGAAGGAACAGGTCGTGAAGATACTGTCGATACTTTGATTCCTCCCCGGTATAGGCGTCCGTGCCAAAATAGATGGCGGCGAATTCCGTCAACAAAGGCTCGCTGGTGATGTTGCTGTTAAAGCCTTCGTGCCCGCGCCGGAAAGTGCAGTCCATCGGGGTGCCGAACTCGGTCATGGTGATCGGCATGATGCCGTTTTTCGCCCACTGGCTCAGCCAGTCTTCACGCTCCTGGAGCGGCAGGAGATCCAGGTAAAGGTTCATTGAATAGACATCGCCCGCAAAAGCTCCGGCGTGGCTGTAATAGACCCGGGTGGGGTCAAGCTTCTTGAGACCGGCGAACATCTCCCTGCCGGCAACAATGTTGCGCCACCAACGCTCGTCCTCCTGACCCCAGCCGTCGCGGCCGATGTAGTGCGGATCCGCGTCCACCGCGCTGTTGAAGAAATTGAAGCCGGAGACCCACATGACCGCGGACGGATGGTTGCGGTAGTGGCGAATCCACACGTCGGCGCGGTCCATGGCGCGTTGCTTGTTCTGGTCCCAGACAAGTTTTTCGTCCGGAGCCATAATATACCTGTCGGCGTTGAGAATATACACCGCCGCCAGGTATCCCTCCCGGTCAGTCTGTTCCAGTTGCGGCCCTGTGTCGGATGTGTCGCCGCGAGCATCCACAGCCGAAGGCCCGAACTCCGAGAAGTTGTCCCCAACCGATCCGCGCCCGCCTTCGTTAAAGGACATCTGGCGCAGGTGGATCACGGTTCCGTTCAGGTAGAATTGCCGGCCTTTGACCCAGAACTCCCGGAAGCCGAATGTCTGGTTATATTGGTCATCCAGTCCCGTGCCTTTCACGTTCAGCCGGAGGGTGTAAAGATTGCCCTGATTCACATCCCACAACCGCGGGTTCGCCCAGGGCCAGGAGACGGTGACGGTCTGCATCGGCTTGGCCACCACCGCGGCCTGCGCCGTGAAGGTCTTCTCCACCGCGCCCTTTTCGTCGAGCATCTCCGCAACTAACTGCACCTTGCCCGCCTGCTTGATGCCGGCAATATCCACGTCCAGGGAAACATCTTTTTTCCGCGTGGAAGTGCGCACGAAGACATCCGTCACGTGCCCCTCGGATGCGCGGCTCTCCAGAAAGACGTTGCCGGGTAAACCCCGCGTCGCCAGTCTGGCCGGGCTGTAGGTGACATACATGAAGGCGTTCTGCCAAAAGTTGCCGACTTGTTCCGCGTCAGCGAT
The DNA here is from genome assembly GCA_050013895.1 of Verrucomicrobiota bacterium. Classification (GTDB taxonomy): domain Bacteria; phylum Verrucomicrobiota; class Verrucomicrobiia; order Limisphaerales; family UBA11358; genus UBA11358. The sequence goes on along the minus strand of JBEKEJ010000277.1, from coordinate 1,270 downwards.
GGCAGCCACAAGCACGCGGATGTCCGCCGTTTGGCCGGGAGTTACCGCCGACGTGATGTCCACTGACCCCCACGGATAGGACACCCTGCCGCATTCCTTGCCGTTGGCATAAATAATCGCGTCGGTGCTCACGCGGTCAAAGCGCAGGCTGATGGCGCGGCCCTGCCAGTCGGCCGGGATTGCCACCTGGCGCTCATACCAGGCGCGAGACAACTCCGCGCCGTTAAAATTCTCCCACTGCGGGCCGCTGCCGCGAGCCAGCAAAGCGGAAGCCCCACCAGCCCCTCCGCCCCGACCGCCACCGCCCCCACGGCGACCGCCCCCGCCGCCGCCCCAACTGCCCGGCACCCTGATATAAGCCCACCCTGCCTGTGGGGGTTCCGTGGCGCCTTCGGTCGCGGGCATGAAGCGCCAGATGCCGTTGAGGGACGCCTGGTCCCGTTTTGCATTCACCGGGACAACCTTCACCTGGTCCCAGTTCAGAGACGTGCCGGCCGGCAGCACGGCGTCCGCCGGTGGAGACACGTTCGTTTGGGCCGAGGCGCGTTCTCCCGCGACGCCAAGACAAAGGAATGCCAGTATCAGCCGTAACTTGACACTCAATGACTGGCAGGTATTTGTTTGTTGACGCCCCGAGCGCCTGACGTGAGCTGCGCGGCTAAGGGAGAATTGGTTCCAGGCGTTGCACTTATTTTTCATAGGTATCGGCGGACATTGCCGTGCTCCGAGACTTGCGTCAACCTGCAAATTGTAAATTGCGAAAGACACGGCGCAACTCGGCGCCAGCACCATTTTTATGGAAGGGACGGCGCACTGCGCCGTCCGCGCCCGTAAAGTGGGAGCAACGAGCAGGGCGAAATCTCTATTGGTCAACCATTCCGGCGGCTTTACCGCCGGGGACGCCGCAGCGCGGCGTCCCCACCTCATGGTGGTGATGCCCAGTTGCGACCCGAAAGACAGGAACGGATGGGGCGTGGTTGGCCTGTGGCGGCAAGCCTTTTCAAGGCAACTAAACCTGAATCCGAAATTGGGCGCGTGCAAGTAATGGCAGGGACAGCGCGCTGGGACCGTCGCAAAAGCATCAGAGGGGCGAGCTATACGAGCCCCTGACTGAGCGAACGCCTCTGAAAATGGGGGCTCGTGTAACTCACTAGTGTCCAGTTAAAAGCCCAATAGATACGGGGTGTTTTGTGATTTGTCATATTTTGGTGAGCTGTCATCTTGTGCAAGCAGCTCGGATACAGGTCTTTGCTCGAATGCGCTCACGCTG
>JBEKEJ010000276.1:0-3129 GCA_050013895.1 Verrucomicrobiota bacterium | reverse complement strand
TTGCAACTGGGCCATCTCCATCGCTCGGATCCAGGCGCGATGCGCCCAGCCCACCATGCCCCACCTCAGAAAGTGTAACCGATGTGATGAGTTCAAACTGTCACCTATGTGATGAGTCCGTGCCCAGCGCGCTGTCCCTACCACCACTTTCACGCGCCCAATTTCGGAATTCGGGCTAAATCCGGTGCTCGCCAAACCGTCCGGTTTTCCGCTAAATTCACCCCGTGACCGGACTTGTGGAACTGAGCATCGTGATGCCGTGCTTGAACGAGGCCGAGACCCTCGCCCGTTGCATCGAAAAGGCGAGGCTGGGTCTCCAGCGCGCCGGCGTGTCCGGTGAAATCATCATCGCCGACAACGGCAGCACTGACGGCTCACCGGCCATCGCCAAAAACCTGGGCGTGCGTGTCGTGCCGGTGGAGGAAAAAGGTTACGGCAGCGCCCTCCGCGGCGGCATCCGCGCCGCCCTCGGAAAATGGATCATCATGGCCGACGCGGACGACAGCTACGATTTTTCCGAGGCGGACCGGTTTGTCAAAAGATTCCAGGAGGGATTTGACATGGTCATGGGCTGCCGGCTGCCGGTGGGCGGAGGCACCATTCTGCCCGGCGCGATGCCGTGGAAGAACCGTTGGCTCGGCAACCCGGTGCTGTCGTTCATCGGCCGCTTTTTTTTCAAGTGTCCCGCGCACGATTTTCATTGCGGCATGCGAGGTTTCACCCGGGCGGCGTTTGAAAAGATGGAATTGCAGACAACGGGCATGGAATTCGCCTCCGAAATGGTCATCAAAGCCACGTTCCGGAAACTTAAAATATCCGAGGTCCCCATCACGCTGCACCCGGACGGGCGCTCGCGCCCGCCGCACCTGAAACCGTGGCGCGACGGCTGGCGGCATTTGCGGTTCATGCTCATTTACTCGCCACGCTGGCTGTTTCTGGCGCCGGGGCTTTTGCTCTCGGCATTGGGAATCCTTTTGGCCGCCGCGCTGTCGGTGAACGATATCAGAATCGACGGCGTCCAATTGAACGTCGGCACGCTGATGATGGCGTGCATGGCGGTCGTGGTGGGCTTCCAACTTGTCGCGTTCGCTTTTTTCACCAAGGTGTTTGCCATCGCCGAGGGCCTGCTGCCGGAGGACCCCAAACTCGCCCGCGTCTTCAAGATTTTCACGCTTGAAAAGGGCATTGCCGCCGGCCTGATCGTGTTGATTGCGGGAACGGTTTTGTTTTTGCGCGCGCTGTGGCTTTGGCAGCAGTCCCACTTCGGCCTCCTGCCGTCCATGGAGGAAAACCTGCGCCGGCTGATTCCGGCGGCGACGCTCATGATCCTTGGGGTTCAAGGGGTTTTTTCGAGCTTCTTCATGAGCGTGCTCGGCCTGAAGACGGTTTCGCGCCGGCCGCCCGGAGTTTAGCCGCATCTATCCAATCAAACCACGGATGGACACGGATACACACGGATGAAGACAAGGCCAAGCGGTCTCTCCGAGGAACCTGGAATGCCTCATTGATCAGAGAACGCGTTTGCTTCGCTGAAGTCTTTTCCTATCCGTGTTCATCCGTGTCTATCCGTGGTTGAAAAGTCTTTCCACTGCATGGACACGGTTTAGAGCCGCAATTTCTGAACTTCAAACGGACGGCAAATCAAACCCGCCGCCGCGTTCGGCGAAAAATCCGGCGCGGGATTCTGATGCATGAGGCTCACCAGGCTGTCGCTGCGGAAATTCAAGCGCAGGCCGCAGGCCTCCGCCGTTTTCAACCCCGCCCAGACCAGCCGCCACGGCAGCGAAATGAACCTGACTTTCTTGTCCAGACCGCGCGCGATTTCCGAGAGCAAATGCCGGAACGGCCACGGCCGGTCATGCGCGGCGGTCAAAACGCGCGGCGCCATTTCAATCTTCCCGGCGGCGAATTTTTCAATGAACGCGGCCAGATCCTCCTGATGAACGAGAAATTGCGCCTGCGATCCGCCGCCAAAAACCGGCAGCACGGATGACTCGCGGACCTGGGCGACGAGTTTGCCGAACATGCCGGCCGGTTCGCTGCCGTAAACCAGTCCCGGCCGGATCACGAGCGCGCCGCCGTCCAGTGCTATCTTCTCAATCTCCATTTTCGCCCGGCCGTAAAGCGAGCGGCAGCCGTCGTAGGCGCTGATGGAAGAGAGACAAACAATCTTCCCAACCTCCGCCGCGCGCGCGGCTTGAAACAGTTTTTGCGTGCCGTCCACGTTCACTGCGCGGATTTCTTCCCAGTGCCGCGGCCGGAAGTCGTAGGCGCAATGCACCAGCGCGCCGGCCCCGGCAAGCGACTGCGGGGAAATTTCCGCGCCGAGCTGGAACACCACCGCGCGCGCGCCGGGTCCCGGCCGGCGGGTCAGTTCCAGAATTTCCCAGCCGCGCGCCGCAAAATAATTCTTGAGGCGTTCGCCGACGTAGCCATTGCTGCCGGTGATGGCGCAGATTTTTTTCTCGCCCATTTCAATGGTGTAGCAGCGGACGTGAGTCCGCTCCATTCAAAAATGCAGTCGTGATTTGATTGCTGTAGTGTCGGCGCTGCGCGCCGATTTCGAGCCACAGGCTCGACGTTACAGCAAATAACGACACTGCAAAAAAACGAGCCGGCTCGCCCGCTTTCGCCGCGCTACCGCGCGGCAAGCGCCGGCGGCTGCGGAATTTCGGCGGTTTCCCAGCCGATGCGATGGGCGTTGGCCATGACGGAAAAAGTGATGGTGGTTGCCGGCGCGCCCGGCAAAACCGTCGCGTCCACCGCGTGAATGCGCGTCCAGCCGTGTGGTCGTCCGAGGCAATCGCTCTCGAACGGCTGCGGATTTTCACGCATCGGGAACGAGCCGCCGCAGTGAAAGCCGCGGCCGGGTTCGGCCAGTTGCAGCAGCGGCGGCAAGACGATGCCGCCGAGCCGGCGCGATTGCCGGAGCATTTCATGCACGACGCGTTTGACTGTGCGCCGGGTTTCAGGATTCGGCTTCGCGTCCAGTTGCAGAAAATCCCCTTCGCCGGCTTGCGTGGCCGAAGCCGTCTCCTGGCGAAGGCCACCGCGTTTCAACGTCATTTCAATGGTCCGCGACTCGTCCGAGTGCAGGTAGCCTTGCACAATCAACATGCGTTCTTCGAG
>JBEKEJ010000275.1:0-3130 GCA_050013895.1 Verrucomicrobiota bacterium | reverse complement strand
CCTGCAAAGCACCAGCAAAGAGCCTTCCGGCACAGTCGCCTTTGGCACGGCTTCCAATAACGAACCGGCTTGGGGGATCAACTTCGATCAGGACACTTTATCCTATAGCACTGAAACGAACAACGGTTGGTCCAGTAGCTTGGCGGCCGGGGCGTTTATGAATTTTGCCCGTCTCATCAAACCCTACAATCCCGCGCTCAGCACGAACTTTCAGACCCGCGCGGTCGCGGCCTACAACGCCGCCGGGTCGAGCAGCACCTTTCAGCAAAAGCTCTACTATGCGATCCAGTACTATTTGCTCACCGGGGATGTGACCTCAAGTAATTACATCGAGTCCTTCTACAACAACCAAACCTATGACTTTACCAACACCTTTGACGACGAGGCCAGTGGGTTTGCCGTCAATAACGGCCAAATTTGGATGGCCAGTTACTTCATGTCGTATATAATAGCGACGAACCGGCCCACCGACCCGACCATTGTGGCGTATTTCAAGTCGATCCTCAAAGGAGCCGCCGACAAGGAGGTGGGATACGTCAATGGCGATGCGTACCCGGTTGGCTGGCCCACGAATGCCAATCCCTATACGCAGAATAATTATGCCCACGGACCCTTCGCGTCCCAGGGAGAGTTCGCCTATCCGTGTCTGATGGAGTGGGCTCTGACCGGAACCCAGAAGTATATTGACGCAGTCAGCCAGCTCATGGACTACGACCAGGGCCTCAATCCCATCGGCAAGTGTTACATGACTGGCATTGGGTTCGACCGGACCCATAATCCGCACATGATTGAATCCGCCTATGCTGAATTTACCCAGGGCTGGGGCGGCCCCGAGCCCGGGATCAGCGTGTATGGGCCGGGCAACAACAACAACACCATACCTTTGCAAGTGCCTCCTGCACAAAATCTGCCTCGCGAACGCATGTGGGTGGATGATCTGGGGAACTTTCAATGGAGTGAGTTTACCGATTATCAGAGCGAGGGCTGGCCGGCGGCTATTTACCCGGTGCTGGCGCAAGGCGGCACGTGGAGTCCCGCGAGGGAACCGTTTCTGAACCCGGCTGCCTCCATCACAGTCACCAACGGAGTGCAGCTCCAGTTTGGGGGACTTCCGAGCCAGGCTTATGTCCTGCAAGCTGCATCCGTCGTTACAGGTCCCTGGAGCACTGTGGCCCTGGCCGGGTCGGTACAGCCCGATAGCACGGGAATGTTGCATTTCACCGATCCCGCGCCAGTCACGGGGACGCGGTTTTACCGCGCCCAGATGCAAGGGCCGCCGGGACAGGTTTATTAGCCCAATACAACTACCCTTGCAAAATCGAAGATCCTTGTCCAGGGCGGCTGAGCAGGAAACGGTGCTGTCCTTAAAGGTGCCGCTGAATAGTAGCGTGGTGTCGGTCGCGTTCCTCTGACGCAAGCCTGAAACTTTTGTTCAAACACGATTGAGAATCTTTTCAGCGCCGATACCAGCTGTTTTTCGATCGTACTTCCGGCCCGTGAATCAACGCGCTGAACTCCTCCCCACGCAAACTGACCTGTCCGTTTTCACTTACCCTGAACGGAGCTTTGGAATTTCTGCGATGCGCTTCTACAAAGATGCCACCCCTACGGGCTTCCCATCTACCCCGCCAACAACTCGCGGCAGGCGGTCTGAAGCTTTTTCAAATTCGGCTTTGATTTCGCTTCGATGTAACAGCGGATGAGCGGTTCGGTGCCGCTGGCACGGAAGGCAATCCATTCACGATTCGGCAACAAGAATTTGTAGCCGTCGGTGGTGATGAATCTTTCCACCTTGAACGCACCAATGCTCTTCAGACCGCCGCCGAGCTTCGCCAGCAAGGCATCCTTTTTCTCCGGAGGAATGGCGACATTGATGCGGTCGGTGTAAAAGTCGCCGATTTGTTTCGCGAGTTCCTTCAAAATCCGGCCGAGCGATTTCTTTTCGGTCGCGACGAGTTCCGCCATAAGCAGGCAGGCGAGAATGCCGTCCTTCTCCGGCACGTGGCCCTTGACGCTCAAGCCGCCGGATTCCTCCCCGCCAACGATGATGGGCTCACTTTCCATCAGCGCCCCGATGTATTTGAAACCGACCGGCGTTTCGTGGACTTTCACGCCGAGCAATTCCGCCACGGCGTCCACCTGATGACTCGTCGGCACGGTGCGCACCACCGCGCCCGTCCAGCCGCGGTTCTTCTTTAAATGATACAGCGCGAGCGCAAGAACCTGGTTCGGCGCAAGCCAGGTGCCGTCCTTGTCCACAATGCCGAACCGGTCGGCGTCGCCGTCAAGGCCGAGGCCCATCTGCGCCCTGCCGCTGCGGACAAATTTGCTGACGTCGGCCATGCCGGCGGCATTCGGTTCGGGATGATGCCCGCCGAACAATGGATTAATTTCGCTGTGAAAAACGGTGACTTTGGCGCCGACGCTTTCGAGCAATGTGTCGAGATAGCCGCGGCCGGTGCCGTATTCGAGTTCGACGGCGATCTTGAGGTTCGCCTTTTTGAGCGCGGCAAAGTCAATCAGCTTCTGAAGTTGTTTGAAATACGCGGGCTGCGGATCGAACGTCGGACATGGATACGTGCCGATGACCGCGCCTTTGAACGACCAGCCTTGCGACTGGAGGCGGGCGATGTTCGCCTCAATTTGCCCGGTGATTTCCGGCGTGGCGGGCGCGCCGTTGGATGTGGAAAATTTCAGGCCCTGATACTCCGCCGGGTTGTGGCTGGCGGTCATGTTGATGCCGCCGGCGGCCTTGCGATGACGGATGGCATAGGCGATGACAGGCGTGGGCGTGTCGCGATTGCAGAGGAGCGGCTTGAGTCGGTTGGCGGCGAGCACTTCGGCGGCCGCGAGGGAAAACTCACGCCCAAGAAACCGCGTGTCGTAGCCTAAAATGACTACTGTGGACTGCTCGTCGCGTCGTAACACGGTGGAGGCGGATGGACTGTGGACGGTGGACTTCAAATAGTCAGCGATGGCCTGGGTGGCGAGACGGACGTTGTCGAAGGTGAAATCGCGCGCGATGATGCCGCGCCAGCCGCTGGTGCCGAATTTGATCATGGTTCGTTAAATCGGAGGGACGAGTTACACGAGTCCCATTTTTCTATTCGCCGTGCGGAAATCAGGGGCT
>JBEKEJ010000274.1:0-3222 GCA_050013895.1 Verrucomicrobiota bacterium | reverse complement strand
GCTGCTTGATGCGGGCAAAGGCGTGTGTTGGATGAGCCGGACGGACGTGGCCGGCCTGGTTGCAAGTGCGTTGAAATTTTTCGCCGGCCGGCGCTATGAACTGCGCGCGTGGGTCGTCATGCCCAATCACGTTCACGCCATCGTCTGGCCGCTGGCCGGGCATACCTTGAGCGAAATTCTGCACAGTTGGAAATCCTACACGAGCAAAGGGGCGAACAGGCTTCTGCATCGCGCCGGCGAGACGTTCTGGCAAAAGGAATCATTCGATCACTGGGTGCGCGACGATGCTGAACACGTGCGGTTGGTGGCATATGTGGAAAATAATCCGGTGAAGGCGGGACTTTGCAAACGCCCGGAGGATTGGAAATGGAGCAGCGCTTGCGACCGGGCACGGGCAACGTAGCGGCGGGCATCCTGCCTGCCGTGGAGCCGGGGCGTCCCGCCCGGCGGATAAAACGCAGCGAACACACAAGCTGCGTTGAAAAAACCCCGGACCGCTTAAACTTTCCATCGTTCTTTCCGGGCGGCGGGACGCCGGCCCTCTACGGCAGACGAGACGTCCGCCGCCACATCGCCTTGGCTGCGCGCCAATCAATACGGCAGCGGGAATTTCGCCGTCAACTCATGCACGCGGTCGCGGACCTTGTGCGCGGCTTCGACGTTTTTGATGTCCAGCAGCACTTCGGAAATCATGTCCGCGATGGCCGCCATCTCCGCTTCTTTCATGCCGCGGGTCGTCACCGCCGGCGTGCCCAGCCGGATGCCGCTGGCCAGAAATGGCGAGCGTGTCTCAAACGGAATCGTGTTTTTGTTCACCGTGATGCCGGCTTCGTCGAGCGCCGTCTGGCAGTCCTTGCCCGTGAGGTCTTTCACGCCCACGTCCACCAGCATCAGGTGATTGTCCGTGCCGCCGCTGACGAGCCGGTAGCCGTTGTGTTTCATGCCTTCAGCCAGCGCCTTCGCGTTTTTCACGATTTGCTCCTGATACGCCTTGAACGACGGCTGCAATGCTTCCTGAAAACAAACCGCTTTGCCGGCGATGACGTGTTCCAGCGGTCCGCCCTGGATGCCGGGGAAAACGGTGGAATCAATTTCCTTCGCGTTTTTTTCGCGGCACAGAATCAGGCCGCCGCGCGGTCCGCGCAGGGTCTTGTGCGTCGTGGTCGTCACAAAATCTGCGTGCGGAATCGGACTCGGATGGATGCCCACCGCAACCATGCCGGCAATGTGCGCGATATCGGCGAGCAGATACGCGCCGACTTCGCGGGCGATTTCGCCCATGCGCTGGAAATCAATGATGCGCGGATACGCGCTGGCGCCGACGGTGATCATCCTCGGCTTGTGCTCGCGCGCCAGGGCGGCGAGCTGGTCGTAATCAATCCGTTCGTCGTCCTTACGCACGCCGTAGTGGACGATTTCAAAAAATTTGCCGGAAAAATTCACCTTGTTCCCGTGCGTCAAATGTCCGCCGTGGCTCAGGTTCATCGTGAGCATCTTGTCGCCGGGTTTCAGCACGGCAAAATAGACGGCCATGTTGGCCTGGCTGCCGGAATGCGGCTGGACGTTGGCGTGTTCCGCGCCGAACAGTTTTTTCGCGCGGTCAATCGCCAGTTGCTCGACGCCGTCCACGTTTTCGCAGCCGCCATACCAGCGTTTCTTCGGCAGGCCCTCGGCGTATTTGTTCGTGAGCACGGAGCCTTGGGCTTCCAGGACCGCCGGGCTGGTGAAATTTTCGGACGCGATCAACTCGATGTTTTCCTGCTGGCGCACGCGCTCGCGCTCGATGAATTCGGCCACGGCGGGGTCCACGTTGCGCAGGCGGAGTTGCGGGGCGGCGGACCGCACGTCCATTTTGTTGACGCGGCGTTCGTGGCGGCCGCCTTCAAATTTCGCGGCGATGAAAGCGTCGAGAATCTTCCGGCCCAATTCGGGCGGGGTGCTTTTCCCGCTGAGGCACAGCACGTTCGCGTCGTTATGCTGTCGTGCCTGCGCCGCGGCCTGTTCATTGGCCACGAGCGCGGCGCGCGCGCCGGGAATTTTGTTGGCAGCGATGCACATGCCGACCCCGCTGGTGCAGATGAGCAGGCCCAGTTCCGCCCGGCCGGTGGCGACGGCCAGTGCCACCGGCTGGGCGAAGTCGGGATAATCATCGGCCGGCTCCTTCGATTCCGCGCCAAAATCCATGACGCTCAAGCCGCGTTGCTGCAAATGTTGTTTCAACGCTGCTTTCAGTTCGAAGCCGCCGTGATCGGCTCCGAGCGCAAAGTTCGTTGTCTGGATGGTTTTGGCCGCCGGCGGGGCGGACACGGTTTCGTGTTGTTCCATAAATTTCAAAAGCGACGCAATGCCCTGGTTGATCTGGTTGCGGCAATTCACATACACCTCGTAGGAACTGCCAATCGGGTCGCTGATGTCTTTTTCAAAGGGTTCGAGCGATTCCTCAAATTCGCGCAGTAAAAACGTCTTTTCCTCCGCCGGCGGATACAACAGCGCAATCGTGTCCACGTGGCTGTGCGTCATGCCAAAAATGTAATCCGCCTGCCGCGCCAGCTCCGCCGTCAGCATCCGGCTGCGGTGTCCGGAAATGTCAATGCCCAGTTCGCGCATGGCCGCCACCGCATGCGGCGTCGGCGGCTGGCCGTTCACCGCGCCGAGTCCCGCCGACAGGGCGCGGAAATCCCCGCGCCCGCCGGCCACCTGGCGAAAAAGCCCTTCGGCCATCGGGCTGCGACAGACGTTGCCGGTGCAAATGAACAGAATGGTTTTCATGCCGCGCAATGTTCAAGGTGAGTGGCGAACTGCGAATCGTCAACCCGAAAGGTTCATCTGAATTGTTATCGTAATCTTAATCTGTTGATGTCTTCACGATTATGATTAAGAAAAAGATTGCGATTAAGATTGATGGCGCAAGATCGCGAGCCCCTTGATCAAATCCACGGCGCGCGCCAAAACCGGGTCGCGAATCACCGGCTTTTGTGGTCGGACCGCGCTCGGCGGCACGGAATCATCATCGTTGTTGTTGTCATCACCGTTTTTGTGGATCTGGCTCCGCGCCGGTCCAAACGGCGATGGCGGGTTGATGAGGTCAATGCGTGTCATGTTTTGCTGCTGTTGCCGCACCAAGTCCGCCTCGCTGGTGTGGTCCACCCATGGCAGGAAACTGATCACGCCTGGCAACGCGGCAATTTCGTTGGTGGCCGGCGCCGCGTAGGGATTTTCAAT
>JBEKEJ010000273.1:0-3232 GCA_050013895.1 Verrucomicrobiota bacterium | reverse complement strand
TTCTGTATTTAACCACGGATGGACACGGATTAACACGGATTTCTAAGGTTAAAGAGTGTTGTCGCCCATCGTGTCGCAATTCCAAACGTGAAAAACATACCAGTTGAGAAGCGACCTCGTGCCCGGAATTGGTTCAAGCAGCGCTAGTGGTGCATAAATGACCTTAAGGACGTTGCCGGTTCGCTCGCTAATCATGCCGCAATCATCCATTTTAACCATAGGCCCGATGCTCATCGCATACAAAACCAAAAGGCACGGAATGCTGACTGCAATGAATTTAATTTTGCGGCTGCTCGGCAAAATGGATTCATCTGTGTGCATCTGTGTCCATCCGTGGTTGAAGTTCTTTCACAGTCGAACGGCTTTGCCGGTTTTCACGGATTCCAGCGCGGCGTTCATCACGCGGACGGAATCGTATCCAGCCCAGCCGTCGGCGCGCGGCGCTTTGCGGGTTTGCACCGAATCCACGAATGCGCGCAGCTCGGCCAGCAACGGCTCCTCCGGCGGCGTTTCAATCTGCGTCACGATGCCTTCGGTCGCCTTGAAATTGTTGCCGTCACGGACGTGATTGTTCTCGTAGGTTTTGATCTTGTATTGCGCGACGTTGTAATCGCAAACCGCGCTCAACTTGTCACCGCAGACGATGACTTCGCGGAATTTGCCGGGAATGAAATAGTCGTTCTCGACGGTTGCCCAGGTCTTGCCGCGCGGGGTTTCATATTCCATCGAAACGAGCGAAACGTCGTCCATGCCGCGGCCGATGAAATCGTGGTGCACCGCCAGCACGCTTTTCGGCAGCGCGCCCAGGATGAAATTGAACAGGTCCACGAAATGGATGCCGTCGGCGAACATCACGCCGCTGTCGTTGCGCGGGCGTTTGAATCCGCCGAAATGGCCGCGGAGCATGTTCACGCGGCCGAACTGGCCGGACTGCACCGCGTCGCGGAGCCAAAGCGTCGCCGGATCAAAGCGCAGGATGTGCCCGACCTGAAGGATGCGTTTGCGTTTCGCCGCGATTTCCGCGAGTTGCCTGGATTCTTCATTCGCCAGCGTCAGCGGCTTTTCCACAAACACATCTTTGCCGGCTTCGAGAAATTCCTTGCAGAGTGAAAAATGCGTTTGGGCGGGCGTGACGATGACGGCGCAATCCACCTTGCCGGCAAAGTCCTGGTAATTCGTCGTGAGGCGCGCGGCGGGAAGGTTGAGTTTGCGCGCCGGCTCGAGTTGTTTCTCGCCGATTTCAGCCACGTAAAGCTCGACTGGCATCGAGTTGAGGTTGCGCAAATGATTGGCGCCCCAGCGGCCCAATCCCAAAAGGAGAACTTTTGTCATTGCCGAAATGTTTGAGCAAAGCTACCGGCCCGGCAAGAAAAACCTTCGTAAAAACACGCGGCGCTGGCATTCAGACTTCGGGCTGCGTCGACCAGGACACGCTGAAGCATCAACTCCAGCTCAATTCACCAGCCGATACCAGTTATCGCGCTGGTGCGGTTCGTAGCCGAGGTCTTTGATGAGCCGTCGCATGTCGACAACGGTCATGCGGAAGGTCGTGCCGGCCTGGCTCACGACATTTTCCTCAATCATGATGCTGCCGAGGTCGTTCGCGCCGAACTTGAGCGCGACCTGCCCTATTTCCTGGCCTTGCGTCACCCACGAACTCTGCACGTTCGTGAAATTGTCGAGGAATATCCGGCCCAGCGCCTGCGTCCGCAAATATTCGTGCGCGCCAACCGTCGGCGCCTTCAACTTCGTGTGCTCAGCCTGGAACGTCCAGCAGATGAACGCGGTGAAGCAACCAGGTGAAGTTCCCCTCTCCCGTCCTTCGGACACCCTTTCCACGCCCTGCGGGGAGAGGGACGGGGCGAGGGGTGCGTTAACATAGCTTAAAGATTTATCCTGCTGCTGCCGCAACCGCTCCAGATGTTCGATCCTGTCTTCCGCCGTTTCCACATGCCCAAACATCATGGTGGCTGAGGAGTAAAGTCCCAGCCGGTGCGCCACGTTCATGACTTCCAGCCAGTCGTCGCTCATCGCCTTGAGCGGCGAAATGCGCCGGCGCACGCGGTCCACGAGGATTTCCCCGCCACCGCCGGGTATCGAGCCCAGCCCCGCCGCCTTGAAATCGGAAATGATTTTCTCCAGCGGCTCGTTAAACACTTCGCGGAAATGGACAAACTCGCTCGGGCTGAACCCATGAATGTTCACCTGCGGGAATTTGCCTTTGATGTGCGACAGCAAATCGAGATACCACTGTTTAGTCAGCTTCGGGTGATGCCCGCCCTGCATCAAAATCTGCGTGCCGCCCAGCGCGATGGTCTCCTCGATTTTTCTGTCCATCTCGTCCAGCGTGATGACGTAGGCGTCGTCGTCCTTTTCCACACGGTAGAACGCGCAGAACTTGCAATAGACATTGCAGACATTGGTGTAATTGACGTTGCGGTCAACGATATAGGTGACGATGTCGTTGCCGCGACCGTTGAAATCCTTCGCCTTGGCCAGTTGCCGGCGGCGGTCGGCGAGCGCGCCGAGTTCCTCGAGCGGCAGCCGATACAGCCGCACGGCTTCGGCCTGATTAATGCGCCGGCCATCCCAGACCTTTTGCCGCAACTCATCCAACGACGCGTCGTAAATCACGGTTTGAAGCTAACTGATTCACGCCTTCAAAACAACCGCCGGGGCGCATCGGGGAAGAGGCGCGGTGTTTTCGATTTTTCTTTTGCCCGGTTTATGCCCATCATCAGGAATTTATGAATGGGGTTGTGACTCCGGGAGCGCGGACGGAGAAATCATTCAAGTCAGCCATTATTGCGGTGATGATTGCCGGGGCCTGCACATTTTTGAATGTGTATTGCACCCAGCCTTTGCTGCCGTTTTTCCAACGCCTTTTTCACGCCTCCGAGCTTGAAGTCAGCCTGACGGTGGGCGCCCTCACTCTGGCGGTGGCGCTTATGGCGCCGGTCACCGGCCTGGTCGCGGAAACCATCGGACGCAAGAAGGTCATCGTTCCCGCGCTCTTCGCCTTGTCGGTCCCGACTCTGCTGGCCGCCACTTCGCAAAACCTGCACGCGCTCATCTTCTGGCGTTTTGCCCAGGGACTATTTGTGCCCGGCGTCATCGCCGTGATGATGGCTTACATCAACGAGGAATTTGCCGGTCGCGTTGGCACGGTCATGGCCGCCTACGTGGCCGGCACGGTCTTCGGCGGTTTTCTGGGAAGATTCCTCACCGGCAT
>JBEKEJ010000272.1:0-3264 GCA_050013895.1 Verrucomicrobiota bacterium | reverse complement strand
GCCAAGCAAGTCGCCTTTGGCATCGGCCAGCAATTGCCGTTGGGGCAGCGGGAATTTCGCCCTGACGACATTGAAGCGCGTCTTCATGTAGGACGCCTGGCCCTCGATGCGCGCCAACTCCCGGCCCAGCGTGCGGGCGTCCGGATCGGTCAGGCTTTCCAGTGCGCCGGGCTGTTGTGAGCGCGAAACACAAATCGGATTCGTCCGGTCGGGATTCGTAACCACCAGTGTTTCGGGATTCTCTGGATCAAACCAGGCGAGCACTTCCCGGCCGGCCAGGTGCGCGATTTCCCGTCCGCGATAGTTGAATTTCTGTTTGCCGATCTGGATCGTGACGCCATTGAGCGTGACGCGCGCCAGCCGTTTGTCATGGGCGAGCAAATAGCGCATCGCAGCGTTGAATTGCAGCGTCGGATTATCCCGGTCCATGTGCGCCTCAAAAGCCTGGTCCGGCGACATGCCGGCCAGAATGTAGCCTTGCTGCGGTTCGGCGTTGTATTGCTTCACCAGCTCGCCGATGCGCCGGTTCCACTGCTCGAAAGAATAGAAGTACTTCGACGGATGAACTTTGCGCGCCTCGACTTCTGCCATCTGTTTGCGCAACGATTCTGGCGCGTCGCGGCGTTCATCGCGGCCGCTGTAACCTGGCTCGGCTTCGGCGATGTCCTGGAACATACCGCCGACGCGCTCAACAGCCTTGGTGCGGGGCCGGACGGCGTGAATAAATTTGATTCCAAACTCGCGCAAGCCCTGGCTGATTTCCGTGAAGTCGAACGGGTCAGTTTTGCCCTTCAGCAAAGTCGCGTTTTTCCAAAGGCCGCGCTCAAAGTAGAGAATTTCCGGCGCGCCAAATTCACCAAAGACGTGCGTGCAAAGACTGCGGATCGTCAGCGAGCTGTAGCTCTTGTGTGGCTCCAACGCCCAGCCCAAAATCCGGAGCGTGCGGAAATCAATGAAGAGGATCACCTGGCCGCGCGTGAGTTGAAACCAACCGTGCCCGTCCGGGACGTAAAAATAAGTGTTGAGCGTGAAATCGTCACCGGACATGCATTGTAAAGAGGAAATTCCATCGTAGCTGCGCGTGACGTGCCCCTTAATGGCATCAAACGCGCGCGGTCCCTGTTGCATCACCGTCAGGATTTCCACTTCCGGCGCGACTGAATCCCTCACGCTGGCCGGCACATGGGATTTGTTGGCCGCGCAACCCGCGTAGCGTTCAATGACCGCTGGTGAGAAACCGGAACGCAATAAATCACGCCAGGCCGGAGTGATGTCGCCGCGATAGTAGAACGTGGCGCGATGAATGAGCAGATCACGGTCGGCGTCCGGCAGGGCAAACCTTGCTCCATTTTCCTCGCGGCCGTCGCGCAGCGCCTTCACGTCGCCGTTGGATTTTTCCAGCGATCCAAGTTTGCGATTGAACGCTTTCAGCAACGCATCACGCGACGCGGCCAGAAATGGGGCACGCCCAAATAGAAATTGCCTCACGCGGCGCGCGGCAGATTTTTCGGATTCATCGGCATTCACCAGCGCCGTGAATTTTTGCAGCGCCAGAGTCCAGACGCCGGCGCGCTCGGATTGGTTCGGGGCGTGCGGATTGGTGCAAGCGGAGATATAGGATTCCAGCTCGGCAAAATCTGCGGCCAGCGCTTCAGGCACGACGCCAGCCGGCGTGGATTTTTGCTTCAAACGATCCGGCAAATATAATTCGAGCCGGTTCCACTCTTCCGCGCCATTGTCGTGGCGGAGTGTCCGCGTGAATAATTCGCGCCAATAGCGGGTTGTGATTCGATTTCCAAAAACGCGCCGATAATCTTCGACGCCACGGCTTTCCAATTCCGCCGTGGACAAATGCGGATCGTGTTGCTGAATCAGCCAGGGCTTCAACGCCTCGCGGAGTTTTGTGGCGTATTCGATGCAGTCATCGTGAATTTTGTCCAGGGGAATTGGAGGCTGCCACTGCCGACGCGCCATCGAGAGGAGCGTTTCGACTCTTTGGATCAAGTTGTCGCCTTTGC
Source organism: Verrucomicrobiota bacterium (assembly GCA_050013895.1). Classification (GTDB taxonomy): domain Bacteria; phylum Verrucomicrobiota; class Verrucomicrobiia; order Limisphaerales; family UBA11358; genus UBA11358. The sequence goes on along the minus strand of JBEKEJ010000272.1, from coordinate 1,246 downwards.
AACTTTTCCGCACGGCTTCAATTGCCAGGCAGTTGCGCAAGCCGGCTGGCAATTGTTCTACAGTCCACGCAGCTGCCCCATTCCCGGCGACAATTCGCACGGCAGACGGCCGGACATCGCGCAGCAGCTTTCGCACGGCCTGCGGCGTTTTTCCCAACATAGCGGCAATCTGCGCGGCGGTGAACTCCCGCATCTGGCCGGACCCCGTGTGGGGATTGGCCTGCGGAATGAGTTGGACTCTATTGGTCATTAGTGCGAGGTGTTGGGCAGGGCGAATTTGATCGCCTCAATATCCGCTGCGTGTCGAGCCATCTCATTTTTTAACGCAGTCACCTCACTGTTCACGCTTCCGGCGTGCGTGTTGTAATAACGCAGTGTGGCCACAATATCAGCGAATTGGGCGGCATGATTTTTGACAAGGTCTGTCGCTTGGTTTATGATTTCGCTCGCGGCGCGGCTGCTAGCGGCCGCCCCTTCACGCAGCGCGGTTTGCGCAATTTCGCCTTGGGGTCCGCTCAACTCAGTGATGCGGCTTTGCGCGGCTACGGCCGCCGCTTGGTCGGCGGCCAGCTTTTTGTCGGCCTCTTCCTTTGCAATTTGATCGGCCAGATTTTGGTTCTGAATTTCCTTCTGCCGGGCGGTGTTGAGCTTCTGCTCGTTTTGAATTCGATCCAGGTCAGCCCGAGCGTTAGCCAACGTTCCCCGCTCAGTCGCAGCCTGGAAAGGATTCAGCATTGCGGTGCCTCCGGGACTAAGGGCCGCCTGCGCGGCGCTTATCGTCTGTCGGGCGGCCTCGGCCTGTTTCTCCAAGTCCGGCGCGGCTTTTTGGAGCGTGTCGCGTTCATTTTTCCGAGAGTCCATGCGGGCATCGGCAAGTGCGGCGCGCTCTTTATCTTTGTCAACAGCAAAGTGTGCGTTGGCCATGTCCGCCACCCGCATATTGCGCTCCTCCTGAAGCAACCGCACCGTCTTTTTGTCGTGCTCGTCCTTGAGGGCATCAATTTGCGATTGCGGCCGCCCCAGGAGTTTCATCTCCTCCAATTCAGCTTTGGATTGCTCGTCCTGAAGTTTTTTGAGATTTTCGATCAGTGTTTTGGTTGGGTCTTTGTCCTGAGCTGCCGCCTGTAGGTCGGCGAAGTATTTAGCCATGCCTATCTCAACATTGTCCCACGCGCCTCGTAGAGCCTTAATCTGTTCAACGTGACCGGCGGCGGCCGCTTCGCCCATTTTGTCGAGGGACTCGTTG
>JBEKEJ010000271.1:0-3295 GCA_050013895.1 Verrucomicrobiota bacterium | reverse complement strand
GCCAGCGAACAAACAGGCGGCGACATACGGTGCAATTCCCTCCGTCTCCGCAGATTTGAGCAATGCCTTGCATTCTTCGACGGTCAGGATAGCGGGTGGTGCTTTTTCGCCTTTCTCAAACTTGATTTCGCGGCACGGATTCACGACTGTCCATCGGCGCGGCCTCTGGATGCACCAGCTAAAGAAACGCGAGACTGCGCGGCGGTAATTGTCGCGCGTGATATTGGAAACGTTTAATTTGCCGAGAAAATTCTCCACGATGTCCGGTGTGATGTCATTGACGCGCAGGTTGCCGATGCCGTTGGCAAAGATGTTGACCCGCACCCGCAATCCGGTTCGGGAATGCTCGCGCAAGGTGCAAATTCCGTTGCTGCCGTTATCGCTTGGCTCGTCGTCAAGCCACGCTTTGAATTTTTCCACCGCTTCGTCTATTCGCGGCGATTCCGCCACATGATGCTGTTTGCCGTGCTTCAACCAGTGATCCACGGCGCGCGGCAGGTCGGCATCATCTGACAATTTGGAAAAAGCGAGTTCGGCGAGGCGAATCTGAACGTCAGTCAGTCGGGTGGCGCGCAATGCCGTATCGGTTTGCCGGGCGAGGAATTCGGCTTCAAGTTCGACTTGCCGATATTGTGCGTCGTTCGGATTTGCGTAGTTCTCACGAATGCGCGTGCCGTCGCGCTTCGTGCCAGTAACGCGCCAAGATTCGCTCCCGGTGCGTTCGTTGACGAACGGTAAAACTCTGAATCGGTTTCGCGGCGTTTTCATTACTTCCCATTCTAGCATATAGCTTTGGCGTTGGCAACTGGATGGCAATTGATTTTTTTATGGCATTGTAACCGCGTAGTTATTGACTATTCAGAAGGCCTCATAAGCCTTTGGTCGGGGGTTCAATTCCCTCCTCTGGCACCAATTCAATTTCAACCTCTTGGTCCGGTCCGCACACCCGCTTCGTGTCACGGGATTTGAACGGTTACGTCCGAAAACCGGCTTGGCCGGAATGCTGAACGCCTCTAAGCTCCGCCTGTCAGAATTCCAAATTGATGAACAAACATCCCGTATCGCGTTTCCAGAGGAAACCGCGCTCGCGCTACCACTTCCTGGCGTTCTGCTTTTTCTCGCTGCTGGCCGCGTTCACGGCGTTGCGCGCCGTGCTGCTGGCGAACTTCGGCCCCCCGTCCGCGCCGCCCTGGAACGTGTTGCTGGCCTTCGGCGCCGGTTTTTACCGCGATGTCATCGCCGCCCTCTGGTTCATGCTGCCCCCGCTGTTCTGGTGCTTCCTCATCGGCAACCGCCCGTTCGCCTCGCTTATCCACCGTCTTTGGTTCCGGTTCTTCATGACGTTGCTGTGGGGCGTGCAGGTCTTCCTGCTGGCGGCGGAATTTTATTTCTTCCAGGAATTCAAGTCGCGCTTCAACCCGGTCGCGGTGGATTATCTCGTCTATCCGCGCGAAGTCTTCATCAACATCTGGGACGCCTACCCGGTGCCCGCGGTCGTCGCCGGCTGCCTGCTCGTGGGCGCCGCGTGGATGTGGCTCGCCGGACGGCTGTTCCGCACGATGTGGACCAAACCCGTCTGGGCGGGCACGCGATTCCTCTGGTTTGCCGGCGCGCTGATTCTTTTCTTCGGTTTGAGCCGGACGATCAATTTGAATCCGCCGCACGTCAGCGAAGACCGCACGCTCAATGAAATCGCCAACAACGGCGCAGTTTCCTTTTTCGCCGCCGCGTGGACGCGCGATCTCGACTACCCTGCCTTTTACAAAACCATTCCGCGCGACGAAGCCTATGCCCGTTTGCATCGGATGCTCTCGTCCACCAACGCGACATTCACCGGCGGTCCCGACGACATCACGCGGCAAATTGCCGGCGACCCGGGCCGCCCGCGCCTCAACGTCGTCATACTGCTCGAAGAAAGTCTCGGCTCGGAATTCTGGGGGTGCCTCGGGCGCACGAATTCGGTGACGCCGGAAATGGACCGGCTCGCCTTGCAGCAAGGGTTATTGTTCGACAACATCTACGCCTCCGGCAACCGCACGGTGCGCGGCATGGAAGGCGCGTTGTCGTCGTTCCCGCCGTTGCCCGGCGACGCCATCGTCCACCGTGACCGCTCGGAGAACGTCGAGACCATTGCGCGCGTGCTCAAGCGCGAAGGTTACGAGGCGTCGTTCATTTACGGCGGACACGCCACCTTCGACAACATGAAGCCATTTCTCGTCGCCAACGGCTATGACCGCATCATTGACCAGAAGGATTTCCCCAACCCGGCGTTCGAAAATGTCTGGGGCGTGAGTGACGAGGACATTTACGCCGGCGCCATCCGGGAATTCCGCGAGTTGAGCCGGACCAACCGGCCGTTCTTCGCCACCATCCTGTCGGTCTCGAATCACAAGCCATACACCTATCCGAAAGGCCGCATTCCCGAAGACCCGAACGGCACGCGCGACAACGTCGTCAAATACACCGACTGGTGCCTCGGCCAGTTTTTCCAGGCGGCGAAACAGGAAACGTTCTGGACGAACACAATTTTTGTCGTCGTTGCCGACCACGGCGCGCGGGTTTATGGCAGCCAGGACATCCCGATTTTTTCCTACGAAATTCCGCTCGTGATTCTCGGCCCGGCGGTGGTGCCGCAGCCGCGACGCATCCACGCGCTCGGCTGTTCGCTGGACGTGCCGCCGACGGTGCTCGGTTTGCTGGGGCGACCGTATAAATCCCTGTTCCTTGGACGCGATCTGCTGCACGACCCGCCGGACACGTTTCACGCCCTGCTGAATCACAACCGCGACATCGGGTTGTTCGCGCGCGACCGGTTGGTGGTGCTCGGCCTGCAAAAGACCGTGGAATTTTACGCCGGCGACCCGCACGTCGTGAATTTGGAACTGACGCCACGCCCAACCCCTGACGACTTGGAACTGGAAAAGGACGCCGAGGCGATTTTCCAGGTGGCGGACGAGTATTATATGAACCGCCGTTACCATTTGGATCCGTAAAAGATTGTGTCCGAATTTGATGTAGCGTCGAGCCTCTGGCTCGAAATCGGCGCACAGCGCCGACACTACAACATCCAAAGCGGTCCATCACCAAAATGTTTGTTCGTTGACGGTTCAATTTGTATTGTTCCGCCATGAAAAAGTCGGCAGAACTGGAAAAATCGGCGGCGTTGCAAGTTGCCGCCCTGATGGTTGCGGCGGCGCGGACGGCGCCCAAAACGCGCGGCATTGACAACATCAAGACCGCCGTGATTGACGACGAATCGACGAAACAAAAGGTCATCGCCAAAATGCGCGAGATT
>JBEKEJ010000270.1:0-3390 GCA_050013895.1 Verrucomicrobiota bacterium | reverse complement strand
TTAAAAAAAGAATTCAGCGGCGCTCTGCCGAGACGCCGCTACGTCGCACAAGAAACACACCTTCCTCTTCGGATCTCGCAATCCATTGCCCACAAACCTCCAGACCGTAATCCGCGAGAATCTCGCAAACACGTTCCGGCGTGTAACGATACGAAAAGAAAAGCCGGATGCCTTTACCACGCCGAAACTCAAAAACTTCGCCGTCAATTTCAATCCGGCGCGGGCGGGTGAAACGAAACTCGGCCACAATACGTTTCAGGCCGCTGGCTGAATCAGTCCCGATTTTGAAGCGCAACCTGCCGTCGCCACGCTCGATGCCGAGGTGGAGGAGAAACGTCATCAACCAGTCGCGCGTGGGCGGATTGTCGTATTGCGGCAAAACCTTTTTCACCCCGGCAGCATAATTTTTGCCCGGCGCCAGGTTCGCGCTGAACAGCAGAAAATCGTTTGGCCGGATTAGTGACGCCAACTTCGGCAGAATCTGCTCCGGCTCAAAATTCGGAATCATGCCGAAGAAAGTGACGATGCGTGATGCGTGATGCGTGATGCGTGAATCGAGAACAGCAGGCAAGTCGTCCGTGGTGGCCAAGTCACAGACGAAGGGGAAACAATTCTTCTCCGGTAAAACCGCCAGTGCGGCCTGACGGGCGGTCAAAACCATCGCCGTGCTCACATCGCACGGCGCGTAGAAAACCACCTTTTTGCCGCCTTTCAGCAGCTTCAGCAGGCGCGTGTCCTTTTGCCCGCCGCCGCAACCGAGGCCGATGACATGGACGCTCCTCGCTTTGATTCGGGCAGCGGCAGCCTCGAAACTCCTTTCATACACCGCTTGACAGTCCGCGTCATTCCGCGTCGGCGAATACGTTTGGTGCAGTGCCAGCCATTTTTGGGTTTGCTTGACGCTATCGTAATGGAATTTGTGGTTCACCCGCCGCGTGCGAAGCGACTCCAGCAAATCGCGGCGAACCGCATCGGGAAATTGGCTGCGGTGGATTGTGACATTGACGCTGGACAACATGGGCTGGTTTTCGCCGATTTCACCCGCCAAAACAAGCTTTTGCCGCAGGCGTTGGAGTTCAAGCTTCAGCTTGTTTGGGCAACGTGGGCGGCGTCAAGCTGAAGCCGTGTCTGTTCGATTAAACCACGGATGAAGACAGGGCAACGAAGGCATTTCCGGGGAACCGGGAAGCCTTCATTGATCAGTGGCCTCGTTTGCAACATTGAAGTCTTTCGCTGGTTGTGTCCCTCTGCACGACTCTCGATGAAAGTATTTCTCTCCTGTGCATTTATTTCAACGCAGAGGCGCGGAGAACGCAGAGTTTCGCTGAGCCCAATTCCCTCCGCGACCCTCCGCGTCCTCAGCATCTCAGCGTTAAGGCTTCCGGATGTTTGGCTGCGGTTACGCCGCGCCGGGTCCATCAGTGGTTGAAAGATTTTTCTCCTGCACGGATACGGCCGAAGCCTTAGCCCCAACTTATTGCTGCGGGAAAATCCGGTAGAGCAGAAGATAAACCACCACGCCGGTCACGGAAACATACATCCACAGCGGCCATGTCCAGCGCGCGATTCTTTTGTGAAGCTCGAAACGCTGCAATCGCGCGCGGTTCAGCGTCACCAAAATCATCGGCACGATGACCGCGGCGAGAATTGTGTGCGTTCCGAGAATGCACAGATAAATCGGCTTGAACCATTGCGGTTCCAAAAATCGCGTTGGCCCGATGCGCAACACCCAATAGCGGTAGCCGTGGTAGACCCCGTAACAAGCCAAAAAAAGAATTGAGGTCGCGAATGCCGCCAACATGCAGTTGCGGTGGGCGATTTTGCTTTTCCGGCGGATGAAAACGAAACCGGCGGTCAGAAAGACGGCGCTCAGGCCGTTGAGCGAAGCGTTGACGGCGGGCAGATCGTGGATGCTCATGGTTGGAGCGCCGGCCTCCGGCCCGGCTCGGTGGAAATGTCTCCCGCCAAACCGCCGGGTCGGAGACCGGCGCTCCCGGACGGCTCATGGATGCGCATCGCAATCATCGCTCGCGCTCAAGTTGGCGCACGGTGGCGACAATGCGCGGCTGGACATTGGTCCATTCGATGCCCTCGCCTCCGGATTCAAAGATACCGCGCAAGCGCGCGTGTTTGTCCACGGCGACAAAAATCGTGGTGTGGATAAACAAATCGGCGGCATTTTTCTGGTCTTCCGGTTTTACTGGAACCGCGCTCAGTTTCAAGCTGCCGCCAGCCAGTCCGGCGATTTCCACCTTGGCGCCGGTCAGAAATTCCCAGCGGTTGAAATTCGCGCCAAAGCGTTCGCCGTATTTCTTCATCACCGCCGGCGTGTCGTAATCTGGATCGGTGGTGAGCGTCACCAGTTTGGCCCGGCTGTCCGGCGTCAGCGCGTCCTGCAGCGATTTCATCTGCGCCGTCATGATCGGGCACGGCCCGGCGCAGCGGGTGAAAATGATGTCGGCCACCCAGACGCGATTGGTCAAATCGGCGAGCGTGGTGACCCGGCCGTCCTGATTGGTGAGCGTGAAGTCCGCGACAGGCCCGAGCACGGGCAAAGGATGGCGGCGCGGGTTGTTGAGTTCCGACAGCGACAGCACATATGCGACGCAAAGGAGGGCGACAAACAGCAGAACGCCGATCCAAAGCGTCCGCGGGAGCCGTTGAGAAATTTCGTCCATGCCCGGCGCAATTTGGCCACGCGCACCTTGGCGCGTCAAATTTATTCAAAGCTGGTGGCCGCGCCGCTCTTGGATTTGAGCCACTGGTCGAATTCCGCCTGGCTTTCGACGATCAGAAAGCCGCCCGACATGGCCGAATGCCCATTGCCGCAAAGCTGGGCGCAGTTGATCTGGTAACGGCCGGTTTTCGTGGGCGTGAACCACACCGGGATCCGCAGCCCGGGAATCGCGTCCTGACAAACGCGCATGGCAATGATTTTCAGCGAGTGAATCACGTCCTTCGAACTCAGGTAAATGATGACCGGTTTGTTGACGACGACATGGATTTCATTCAGCGTTTGGATGTCGTCCTTGCCATTCGAGTCCGCCGGGTCCACGCCAAACACATTGTCCGCCGTGACAAATTTCATGTCCTGTTTGCCAAAAGCACCATCCGGCCCGGCGTAACGCACGTTCCACGCAAATTGTTGCGCGACGACCTGAACGACGGTGGATTCGCTGGCAGGCGGGAATTGGTCCACATTTTTCGCCCAAAGCGGCACGGCGATGACGATCAAAAGCAGGGCTTCGATGGCGGCCACGGTGAGTTCGAGATAATTCGAGGCGTGACTTCTGACGCCCACGTAATCGGCCTTCGGATTTCGCGACTGGCGGAACCGGTGAAGCGCGTAAAAGAAATAAATGATCCAGCCGATGAACAGCGCGAACATCA
>JBEKEJ010000269.1:0-3402 GCA_050013895.1 Verrucomicrobiota bacterium | reverse complement strand
AAAGCTTTTGATGAGCCGCACCATTGACCGGATGAAAAACCAGATCGCTGAGATTATGGGGACAAACTTTGTCGTTACGCTGCCCGCGAACTTGAGGGGCAAGATTGTGGCGGTAGATCCCAAATGGGACTTTGTCGTGCTGAACATCGGCGATGGCCAGGGCGTCAAAGAGGACGGCGAACTTCTCGTCAGCCGCGATGGCAAACTTGTCGCCAAGGTCATCGTGCGCAGCATTCAAAGAGACAGCTGTATTGCCAATATCGTCCCCGGTTGGAAGCTTGGCGATGTGATTGAAGGCGATGAGGTCAGTCCTGCGCATCCGGCTTCCTGACATGAAACGCCGGGCCGTCAACTGGCTGTGCCTGCTCGCGTTGGGCGCAATTCTAGCCGGGGTGAGCGGTTGCGCAACGGATGATCCGGAAAACGCGTCGGTCCGCCCGTGGAACACGCCGCAAAACTGGGAAAACGGCATGGGCGGCATGTTGAATACGCAGCACGAGTAATTACTCCTCAACTTTGACGCACCGCGTCGGCGTCAAAACAAAATCCATCCGCACGTCGAGCCTGCCCGCCGGAACCGCGTCCACGATTTGTTCATCAAAGGCAACACCGCATTTGATCCCGTGAATTTCAAGCAGGAGGCGGTCGTAAAAACCACGGCCCCGGCCCAGCCTGCCGCCGCGCAGGTCAAACGCGACCCCCGGCACGAGAATCAACTCCAGGCGCTCCAGCGGAATTTCAGCACAACCCGCCTTCGGCTCGCGAATGCCGAATTGTCCGGGCCCAACTTCAATTTGTGGGTTCTGCACGCGGCAGGCAAGGTAATCGTTGCTCACGGGATCAAAACGGGGCAGCGTGGCGGTCTTTCCGCCGGCCAGGGTTTCTTCCAGCAGCGGCCACACGTCCACTTCATCGAGCATCGGCGCAAAAAACAGGACGGATGCCCCGTTTCGCCAGAATGGCTGTTCCTTGAGCCGCGTTCGAATTTGGGCGGACGCGGCGGCGCGCGCCACCGGTGAAATGCTTTCCAGCGCGGCGCGGATCTGTTTTCGGAGCGCGGCCTTGGCCGCTTGTATATCGGGTTGCATACTTAGTTAACAATAAGTTCAGGATAACCGCGGATCGACAAAGATAAACCCAGCGCGGCTTTCGCCGCAACCACAGGGAATAGCCGCGAGAGAACGCAAGGAACGCAAAGATGTAAGTGACTCCTATTGTGTTCTTTGCGTTCTTTCGCGGCCAATTGTTTGCCAGGAAAAGAAAGATATTCGTCATTGTAGTACGGACGAAACACCGTTTGACCGACAGGGCGGACAGTCCACCGTCCGCGGCTCGTTCGCTTACAAATCTCGGCGCGCACCTCTCCTCCGTGACAACACTGCTGAGCGTGGGCGGAGTGACGCACACTGCCTTCAATCGATTTTCTCAATCCGTAATACAATGACGCAGGTTCACACATTTTTGACAAAGATTTGGAGTGCGGTGGCAGAGCGTAGCGGCGACACCGCTTTTCGCACGTCCACCAGCCTCCGAAAGCGGCGTGGCGCTGCGCTTCCCGCCGCAGTCCAAATATTGCGGTTGCCGCGCAATCCGCGTTAAATTTATCCATGTTCATCCGTCGTCAAGTTTTGGATTTTTTGGCTTTGGCAAAATCCGCCCGCCATTTTTCGACGCGCTCCTTGATTTTCTTTTCCACGCCCTGTTCGGTCGGTTCGTAATAAATTTTGTCCACGCCGAGATAATCCTGCGCCACGAAATGGCCGGGATGGTCGTGCGCGTATTCGTAGCCTTTGCCGTGACCGAGCCGTTCCGCGCCCTGGTAATGCGTGTCGCGCAGGTGTTCCGGCACCGGCAGCGTCCGGCCCGACTTGACGTCTTCCAGCGCCGCGTCAATCGCGAGATACGCGCTGTTGCTTTTGTTGGCGGTGGCGATATAGACCGTCGCTTCCGCCAGCGGAATGCGCGCTTCCGGCCAGCCGACAAATTCCGACGCCGACAACGCCGCATTGGCCAGCACCAGCGCCATGGGATCGGCCAGGCCCACGTCTTCCGCCGCGCAAATCACAATCCGCCGCGCGATGAACCGCGGGTCTTCACCGGCATGAATCATCTTGGCCAGCCAGTACAGCGCCGCGTCCGGGTCGCTGCCGCGCATCGCCTTGATGAACGCGGAAATCGTGTCGTAATGCGCGTCCTCGTCATCATACACCACGGCCTTTTTCTGGATGCTTTGCTCGGCAGCGGCCAGATCAATGTGAATGACGCCCTTTTTATCCGGCGCGGTCGTGAGCGCGGCGATCTCCAGCGCGTTGAGCGCCTTGCGCGCGTCGCCGTCGGATATTTGGGCGAGATGGCGCAGGGCGTTTTCATCGGCGCGAATCTTCAGGTAACCGAGTCCGCGTTCTGTGTCGGCCAGCGCGCGTTGCAGCAGCGGGAATAGCTCGGCTTCGCTCAACGGCCGCAGTTCGAAAATCTGGGAGCGTGAGACGAGCGGCGAGTTGACGAAGAAGAACGGATTGTGCGTGGTCGCGCCGATGAGCCGCACGACGCCGCTTTCGACGTCGGGCAACAGCACGTCCTGCTGCGCCTTGTTGAAGCGGTGGATTTCGTCAATGAACAGGATCGTCGGCTGGCCGGTGTTTTCGAGGCGGTTGGCGGCGGCGGACAGGACGCGGCGCATGTCGGCCACATTGGATTCCGCGCCGCTCAGGCGCTCGAACTTGCTTTTGGTCTGGCGGGCGATGATTTGGGCCAGAGAGGTTTTGCCAGTGCCGGACGGGCCGAAAAAAATCAGCGACTGGATGCGGTCGGCTTCAATGGCGCGGCGCAACAGTTGTCCCGGGCCGAGGATATGCGTCTGGCCGGCGAATTCGTCAAGTGTGCGCGGGCGCATTCGCGCCGCGAGCGGCTGATGGCGTGAGGGGTCCGCCGCCGGCGAAGGTCCCGGTCTTTGCTCTGCTGAAAACAAATCATTGCGCGGCACGGTGAAAGTCTAGCAACCCCCGGGATTTGCCCAAGATAAAATCGGCAATCAAAAATCCGGTGTCGGCAATAAAAAAACCCCGCCGCTGCCGTGTGCAACTGTTTCCTTTGAACATGTTTTACAACATGTGGAACCTGCCCGGTTGCTTTCGACTTCCAACAAAGGCATGTCGGCCACAACCACGGCTCGGGCTCCTGGATCGCTTATTTACGGTTCAAGGATTAGTTACTAATCACGCACAGGGCCGGGTAAATCTGCTTTTGCTGCCAAAGAACGTTCACTGATTTCGATTCAGTTATCGCCCCGGCCCGGGATTTTCTCAAGCAAAATCTTTCGGAATATTTCTGCCAAAGCCCTTGACAAATCCGGAAGGGCTTTCCAGGAAAAACCGGCATGGCGTTTGTTATTCTTTGCTCCCG
>JBEKEJ010000268.1:0-3440 GCA_050013895.1 Verrucomicrobiota bacterium | reverse complement strand
ACAAATTCCTTCCGTCGCTCCACCGAAATGTAACCCTTTGCTGGTGGCATAACGGCCACAGCATGTGTCACACATCTGATGAGTCTAAACTGTCACCTATGTGATGAGTCCGTGCCCTGCGCGCTGTCCCTACCACCATCTTCACGCGCCCAACCTCGGTTGTCGGGATTAACCCATCGCAGCGAGGCAGCAAACAAACGAAAATGAAGCTTAACGCAGAGACGCCGAGAACGCAGAGGTTCGCAGAGCCGGTTTCTCTTTGCGCTCCTCCGCGCCCCCGGCGTCTCTGCGATGTAATAATCCGTTCCGCATTGCGGGATCCGCGGTTGAAATAAGGAACCAAAGCAGCCTTCGTTTCCAAAGGCCGCATGCAAAATTGATGGTGAATCCGCTACGACCTGGCGGCGGGTTTCTTGGAAGCCGCATCCAAAATCGTGTCGAGCACGCTCTTCGGGACTTGCTCGAACGTCAACGGTTCCATCGAATAGGAGGCGCGGCCTTTCGACAGCGACCGGATCGCGGTGGCGTAACCGAACATTTCGGCGAGTGGCACCTGCGCGTTCAAAATCGTCTGGCCGAGTTTGGCTTCAATGCTGACGATGTGGCCGCGACGGCGGCTGATGTCGCCGAGAAGATCGCCCTGGTATTCGTCAGGCGTGGTCACTTCGACTTTCATGATCGGTTCGAGCAGGATCATGTGGGCCTTCTTGGCCGCGTCTTTAAACGCGAAAATGCCGGCCATCTTGAAGGCCAATTCGTTGGAGTCCACCTCGTGGAATGTGCCATCGACGATTTGCACCTTCACGTCAATCATCTGGTAACCCGCCAGGACGCCGCCTTTGATGGCCTCCTCACAACCGTCAATGACCGCCGGGATGTATTCCTTGGGAATCGCGCCGCCGACGATTTTGTTTTCAATCTCGATGCCCTTGCCCTTTTCGTTCGGCTGAATCTGGACGCAGGCATGGCCGTATTGACCGCGACCGCCAGATTGGCGGATGAACTTGCCCTCGCCGTCGGCGGATTTGGTGATGGTTTCGCGGTAGGCGATTTGCGGCGCGCCGGTGTTGGCGTCCACCTTGAACTCGCGCTTGAGCCGGTCACAGATGATTTCCAGGTGCAACTCGCCCATGCCCGCGATGATGAGCTGGCCGGTTTCCTGATTCGTGAAGCAGCGGAATGTCGGGTCTTCCTCCGCCAGCCGTTGCAGACCTTCGGACATCTTGTCGCGGTCGGCGCGGGTTTTCGGTTCGACCGCCATGCTGATGACCGGTTCGGGGAACGTCGGCGGTTCGAGCGTCACTTCAAAGTCCTCGTCGCACAACGTGTCGCCGGTGGTGATGTTGCGCAGGCCGACGAGCGCGGCGATGTCGCCGGCATGAACCTGGCTGATATCCTTGCGTTCGCTGCCCTGGATGATCATCAGGCGGCTGACGCGCTCGCGTTTGCGCGTGCGCGGATTGTAAATCATGTCGCCCTTTTCAAGCTGGCCGGAATAGACCCGGAAGAACACCAGCTTGCCCGCGTACGGGTCTGTCCACAGCTTGAACGCCAGCGAGCAAAACTTGTTGGCGTCGCTGGTCTCAACGACGACCTTGTTGTCGGTGCCCGGCTCGATCCCCTCGGCGGGCGGCACGTCGAGCGGCCCCGGCAGATAATCCACCACCGCGTCCACGAGCGGCTGGACGCCCTTTTTCTTGAACGCCGAACCGCACAACACCGGCACCAGCTCAATCTTGCAGGTCAGCCGGCGGATGGCGGCCTTGAGCTCCGGCGGCGTCACCGGTTTTTCGTGCAGCACGAGGTCGGCAATCCGGTCGTCCTTGTTGGAAACCGCGTCCACCAATTCAGCGAGCGCAGCCCTGGCGCGTTCCTTGTGCGCGGCGGGAATTTCATTCACCTCGTAGTTCAGGCCCTCGTTGACGACGTCGCCCGGCCCCCAAACGATGGCCTTCTGGTTGACGACATCGATGACGCCTTCAAATTTGTCCTCCGCGCCGATGGGCAGGAAAATCGGATACGCATAAGCCTTGAGCTTGGTGCGCATGTCGTCGAGGGCGTGCTCAAAATTCGCGCCGGTGCGGTCCATCTTGTTGACGAACGCGATGCGCGGGACCTTGTATTTGGTCGCCTGCCGCCAGACGGTTTCGGATTGCGGCTGCACGCCGGCCACGCCGCAGAACACCGCGACCGCGCCGTCGAGCACGCGCATCGAGCGCTCGACCTCGGCGGTGAAGTCCACGTGACCGGGTGTGTCAATAATGTTGATGCGATGCGGCACCCCGAGGAACGCCTTGTGCAGTTCGTTTTCGCCGTGCTTGGTCTGCTTTTGCGTCCAATAGCACGTCACAGCGGCGGAGGTGATGGTAATGCCGCGCTCGCGTTCCTGCTCCATCCAGTCCGTCACCGTGTTGCCGTCGTCCACGTCGCCGATTTTGTGGATGAGGCCGGTGTAAAACAGGATGCGCTCGGTCGTCGTCGTCTTGCCCGCGTCAATATGCGCGGCAATGCCAATGTTGCGCGTGCGCTCCAGCGTGTATTCACGCTTGGGCGAGTTGAACGATTTTTCTTTTTCTGCCACTGTTCGCATGTCTAAAAAATTCTACTTTGCTCCATAAATAATGAAAATGCCCCGGCGGTGCAGCGGTCGGGGCATTTTCAAATGAAATCCTACCAGCGGAAGTGGGCAAAAGCCTTGTTGGCCTGCGCCATCTTGTGGACGTCGTCGCGCTTGCGAATAGCGTTGCCTTGTCCTTGATACGCTTCCAGAATTTCCGCCGCGAGTGCGTCGCGCATGGGCATGCCCTTGCGCGCGTCCGCGAAATCCACAATCCACCGCAGGGCCAGCGAGGCCTGCCGGTCGGACGGCACCTCCAGCGGCACCTGATACGTGGCGCCACCGACGCGGCGCGCCTTGGTCTCGATGCGCGGCTTGGCGTTGTCCACCGCGCGCTGCAAAATTTCCACCGGATTGCTCGCCGGATTTTTTTGCGATATGCTGTCGAACGCGCCATAGACAATCCGTTGCGCCGTGCTCTTCTTGCCGCATACCATCACGGTGTTAACGAGGCGCGAAACCAAAGCGCTCTGGAACTTTCCGTCTTTGGCGATCGTCCGTCTGGAAGCTTGTCGTCTGCGGGACATATTCTTTAGAGCGAGTATTGAGGATGGAAAATGGAGGCTGGCGGGAGAATTGCGGTGGTGCGATTTTCCATTCTCAATCCTCTATTCTCTATCTTCGTGTTCATAAATCAGGCTGCGGGAGCGGCAGCCGGTGCCGGAGCTGCTTCTGCGGCGGGCGCCGCGGGTTTGGAACCCGGTTTGGGACGCTTCACGCCGTATTTTGAACGGCTGACGCGGCGTTTTTCCACACCGGCGGCGTCGAGCCGGCCGCGCACGATGTGATAACGCACCCCGGGCAAATCCTTCACGCGGCCGCC
>JBEKEJ010000267.1:0-3479 GCA_050013895.1 Verrucomicrobiota bacterium | reverse complement strand
GCGCCGGCCAGGGGCATTGACTGGGAAGGCAACGAATGGACGCCGGCGAGCGGCAGGAAAGGCGCGCATCCGAACTCACGTTTCACGGCGCCGGCAGCGCAATGTCCGGTGATTGACCCCGACTGGCAAAATCCGGAAGGCGTGCCGCTTTCGGCCATTCTCTTCGGCGGCCGGCGTCCGAACACGATTCCGCTGGTGAACGAAGCCTTCAATTGGGAACACGGCGTGTTCCTGGGTTCGGCGTGCGGGTCGGAAACCACTGCCGCGGCGCTCGGCCGGGCCGGCGTGTTGCGCCGCGATCCGTTCGCCATGCTGCCGTTTTGCGGTTATCACATGGGCGATTACTTTGCGCACTGGCTTTCGTTCGCCCAACGCACCGACCGCGTCAAGCTGCCAAAAATTTTCTTCGTCAACTGGTTCCGCAGAAACGGCGGCGGCCGATGGCTCTGGCCCGGCTACGGCGAAAACAGCCGCGTGCTCAAATGGATTTGCGAACGCGTTGAAGGCACAGGCAAGACGCAACCGAACCCGATCGGAAATCTGCCGACGCCGGATGCGCTCGACCTGTCGGGGCTGGAGCTTCCCGATGGGAACCTCCGGCACCTGCTTGAAGTGGACGTCGCCAGCTGGAAAAAGGAAGTCGAAGACATTGCGGCGAGCTATGCGCGGTTTGACGGCAAACTGCCGAAGACCTTGACCGACGAACTCGACGGACTGCGGAAACGGCTCGGTTGATCGCGCCCGGCCATTTTGGCGGCGCGGCAACCCCGCCCGTTGCCGGATTTGCGCACAACCTCCGACCCTGTGCTATGTAAATGCTCGGACGGCGATAGAGTATCGGGTTTCGACGTTTCTCGTCCTCAGGTCAGACCGGGTCAGGCAACTTGAATTGAATGAAATCCCGTATTTGCAGCAGCGCCGCTCTACTCATCACCCGAATCCAGAAGCTCTTCAGCGAAGATTGGCCGGGACGAATATATGGGTAACGGCAAAAGTTGGCCCTAACGATGCCAATGTGGAAATTCGGCAGGGAAATCCCGCTTACGAAAGATTCTTCCGCCCCGGGCAGGAACAAAACGGCTAGGGGGCGTGGTTTTGAGACGAGGCTCCCGGGACGGGCCAGTCCAGATGCCGGTGCAGAAAGTCGAAGGTGCCCACGCCGTGAATTGAATGCGGGCCGGTGAACCACTCGATGGCGCATTGGTCGCGAAGCCCCAGGCGCGCTTCATAGAGAAAACGCACTTTGGCGAATTCGTACGCCACCGTTTCGTCCGGCGCAACGACGTCGAAGTGTCCTCGTTCCACCATGAACGGGCGCGGGGCGATCAGCGCCGCGATCTCAGCGTAGCTGAAGGTGCTGCCGAGGTTGAACTCGTACATGTCATATTCGGGCGACCGGACGTAACTATACGGACTGAGGGTCGAAGCACACTTCCATACCCAGTCATTGAAGTCGGCGGAGCAGATGGACAGGCAGTAGTTTGTCACCAGCGCCGGCACGCGCATCGCAGTTTTGCCGCCGTAGCTTATGCCGTAGAAGCCAATCCGCGCCGGGTCAACGAACGGCTGCGTTTTGAGCCAGTCGGTGATCTGCTGCTGCTGGGGCACTATGATCGAGAACAAGGTCTTGCCCAGCGGATTGGCCTCGCGCTGCTGGGCGCGGAAGCGGTCGCCGAAGATAAATATTTCCTGCGGCGAGAACGTGATGAAGCCCTGCTCGCACAAGTTGCCGGCGAAACCATAATGGGCACGGGTGCCGCCCATTACCGTGGACCGCGGACGGCCCTCCAGACCATGCTGGCAAACGACGACGGGCCGCCGTTCGCCCGGCTTGAGATCCTTGGGCACCAGCAGTATCCCGTAAGCGCCCACGTCCGGAAACACACCAAGCATGACCTCATAGCCGGTCCATTTGGGCTCGTCGTAGATCACTCGGGAACGGGGATTGGCCGGCAGCACGGGGTCGTCGAAACGCCCAATCACCTGGCGGTAGAAGAAATCACGATAGCCCTCGGCGCTCTGGCGGAATTTTTCCGGCGAGGTGGTGTCGAGATTGGTCATGAATTTCTGGCGCACATACGGGCTCTCGGCCAGCAGCCGCTGGTTGTGGCGATCCAGCTCGTGCACCTGCGCGGCTTGGCGCGCCGCCGGGTCGAAGCCAGGCCACAGATTCTCAGGCGCCGGGCCTTGCGCCGCCAAACGGGCCGGGCTTGCCAGCGCAGTCAAAAACGCGCTCAACGCGCCTTCACTGCCAAATGGCCCGGCCCCGGTGCCGCCACTGACCACCAACTCCAACCGCGGCGCCGGCTGCAGCCCGGCCACCAGCGCCCGGGCACGCTCAAATTCCGACCGGACGTCCTCCAGCCGGGAAGACACCAGAATGCCCGGCGCGCCGTTGCCGAGTTGCGAGGCGGTGTACGCGTTGCCGCCGGGCATGGTCACCTCCGGCCCCCGGGCCGCTTCAATGATCAAGCTGCGGGGCGCTATCATCGCCGCCACCTCCGCGTCCCCAAATTCCTCCAGCAGACCAAAAACGTTGCGATCGATCGGTTGCTGCCAGATCTTGCGGCGGTCATCGAAATAGCCGCTGACGCACCCCGCCGTTATCCGCGGATCCAGCGCGGCGGCGTAAAATGCCAGCAAGCCGCCCTCGCCCCAGCCGATCACCCCCGTTTTTACGGCCGAATTCGAACTCTGGGCGGTCATCCAGTCTATTCCCGCCAGTACTTTCTGGATTTCGTAACCGATCACGTGTCGGCCCAGTTCGTAGGCCGGCCGGTAAATAAATTCCCGATTGGATAGTTTTGCCTGCGGGTCGATGTGCCGGCTGATCAACACCGGAACGAGCACCCGGCACCCGCTCTCGGCCAGCCGCCGTGCAAACTGGCTCTCCGGCGCAATGCCCTCCGTCAATCCGGCCAGTTGCTCGGGGGTCTGGTCGGCGTCCGGGATGGCGACGACATTGGCGACGGGCGCGCCATTGACCGGCGTCAGCAGCAAGCCTTCACCCGTTACGTCGCCGAAGGCCGGCCAGCGCACCGCATACACCTCATAGTCCTGTCCGCGCCCACAGAGGGCCTGCCTGGTCGGAGTGGCAATCAGTTCCAGGTCCACCTGGCTGATCCGCGGGTCGTTCAGGCCAAGAATGTAGCCCAGGCGCTGCCGGTTGGTGGCCAGCGACTGTTCGTAGGCCTGCGCTGAGGAAAAATCCCGGTGCCAGAACTGCGCGCGCCCCGCCACCGATTCGTCAATCTTGCGCGACAGGAACCGATCGACACCCACCAGGAGATTCGAGGCGATATCGCCTTGCATCGTCAGCGGCGCGGTGCCGGCAAGAGGTTGAACCTGCGCGGCGCAAACCCACGCCGAGACGCCAAGCCAGGTCAACAAAAGTGATTTGCCGAGTCCGGCTGTTATCGGGCTTTTCATCGGAGTAAATTAAGGTGTTCATCCCTTGATTAGCCAAAAAAGTCAAGCAT
>JBEKEJ010000266.1:0-3486 GCA_050013895.1 Verrucomicrobiota bacterium | reverse complement strand
GTTTTCCGCGGGGGCGCGGAAAACCGCACCCGGGGCGGGTGCGCTCCCCATCATTTTCGGAGTCCGGGTTAACCTGATACAACACCGTGCCGCGAATGGCCTTGATGACCGGCCACCGGGAAAGATACAATCTTCGCATGCAGGTGATGATCTTGTGCGGCGGACTCGGAACGCGGTTGCGGGAAGAAACGGAATATCGCCCCAAGCCGATGGTGGAAATCGGGGGACGCCCGATCCTCTGGCACATCATGAAGATTTACGCCGCGCACGGATTCAGGGAATTCGTGCTGTGCCTCGGCTACAAGGGCGCGATGATCAAGGATTATTTTCTTAACTACGAAACCTTGAACAACGATTTCACCCTCACGCTGGGGTCCACCAAGAAAGTCGAATTTCACAACGCCCACCCTGAAGAAGGCTGGAAAATCACATTTGTTGAGACCGGCGCCGCGGCGATGACCGGTATGCGCGTCCTGCGCGCGCTCCCCTACGTCAAATCCGAAAATTTCGCGCTGACCTACGGCGATGGCGTGGCCGACATTGATTTGAAGGCGGAACTGGCGTTCCACCGAAAGCATGGTTGCCAGGCGACAGTGGCGGCGGTCAACGCGCCCTCGCGGTTTGGTGAATTGGTCATAAACGCGCTCGAGCAGGTGAGCAATTTCAGCGAAAAGCCCGGCGCGACGGCGGGCCGCATCAATGGCGGATTCTTCATTTTGAAGCGCGCTGGTCTGGAAAAATACCTGCAACCGGCGGGCGAGAACCTGATCTGGGAACGACAGCCCCTGAAAAAACTGGCGAAGCAAAGGCAGCTCAAGGCGTTCGACCACTCCGGTTTCTGGCAGCCGATGGACACTTACCGCGAGTTCGAGTGGCTGAACAAACTCTGGTCCAAAGGCAAGGCGCCGTGGAAAAAATGGTGAACATGTTTGCCGAAGCCTTTCGCAACAAATCTGTGTGGCTGTCCGGGCACACGGGTTTCAAGGGGGCGTGGCTGGCGCAATGGCTGCTGGAACTCGGCGCCGATGTCCACGGCTTCGCCCTGGAGCCGCCCACCGAACCCGCGCTGTTCAACCAACTGGGACTGGCCGGACGCTTGCGCCATCAAATCGCCGACTTGCGCGACGCCCCGGCGGTGAAACAATCCATCCGCGCGGCGCAACCTGATTTCGTTTTTCATCTCGCAGCGCAATCGCTGGTCCGGTTGTCTTATGAACAGCCGGTTGAAACTTATCAAACCAACGTCGTGGGCACGATCCACGTGATGGAAGCGCTGCGTGATTTGAAGAAACCCTGCGCGGCGGTTTTGATTACGACCGACAAATGCTACGAAAACCGTGAATGGCTCCACGGCTACCGCGAAGACGATCCGCTGGGCGGATATGATCCTTACAGCTCCAGCAAAGCCGCCGCCGAAATCGCCATCGCCGCCTGGCGCCGTTCGTTTTTCAAAAAGCATCCGGTGAGAATCGCCAGCGCGCGGGCCGGCAACGTCATCGGCGGCGGCGACTGGTCCCAGGACCGGATTGTTCCCGATTGCATCCGCGCGCTGCAAAAGAACCGGCCCATACCCGTCCGCAATCCGAATTCCACCCGCCCGTGGCAGCACGTGCTGGAACCGTTGAGCGGTTACCTGTGGCTGGCGGCGTCGCTCGCGGGCCGGAATTCCGCATTCCGCACTCCGCGCTCCGCATTGGAATCCGCCTTCAACTTCGGTCCCACACATGAAGCCAACCGCACCGTTGGTGAGTTGGTAGCCGAGGTGTTGAAATATTGGCCTGGACGCTGGGAGGACAAAAGTGATCCCAAGGCTGTGCATGAAGCCGGCCTGCTCCAACTGTCCACCGACAAAGCCCATGCCCTGCTGGGCTGGCAGCCCATCTGGTCATTCCCCGTGATGGTTGAACGGACGGTGACTTGTTATCGCGAAACTGCGGCCGATCCACACTCAGCGCGGGCGCTGGCCACGCGCCAGATCGAACAATACGAGACCGACGCCGCTCATGCGCGCGTGGTGTGGGCAACTAATTCCAATGAGTGATCGGGCTGAGAGTCAACATTATGCGATGTGTACAGATCAGCGGATATCCAATAGACCAATCAACTCGCCCCCATTTCTTCCCTGAGAAAATCGCGATACCATCGGTAGGTATGGGTTAAACCATCTTCCAAAGAGTATTGGATATTCCATCCGAGCACAATTCGCTCCAGTTCTGGCACATAGAGAGTATCAACCCGTTCTTCTGTTTTTTCATTCAAGACGTGCGGCTCCAAGTCAGGTAATCCTGCCACGCGGGCGATCTGCTTCACCATCTCCAAAACACTCGTCCCCGAGCCCGTGGCCACGCGAAACAATCCCCCATTGATAGCAGGGCTGTCCAGACGTTCACCAATGGCCAGATACGCGGCCACCGCATCCTCGATATAAACATAATCGTGTCGTGATAAACCGTTGCTGCGGATCACGGGTATCTTCCCTTGAAGGATTGCGCGCATCGTGCCTGGCACCAGCCGAGACCAATTAAAATCACCGCCACCATATAGGTTATCGGATCGAACCAGTGCAACGGAAACGCCGAAGGTATCGCTGTAAGCTCGCGCCGCTAATTCGGCGGCGGCCTTGGATGTCATATAAGGGTGATGCTTGCGGGTCGCGACAGGCAAGAAACAATCCTCGACTTCTCTACTGGAGGACACAACTGCTCGCACCTGGTGCGGTGCGATTCGGCACGCTTCGAGAACAGTGTATACTCCCCGGATATTGGTTTCGAAGACCTCGTAGGGCGACACGTTCGACCCCGTGTTCGTGTTTATGGCCGCGAGGTGATAAACCGTGTCGATCACCGAGTTGGCGATGAGTTTGGAAATATAGGCGAGATCCGTGATGTCTCCCCTGATGACCTCCACGCCCGGTCCCTGAATGCGGTCTCGGGCTCTCTCATTATTTCCGCCACCCGACCAAACCAGCCCGTAGACATGCGCTCCTCGCGCCGCTAAGGCACGGACCAACCAATGGCCCACAAAACCATCCGCGCCTGTAACCAATACACGACGTGAAGTCCATCCGATGACCGGCGCTTGGAATGAGGGATTCACAAGGTCACAGCGAGTAGGCCAGGTCCTCGAACGAACGTTCCAGATAACGTTCGTAGTTGGATGCATCCACAATATGAAGGCGGGGCAGATCAAACACCATCTTGCAGCCACGTTTCAGGAGGTCGATCTCATCCCGGATGACCTCGCTGCGAAAATGCCATATCAACACGAACAGATATTCTGGATTGAGATTCCGCAATTTCTCATGGGAAATAATGGGGATGCGGGTTCCCGGAGTGATCAATCCATCCTTCTCGGGATTTCGGTCTCCGATTGCAACCAAATCCGTTGCCCTAACATCACAGTAATTCAGGATGATGTTTCCCTTGGTCGAAGCTCCGTAGCCGTAAACCTTCTTTCCAGCTGCATGCATCATACCAAAGAATCCAC
>JBEKEJ010000265.1:0-3519 GCA_050013895.1 Verrucomicrobiota bacterium | reverse complement strand
GAGCCTGCCAACTGGCCGTCGAAAGCGGAGCGCACTTCGTGAAAACCTCCACCGGCTTCAGCACCGGCGGCGCGACGATGGCCGATGTTAAATTGATGCGCGAAACCGTCGGCCCGAAATTCGGCGTCAAGGCTTCCGGCGGGATTCGCGACACCAAAGCCGCGCTGGCGATGATTGCCGCCGGCGCGACCCGGCTCGGCACCTCGGCCAGCGTCGCCATTGTCCGAGGCGTTGCGGAACAACCATCAACCGCCTGTTGAGCAAGCACTTACTGGCAAAGGATTGATTTGCTTACTCGTAAATCTCGTAAAGCGTATCGTCGATGATAAACTGCACGTTCTGGCCAAGGGCGAGCCACGGGAGCGCCCTGGGATTCTTCGCGGCGAAGTCAAAGTATTCCGTCGAGTTGAACTGGATGCGCTGCTTTTTCGCGTTCTGGAACTTCTGCGCCGCGGTGTCCACCCATTGGTTGCTCGCGTTCAGGAAGAAGTTTTTCCCGGCAACCAACTGGCCGGGCTGTGAATGTTGGACCAACCGGACTTTTGCATCGGCTGATGGCGCCGCGGTGAGCATCTGCGCGGTGACGCCGAGTGCGCGGTTGGCTTCCCCCCCGCCCCCGCCGCCATAGGTAACACTGTTCGCCGACTTCAGCGCACCGCCATAACCCGCGCCAGCCACGGCCTGTTCTCCACTGCGCGACTCCCGGAAGAAGTTCCAATTTTGAGCTGCTGCGCGCTGGGCACCCTGGTCCATGTTTAATTGAGGCAATGATTGCATTGCCAGCGGCACGCGGCGGCGGTCTTCGTCCTCGGCAATCAGATAGGCCGTGTAAGGCGTGACGATGCCGTATTGGCGCGCGAGTTCGGTGACTTCATCGCGCAACTCGGCGTTTTCGCCATGCAAGCGGATTTCGTCGAGCAGATAGCCGACCCGGCGCGTGGCCCAGAGGCGGGGAATGAATTCGTGTTCGTCGGAATGCTTCGGGAACGTGACTTCGTAGGTGAACTGGCGTTTCGCGCCGGCGACCGTGCCTTCGAGGACCACCGCCGAGGCGCCGCTGCCGGCGTAACGGCCCACGAGCACGAGTTGATCCCCGCGGAACAAGTCCGGCAATGGCGCAGGATAGAGCTTCGTCACGCTCACGTCGCCGGTGAATTTGATCGTCGGGTTCGCGAGTACCGGCTCTTTGATCCGGGCGAAGAAGTTTGACACTTTCACTTCCAGGTCTTCGTCAGGCAAAACGTATTGGCTGGCGGCGCGGGTTTCTTCCGTGATCTTGTCCAGCAAATGCGTGTTCACATCCGTGCCGATGCCGAAGCAGAACACACGCGTGCGGCCTTCATTGGCCCGCTTGATGTTCGCGACAATCTGGTCTTCATCCGTGTTGCCCACGGTGGGCATGCCGTCCGTCAGGAAAATGACGACGAAGGGACGGTCGTCCTGGCCCGGCCGCAATGCCAGCGCCCGTTGCAGTGCCTCGTCAATCGCCGTGCCGCCGCTGGCCCGGAGCTTGCCGATGAACTCGTCCGCCCGCCCGCGATGCGCCGGCGTCGCGTCCACCAGCTTGTCGAACAGCGGCTCGACCTCCGTTGAGAAACGGAGGATCTCGAAGCGATCGCCGTCGTTGAGATTCTCCACGCAAAACTGCAACGCCTTTTTCGCCTGCTCCAGCTTTTTGCCCGCCATGGAGCCCGAGGTGTCGAGCACGAACGCGACGTCCTTGGGCAGGATTTTGTTTTCAGCCACGTCCAGGCCCGGCGAGGCGAGCAAAAGGAAGGAACCGTCCTCGCCTGCGACCTGGTTCGCGACGAGGTTCACGCCGAATTCGTCCTTTTCCGGAGCGAAATAAAGCGCAAAATCCGTGTTCGGCAACGCGTCCTTCTCGTCGTAATTCACTGTCGCATGATACGGTCCGTCCCGTTTGATTTTCACTGCGTGGCTTGGCGAGTAGATGGATTTGAGCGGTTGCTGCGATGTCAGTTCCACGTTCACGCTGACTTCTTTTATCGGTTTGGCGGAGAATTTTTCCGTGTTAAGCGGATAAACGTAGCCTACCAGGCCGGAGTCGGCGCTTAACACCTGGGTGTAAGACAGCGTGATGCGCTTGCGGCTGTTCGGTTCGATGGGGAAAACGCGCACTTTGAAAACGTCGCGGCCGGCGTATTCGAGCAGCGCCGGGTCGCGCATCTTGCGCACGATGTCCTCGTAAATCTTCCGCGCCTTGTCCGCCGACAGCAACTCGGCTTCGACCTGCTGCCCGCCGATGTCCATCGTGAATTTGTCAATCTGCCCGCCCTTGGGGACGGGGAAGAGATACGTGCCCTCGAGACGTTGCGGGTTCGGGTTGTAAAACTCCTCATCTACCACCGTGGTGGCGATCTGGCCGTCAATCTTCACGTCCACGTGGTGAAACGCCACCTCCAGGGGCGCAAAAACGTAAGGCCGTGGCCCGGGCGGCCACGACGGGGGCGGCGTCGGGCCGGGCCGCCAATGGGGCTCCTCCACGACGATAAACCCGTCCGCGCGACACGGCGGCGCGGGTGCAACCAGACCGAACCAGGCCAACAAAACCAGAAAGGCGGGAATGTGTTTCATGGGTGATTGGACGGAAGTGGTGGAAAAATGCTCCCGATAGATGATGCCTGACACGGTGGAATTCAAGCCGGCATGGCATCCGATTGAATTGCAGCGGCATCTCGGCAGAGTGCCGCAATTTTGATTGTGAAGATATGGTGGCGCTCTGCCGAAACGCCGCTACGCCAATTCCTGAGGGTCTTTGCCGCCGTTGTTGCCGCTGGACGATCCGCCCGTCGCTCGCCGCCAGCCTTTCGTCGGGCACTTCAGGCAAGCCTGGAACTAATCGGGGGTGATTTTCTTACGATTCCAGACTGCTCCCTTGATTCGCGCAACACAACCCATTCTCGGCACCTGGTCCACTTCATAAAACTTTGCTGCAGGTGAAGCAAAGTTTTGTCATGGCGGATTTGGGTCGCACGTTGTTCAGTTTCCCGCCAATTCCTGGGGGCCTTTGCCGCCGTTCAACAGGAACAAAGCGGCCATGCGCACCGCCAGGCCGTTGGTCACCTGCTCCAAAATCACCGACCGGGTGCAATCGGCGATTTCGCTGTCAATCTCCACACCGCGGTTGATCGGGCCGGGATGCATGATGAGCGCGTCGGGCCGGGTTTTGGCGAGCCGCGCCTGGTTGAGGCCAAAAAGCTGCGTGTATTCGCCGATGCTGGGGAACATCGTCTTGCGCTGGCGTTCATGCTGGATGCGCAGGAGATTGATGATGTCCGCGTCACGGATGGCTTCGTCCACGTCGTGCGTCACGCGGCAGCCCATTTGCTCGAAAGTCCTGGGCACGAGCGTGGCCGGACCACAGAGCGTCACCTTGGCGCCGAGTTTCGTGAGCGCCCAAATGTCCGAGCGCGCGACGCGGCTGTAAAGGATGTCGCCGAGAATCGTCACGTTCAGCCCGGCGATTTTTCCCTTCTTTTCGCGGATGGTGAACGTGTC
>JBEKEJ010000264.1:0-3526 GCA_050013895.1 Verrucomicrobiota bacterium | reverse complement strand
AGCAAGCCACCCTTGGCCATCACGCTGTCTTCTGCCTTCACGTCCATGACCTCGCCGACGAACTGCGTGTGCAGCCCAAGCTCGATGACGTGGGCCAGCTTGCATTCCACGATTAGAGAGAACTCCTTTACATACGGAGCATCCACCAGTTCGCTTCGAACCGGCGTCAACTTCGTGGCCGCAAATTTATCCACACCTCTGCCGGAAACCGACCCGAAGTAATCTACCTGTTGGACGTGATCCTCTGACGGGATGCTGATGGTGAATGCTTTCCGCGTCAGAATGTTGCCGTGGGTGTAGGTCGCCTTACGCAGGGACACCGCCACGCAGGGCGGTTGGGAGCAGCAGATGCCGCCCCACGAGGCGGTCATCACGTTCGGCTTGCCCTCTTGGTCGTAGGTTCCCACCACCAACACCGGCGTCGGGTAAATAAGGGTTTTTGCACCTAGAGACTTTTTCATAGCGGACATCATTCTACGCCGGACCCACACAACATCCAAGCCCTCGTGCGCTTCGCGTTATCATGGTGTTGCGAGTGTGCGCAGGAAAATAATCGGCGTCAATCAGCGTTCATCCGTGGTTCAAAACCGTTCGCGTGTCTGAGTTGGTTCGCGGCTTCCCCGCCCGCAGCACGCGCAACGAAAATCCTCGCCCGTTCTCGAACGGTTCAACCTTGTCTTCGACTTCAAGCACGGGATACCGCACGGTCGCCAGCCCGTAGCTCTTGTAGGTTTGCGCGAACAATTCCGTTTCGACCATGCCCGTCCAGTCCGCCAGCGTGAGGAATTTCATCGGCTCGCCGGTGATCTGATGATGCGTGCGTTGCTCCACCACCAACCCGCACGTCACCACCGTTTCGCCGACGTGTTCGCCCAGCCGCGCAACCGGGCAATACGTTTCCCAGGCAATGTTTTCAAACAGCTCCAGCGGATGCCCGCTTACCGCGTAGCCGAACAGTTCCGTCTCCGCTTCCAGCCGCTCGCGCCGCGTCGGCTCGCGGAGCAACGCCGGATTCTGCACGAAGAAGTCCGCAACCGGATTCGTCCCCGCCTCAAAATCAAATTCCAGATTCTCGCGCTCGACTGTGGACTGTGGACTGTGGACTTGTGACTTTGATAATCGTTGCGCTTCCCAAAACTGCCGCGTGCGCGTCTGGCCGAACTCGTCAAAGCCGCCCGCGCGGATCATGGTTTCAAGTTCTTCAGGCGACGGCATCACGCGCCGATGAAAGTCAGCCAGCGAAGCGAACGCTCCTCGCTCGCGCTCGGCGAGCAGCCGTTTGATCATGAGCTCGGTGAGTCCTTTGGTGCGCGTCAGCGGAACGCGGATGAATCGGGGAGCGCACGCGCCCCGCGTGCTGCGCTCGTCGCCCTCGACGGGCGCCCCATCTTCCATCTGCCATCTTCCATCTACGACTTCGAACCGGGGCCCCGGCTCATTCACCGTCGGCGGCAGGAATTTCAATCCGAGCCGGTAGCTTTCGAGCACATAAACGAGCGGGTCATAAAATCCCTTGCCGTTGGTCAGCACCGCCGCCATGAACTCCGCCGGGTAATTCCGTTTGAGCCAGGCGGATTGATATGCCTCCACGCCATAGGCGGTGGAGTGCGCCTTGCAGAAGGCGTAACCGGCGAAGCCCGCGACCAGTCCCCACACTTCCTCAATCTTCTCTGGCGAATGTCCGCGCGCCTGTGCCGATGCGAAGAATTCCTTCTGGATCTCCGCGATGACGCCGCGCTTCTGTTTGTTCAACGCCCGGCGCAACACGTCCGCCCGGCCCGGCGGCAGACCGGCGAAGGCTTCGCAGATTTGCAAAATGTGTTCCTCATAGACGACCAGCCCGAATGTGTCGCGCAAAACGGGTTCAAGCGACGGATGCGGATACGTCACCGGCTCAAGCCCCTGATAACGCCGCGTGAACGCGAGTTTCTTGCCTTCGTTGGCCGCGCCGGGCCGGATGACGCTCACGATGGCGATGAGCGTGTCAATGTCGCGCACGTTGCACTGGCGGCACAGGCTGGTCATGGCCGGGCTTTCGATGTGATGCACCGCCCGCGCGCCGCCGGAAATCATTTCCCAAACCTGCGAGTCATCGTATTGCGGATTGCCGATTGCGGATTGCGGATTGAACCTGGCAGGGACGTGCTGCTGCGCGTCCGAGCCGACCGGCAGGTCGGCCCTACCAAATTTATGGGAAGGCATTGATTGTGTCGCCGTACACGTTTGCAAATTCACTTCAATCCCGCGCTTGGCCAGCGACGCTTTTGCGTCGCGCATCACCGCCAAGCCGCCTTGCGCGAGCACGTCAATTTTCACCAGGCCAATGACTTCAACGGCATCCATGTCGAAGTGCGTGGTGGGATAGCCTTTGTTGGAAATGAACGTCGGCGTCAATTCGTGCATCGGCTGGCGCGAAAGCACGACGCCGCACGGATGCATTTTGGGGTAACGCGGGAAGCCGTCCAGGAACTCGGCCACGTCCAGCGCGGTCTTGAACGGTTCTTCGTTCAGCGGCAGGTCGCGGTTTTCGGGACTGGCCGCGAGCAATTCGCGCAATTTCGCTCCGCCGCTCGGCGTGTGCTCGTTCGGTATCCAGCCGCCGCCAAAGCTCCACGGGAAATGTTCGGTGAAGCGCCGCACTTCGCGTTCGGCCACGCCGAGCACCTTGGCCACGTCCGCAAATGCGCTGCGCGCCTGAAACGTCGAAAAGCCGCCAACCACGGCACAATGCTCCCGGCCGTATTTGGCGAAAATCAGGTCCACCACGTCGTCTTTGCGGTCGTGCGGAAAATCAATGTCAATGTCCGGCAGTTTGTTCAGCGCCATGCGTTCCTGATTCAGAAAGCGCCGGAAGTAGAGGCCGAAGCGGACGGGACAGACATCGGAAATGCCGAGACAATAGCACACGAGCGAGTCCGCCGCGCTGCCGCGTGTGATCCATTCGATACCGCGCGTGCGGCAGTCTTGCAGGATGTTCCACACGACGAGAAAGTATTCTTCGTAACCGACGGCGCCGATGATGTTCAATTCCTGCTCAACCTGCGGGCGCATCGAGGCTGCGCGGTCGCTGTAACGCTGGCGCAGTCCGTCCATGACGAGCTGGTGAAGGAACTCGCGCGGCGTTGAACCGTCCGGCGGCAGGAACGCGGGAAACTGCGGTTTGCCGAACGGCATTTCAAAATTGCAGCGTTCGGCGATTTCAAGTGAATGCGCAAGCCACTCAGGATGCTCTTGGCACGCTTCCGCCATTTCCGCCGGCGTGCGAAAATGAAGCCGCCCATCTGTGCGTTTGGACGGGTGTTCCTGCCGGAGCAGCGTCAATGTGCGGATGGATTGCACGATGTCGTATTTCTGCCGGTCGGCGTGCATGGCGTAATGAACCGCCGGACACGCGACGACCGGAAAGTCCTTAGCTCCGTCCAACCCGGTAGGGACGCGCTGCCGCGCGTCCTGGCCGACCAGCAGGTCGGCCCTACCATTTTTCGTCATCCGGGAAAATGTTGTTGAACTTCACGCTGAAGCGCGG
>JBEKEJ010000263.1:0-3538 GCA_050013895.1 Verrucomicrobiota bacterium | reverse complement strand
CACCACCTTCGCCAAATTCGTCGCCATGGCGATGGCCACCTCAATATCCAGTGCCACTTCAATGTTTCCACTGCCGGCGGAACCGGTGGATCCATCCAGCAAAACGTTTTGCAGGGGAATATTGGCCAATCCTGATTGACTCTCGTAAGTGGTTATGTCGCTTGAATGATAACCGTCAAATTCGAGCAGCCCGACCGTCTGGCCTGTGCCGTCGAGCGTGACGCCCGGCAGGTAGGCCGCCCGGAAATCATTGCCCCGATAAGTTCCGCCGGGTCCTGAGCCGGCATTCGGCGCGGCCTCCGCCGGATTCAGCCGGGGCATGGCCCTCAGGCTTTGAGGGTGCGGTATCCCGTAATCGCTCAACCCACTGATGTCCAGCACCGGCACACCCGATTCGATGGACGGCTCGGTATCCGGCGCGTAAAATGTCCGGTTCTCCGTCGGATGCCGGTAAGTCCGCATCGTCACCTGAAACACTTTCTCAATGTCCGCCACCGAACCGCTCACGTCCAGCAAGACCCGGTTCGCGCTCGTCCCGGTCACCGTCAGCCCGTTCCGCTTCGCGAAGGCGATGACTTTCTGATAATCCTGTTCCGTCGGGCCGAATTGTGCCGTGAACTGTTCCGGCGTGAGATACTGATGATAATTGGGACTGGCCGGGTCGTAGAGTTGTTGAATCAAATTGGTCAGCGCCTCCCGGTTTCGCAGCGGCAGCCCGATGGCCAGGTGCAGGCGGTTTGTCGCCGGCAGGCGGCCCGTTGGCTGCAAATTCAAACGTGCCACCGCCGGCGGCACGTGTCCGCGCAAAACGTGTGTTCCCGCCCCCATGCCCGAGCAAGTGGCACTGAAATACAGCGCGATGCCTATGTTCCTTACAGTCAATAACCACCAAAATCTCAACATAAGGCGCAGGTTAGAACAAGGCACGCTCCGTAACGGCCAAGACCGGCCGCGCAATCTTTATTTTGATTCGCACAGGCTGTTAAAAGCAAACCGCGTTCCACATTTTAGCGGAATCACTGCACATTTGTAGCGTAAGTTATGCTCAAAACGCGCATAAATCAAACCCGCCTCGTCGAAAAAAATTGCCTGCCTCCGCCCGCGACACTAACGTCCAGCCGTGGCCGTTAAACTCACCATCCTCGGCAGCGGTTCCGGCGGGAATTGCGCTTATGTCGAGACCGCCGAGGCCCGCATCCTCGTGGATGCCGGGTTCAGCCCGCGCCAGATCCGCCAGCGCCTCGCGGGCATCGGGCGTGCGCCGGAGAATCTCACCGCCATTCTCATCACCCACGAACACACCGACCATATTCAAGGACTCAACGGCATCGCGCATAAACTGAACATTCCCGTTTATTGCAACCGCACCACCAAGGACGAGGTTGAACGCATCCTCGATAACCGTTTCGACTGCCGGCTTTTCGACACCGGCGCGAGTTTTGAAATCGCCGACGTGCAGGTGGACACCTTCACCATCCCGCATGACGCCCAGGACCCCGTCGGTTTTCTGCTCCGCACCGCCGCCGGCAACCTCGGGTTCGTCACCGATCTCGGCCACATGACCAAGCTCGTGCTCGAACGCATCCGCGCCGCGAACGTCCTCGTGCTCGAATCGAATCACGACGTGAAGATGTTGCAGGATTGCCCGCGCCGTTCCTGGAGTCTCAAGCAGCGCATCCTGGGCCGCCACGGGCATCTCTCGAACGAAGCCGCCGCCGAGGCCGTCGCGCAAATCATGTCCGCCGACCTGCGCCAGCTTTACCTCGCCCACTTGAGCCGCGAATGCAACCGTCCCGAACTCGCGCACTATGTCATGGCCGAACAGCTCCACCATATCGGCGCCACCCACGTTCAACTGCAAACCGCCGCGCAGGATGTGCCATGTGCGACGTTAAGTTTGTAGCCCGCAGCACACCAGGCCAGAGCTCCGTAGGAGCGGGATATGCCCTGACGATTTCGCTCCTGCGGAGCTTGATTCATTTTGAATTCTGATTCTACAAATATGCCGCACCGATGGTGTTGTTTCCATCCGCAAACTGGATTCATCCGAAGCGCGGCGAAAATTTACCAGAATTTTCTCCTTTGCGATTCAACGCATCCCCGCAAAAATCCTCGAAATGTTCCGCGTCGAAAAAATCTCCTCCTTCGATTCGCCCGAACTCCGGCCTTACGCCACGATGAGACGGCCGGCGGAACACGAGACGCAGGGCATCTTCGTGGCCGAAGGGACGAAGGTCGTGCGGCGGCTGCTCGAAAGCCGGTACGCCGTCGCGTCCGTCGTGCTGCCGGAAAAATGGCTGGACGATTTCCGCCCGCTGCTCGAAGCGCGACCCGAGAGCATCACCGTTTATCTCGCGGGGAAGAAATTCCTCGAAACGCTGGTCGGCTTTTCCATGTTTCAAGGCGTCCTCGCCGTCGGAAAAATCCCCCCGCCCGTCTCGCTCGATGACATTCTGTCAAACAACCGGAAGCCGTGGCTGCTCGTCGCCGTGGACGCGCTGACGAACGCGGAAAATCTCGGCGCGCTCGTCCGCAACTGCGTCGCCTTCGGCGTTCAGGCATTGGTCGTCGGCGAAACCTCCAGCAGCCCGTTCCTGCGCCGCGCCGTCCGCAATTCCATGGGCACGATTTTCCAGTTGCCGGTCATCGAACTGGCCAAACTCGGACTGCGGCACCGGTTCAAAGCCAAACCGCACGCGACCAGGTTGACGCTGGCCGAATGTTTGAAGGAGCTTCGCGCCCGTGGCGTCCATTGCATCGCCGCGCATCCGCACACGGACAGAAAGATTTTGTCCCAAGCGGACTTTTCCGGCGATTGTTGCATCGTCTTCGGCAGTGAAGGCGACGGCATTAGCGCGCCCGTGCTGGAAGCGTGCGATCAAGCCGTCGCCATCCCGATGCCGCCGGCAGTGGATTCGCTCAACGTCGGCGCGGCGGCGGCGGTTTTTCTCTACGAGGTCAATCGCCAGCGAAAAAATTAACCGGAAAAACCGAAGCTGGGCGCACGAAAACGACAGTAGGGACGGCGCGCTGCGCTGGTCCCCGCCCGCGTCAAGCGGGCGGAACGAATTGTGCAAGAACTGACGTGCGCTTCGTGTCGCTTCCGAGCCTGAACGACGCGGTGACGGCGCAGCGCGCCATCCTTACCAATCTCGGTTTTCAATGGCAGCGCAAAATCCGGTGACTAAAAAACAAAATGGAACAAGCCGCGCCGGGCGCCGGCCGTTACGTTGTCCGCAGTTAAATTAAGCTTCGCCTTCCGCGCCAAAGCCGTTTAAGATTGGCGTTTGAACACCAGTAAAGGGCGCAAGCCCCGGACGATTGAAATGATTGAATTATGAACGCAGAAATTGAAAAATTGCTGGGCGATTCCGCCAAGGGTCTGTTGGAACATAAATGTAAAACCGTGCCGAAGGAGCGGCTGCATCTGCCGGGACCGGATTTTGTGGACCGTATTTTCGCGCTGTCCGACCGCAATCCTCAGGTAATGCGCAATATGCAGGCGCTCTTCAACGGGGGCCGACAGTCCCGGCTGTCC
>JBEKEJ010000262.1:0-3581 GCA_050013895.1 Verrucomicrobiota bacterium | reverse complement strand
GACGTCACCCGGACGCCGATTCGCCCGGTGCCGGTGCGCGAGTTGGGGGCTTCAGCCGGGCGGTCGTGGCGTGGCGGACCGGTCGGCCAGCAAAACCACGCGCCGGGCATGACGACGGGAAATCCGCCGCATCCGGGTCCCGCTATTGACAACCGAAACAATTCCACGCCGCGCGGCGGGACGCGGACCCAGAACCGGGTTCCGCAGCCGGGGAATAATCAAAACCAACAGCCGAATCGCAACTGGCCTGCGGTGACCCAAACTCCGGCTGGTTCTCCGGCGCAAAATCACTTCTCGCAACCGGCGAACAACCAGGCTGTGCAGCCGAACCGCAATTGGCCTGATAATTCGCAGGTGCAGACCCGGAACAATGACAACAAGCACATTGCGTCGCCGCACGGGCAACAATTTGAGGAGCAGACGCCGCACTACACCCCGCCGCCCGCATCCGCGCCGGTGGAAAGGCCGCAACAGCAAAACGAACCGCGTCCCAATGTTTCCGGGCCGCCGCCGCGAAACGTCGCGCCGTCCGCGCCGCCTTCGGCACCGGCATCGCATGCAACGCAATCTTCCCAGTCATCCCGGTCGTCAAGCAGATCCAGCAATCAGGATCAGAATCAGAACGGGCGAGGACATTGATGCTTGGCCGTTGCTTTGGCAAAGCGCCGCGGCGAGAAATCGCCGCGGCGTTTTTGCTTTTGTAACCTTTCCACCGCTGGCAAAATGCGCGCGTGGGTATTGCGCGTCGGCAATTTGAACAAATGCGGGAGCGCCTCGGCGGTGTTTCCCCGCGCGTGGCTGCGCCTGTTTTTGAAACAACGCTGCGCGCCGCGGCCAATTCCCATCGCGTGATTCTCGGCCTCGATCCCTCGCTGCGCGGGACCGGCTACGGCGTCATTCGCCTTGCCAAACCGCATCCACTGGCGCTGACTCACGGCACGATATCGTGTCCCGCAACCTGGCTGCGCTCGCGTTGTCTCGTGAGGATTGTCGAGGCCTTGCGCGATGTTTTAAGGCAGCATCAGCCGACCGTCTGTGCCATCGAGGGCCTGTTCTACGCGCAAAATTTGCAGACGGCCATTGTCATGGGCGAGGCGCGCGGCGCGGCACTTGCGGCCATCGCCGAGGCCGGCCTGGAAATTTTTGAAATCGCGCCGCGCAAGGTGAAACAGGCTATCGTCGGCTACGGCGCGGCACAAAAATCCGCCGTCGCCAAAATGGTCCAGCGACTTTTAGATTTGCCAAAGCCGCCCGCACCCGACGCGGCTGACGCGCTGGCCCTGGCGCTCGCCCATGCGCAGGAAAACAGCCGTTATAGTCTCACTGCCCTGAAGAAAATTTGAGCTGCAAATGAAAGACCGGAAAACATCGGACACTGAACATCGAACGCCGAACATCAAACCAGCAGCGCCCGACACGATTATTCAATGTTCGATGTTGCCACTTTTTTCAAAACGATGATCACTTTGCTCCAGGGCAAACTCGTCGAGGCGCTGCCCACGCAGGTCGTCGTGGATGTCAACGGTGTTGGTTACGAAGTGTTGATTCCGTTGTCGTCGTTTGACAAATTGCCGCAGCCGGGCAACGCGGTGAAGCTGCTCACGCAACTCGTCATCCGCGAGGATGCGCATACGCTCTACGGTTTCATAACCGCGGCGGAACGCGATTTGTTTCGTCTGCTCGTCAACACCGTTTCCGGCATCGGCCCGAAAATCGCGCTGAACATCTTGAGCGGCATCAGCGTGACGGCGTTTCGCGGTGCGGTGGCCGGTGGCGATGTGAAGGCGCTCTCGCAAATTTCCGGTGTCGGCAAAAAGACCGCCGAACGCATCATCGTGGAATTGCGTGATAAGATCGGCGCAGCGGGCGCCTGGGAAGCCGCCAGCGCACAGCGCGCTTTGTCGCCGGACGACCAGAAGGTCAACGACGCCGTGCTCGCGCTCATGGCGCTGGGCTTCAAACAGATTGAGGCGCACGACGCCGTTCGCGCCGCGCAAAGCGTGCTGGGCGCGAAGGCGACGGTGGAAGACTTGGTGCGCGCGTGCCTGAAAAAAGGAGCATGATGGCCGCGGAAAATCCGAAATCCCCGGCGACGGGCACCGTCCGCCGGCCCCGAAAATCCGGCGTGGTGGTGCCGCATTCGCCCCGATGGCGTCAACGATTCGGAGCGTGGACGCTTTGGGCCGTGTTCCATTTGATTTCCGCCACATTGCGCTATCGCTTCCACGACACCCACGATTTCATGACGCGCAAGGATGTCAGGCAGGTGATTTTCTGTTTCTGGCACAATCGGCTCGCGCTCTCCCTGAAGTTATATGCCAAGTACGGGCTTCGGCACCATCGGGCCGCCGGTCTGGCGGGACTCGTCAGTGCCAGCAGGGACGGCGCGTTTCTGACGGCCATTCTCGAACGTTTTGGCGTGCAGCCCGTGCGCGGTTCTTCGAGCCGTCGCGGCGGACAGGCGTTGCTCGAACTGACCACCTGGGCGGAGCGCGGCTATGATCTCGCCATCACGCCCGACGGCCCGCGCGGTCCGCGTTATGTTGTGCAGGATGG
The DNA here is from genome assembly GCA_050013895.1 of Verrucomicrobiota bacterium. Lineage (GTDB taxonomy): Bacteria > Verrucomicrobiota > Verrucomicrobiia > Limisphaerales > UBA11358 > UBA11358. The sequence goes on along the minus strand of JBEKEJ010000262.1, from coordinate 1,025 downwards.
CGCCACGACCCTGGCGCAAGTCACCGGACTGCCCCTCGTTCCCGTGTCGTATCATTTGCGTTGGAAAATCCAGTTGAAAAGCTGGGACCGCTTTCAAATTCCGCTGCCGTTTTCGCGTTGCGATGTTTTTACCGGCCGCGTCACGCGGGTGCCGCGCGAAGCCTCGGACGCCGAACGCGAGGAATTGCGCCGGCAGCTCGAAACCGAATTGCGCGCCATTACGCGCGATTGAATCGTCAGAGGGACAAACTTTGCGAGTCCCCGATCTTTCGAAACGCAACGGAAACGTGAAACTCCGGTGACTCGTCCTTCCGGTATCGGGTTTGGAGCGCATCTTGACACCGCCCCCGGAACGCCGCATTTAGGCGGCAGCGCCGGGTTGGATGCAACGTCCTGCCGGATGAATCCGGCGTTCCTTGCCGAATCACGCGGCTCGTTGGGCGCGGTGGTAAGGGCGTTCTCGGGTTTGGCAGCGTAACCTTGACACTCAACTCCCAACCCTCAACTCTCAACTCCGCATGATCGCCCGCGTCAGCCTCGAAATCGCGCTCCGCAAGGAGTTTGATTATCTGATTCCGCCGGGACTGGCCGGGCAAATCGAGGTCGGCAGCCGCGTGCAGGTGCCGTTTGGTCCGCGAAAAATTTTCGGCTATGTCACTGCGCTGGCGGAAGAATCCGCGGTCGCCAAGCTTAAATCAATTTTGCGGGTGGCTGGCGCGTCCCACGGTGCGGGACTCGTGACGCCAAAGGTTTTGAAACTCGCGCGCTGGATTGCGGACTATTACTGCTGCGCGCCGGAAATTGCGTTGAAATCCGTTTTGCCCGAGGCCGTGCGCCAGGAGGAATCCGGCTGGCGCGAAAGGCTTTTTGTTCGCGCGCTGCCGGTGACCGCCGAGTTCCCCCAATTGCCGAAACGCCAGCGGGAAGTCTGGAACATCATCGAGGAGCGGCGCGAATTGCCGTTGCAGGAATTGGTCGAATTGGCTGAGACCACCGCCACGACCGTCCGCAAACTCGAAGACCGC
>JBEKEJ010000261.1:0-3603 GCA_050013895.1 Verrucomicrobiota bacterium | reverse complement strand
AAAACAACAAACACATTAACAACAATACGCACATACAAACTTTAAGACAGCCATTAGATTATGTCATCAGCGGAATAGGCGACGGCATAGGCGCGTTGCTCCGCTTCCTCATTCCAATCCACCAGCGTGCCGGCCCGGCCGACGCCGATGATCTCGGTGACGAGTTTCTTGGAAAAAGCCGTCAATGAAGTCCCCAACATGTCGGCATCCTCGACAAATTCGGCGAGTGCATTACCAACACCTGTGCCGGCGTCAGGCAATTTGAAAGCTGGATCACGGCGGAAAATCAATCCGACGAAGCCATCCGCCGTGCGCGCCGAGGCATTGAAGAAGGAGGCGCGATTTTTGTAGGCGAGATATTCCTTGTCGTCCTGGCAATCCAGACGCGGCAGATATTTTTCGGCGGCGGCCTTGACGGCATCCTCGCCGGCGAACACATCGCGCGCCCGTTGCCATGCAACGATGTTTGCGTCGTAATCAGGATGAGTCGAATCAACCGGCATCGGGCCGACTCTAGCACCGCATTTTTTCCGGCTTTGGCTGGAATATGCGTTGCCTGAATCTGCCTGACAGGAGGCGCGTCTTGCCTGACACCAGACTACATTTTTTTACATCAAAATAATTTGACGGATTTCGCGCCCCCGCCCCCCAACCCCAATCTTTTCTGAAAAACTTTGTCGGATTCTTCAGGGCGCGGTTGTTTAATGGTTGAGATGCACGAACAGTCCGACGTCCAACTCCTCCGCGACTACGCCGAAGGTGGCCGCGAAGCCGCTTTTCGCGAACTGGTCACCCGCCACACGGATTTGGTCTATTCCGCTGCGCTGCGGCAGGTGAATTCGCCTGACCTTGCCGGCGACATCGCCCAAGGGGTTTTCACCGACCTTGCCCGCAAGGCGCGGCAGGTGGCGGAGCAGATGCCGGTTGGCAATTCGCTCGCCGGCTGGCTGCACCGCAGCACGCGTTATGCAGCACTCAATCTCTGGCGCGACACCCGCCGTCGGCTCGCAAACGAAAGGCAGGCCATGGAACAACTTTTGATCAATTCTGAATCCGCCCCGGACTGGGAACGCATCCGCCCCATGCTGGATGAAGCCCTGGACAGCCTCGGCGACGAAGACCGCGAAGCCCTCCTGCTGCGCTATTTCAAGAACCAGGATTTCCGTGCCGTCGGTCTCGCGCTCGGTATCAGCGACGATACCGCACAAAAACGCGTGAGCCGCGCCGTGGAACGCCTGCGCGAATTTTTCTCAAAACGCAACGTGACCATTGGCGCGAGCGGACTCGTGGTGCTGATTTCCGCCAACGCGGTTCAAGCCGCGCCAGTTGGACTTACCACCGCCATTTCCGCCGCCGCCGTTGTCTCTGGGACTGCCGTTTCAACTTCCACCGCAATCACTGCCACCACAATCACAGCCATGACTACACTGCAAAAAACCCTTGTCACCGTCACCGTTGCCGCGCTGGCCGGGACGGGAATTTACGAAGCCCGCCAAGCCACGCAACTGCGCGAGCAAAACCAGACGCTCCAGCAACAGCAATCGCCACTCGCCGAGCAAATCCGGCAGTTGCAGCGCGAACGTGATGACGCCACGAATCGGCTTGCTGATTTGGTGGCGGAAAATTTGCGGTTAAAATCGAATCCGAATCAGAACGAGCTTTTGAAATTGCGCGGCCAAGTGGGAGCCTTGCGCCAGGAAAAAACCGTCGCCGACAGCAAGAGCGCCCTCAACAAGATAACCGTCGATCCGGCGGCGCGGAAAGCCCTGCGCGACCAGCAAAAAATGGGCATGAGCGCCATCTATTCCGACCTGGCCAAACGCTTGAACCTGACGCCCGAACAGACGGGCCAATTTAATGACCTGCTGGCCGACCATGTCATGGACAGCATTAATCTCATCACCCAGGCACTGCACGACAAGGACACGCGTGGCCAGATTGACCAGTTGTTTGCCGCCCAGGATTCGGCCTTGCGAGACCAATTGCAGGCACTCATCGGCACCGACGGTTTGGCGCAATATCTGGATTACACGAAGAACCTGGGGAGCACCCTGACCGCAGCGCAATTCGCGGGAAACCTGACCGGCGACCCGGCAGCCGTGGCAGACAAGAAAAACCAGTTGTTGCAAGCCATGCAGCAGGCAACCCAATCCACCCTGGCTGCCGCCGGTCAGCCCGCCGATTACCAGACGGTACCAATGCTTAATTTCTCCAACATCGCTTCCGAAGAACAAGCCGCGCAAAGCCTCCACCTTTTGGACAGCATCTACGCACAGGTTGCCGCGAACGCCAGCACTTTTCTTAGCGCGGACGAACTGAACAAGTTTCAGGAATTCAGAACCAACGCGATCAAAAGCAGTCAGACGATGTTGCTCATGAACAAAAAAATGATGGCGCCCATTTCACAATGAGAGACAATTGCACATTGGAAATTAAACAGATAGGATAGGCTGCAAAACAGGCAGTCCATTACTTAGGCGGCAACCACAAATCAACACACTACGAAACCATGAAGCACTACAAAGCATATTGGGCAACATCGCTGGTTGTTATGTCAACACTGCTCACAGCCTTGTTTCTGGGACTCGCTTTCGTCTCGTTTAAGCACGGGGGCACGTCATCCTGGGTGGGCTTGCTGTTGCTGGCGTTAGTCGTCGGTTGCGCGCTCTTCGCGATCCGCGGTTACACGGTCACGCCGGATGCCATTCTGGTGCATCGCTTGCTCTGGGCGACGCGGCTGCCACTTGCGGGCTTGCAGTCGGCACAGGTCGAGACGCTTCCCTGGCTAGTCATTCGCATCGGCAACGGTGGTTTCTTTTCCTGCACTGGTTGGCGCTACAGCCCAAGCTTAGGCTTCTACCGTGTCTTTGTCACATGTCGTCAAGCGGTCGTGTTGCGCTACCTCAACCGAAATCGCACGGTGGCGGTCTCGCCCGCTACACCCGAGGAGTTTGTTCGTGAGCTTGCCATTCCACCACATGTCGGCTAACACCGCGCGAGCCTGTGTGAAAACTCCGGCGCGGCACGAGTAGTAGGCGAAAAACAAGTTTGACCGGCGGTCCGAAAGTTCAGATTCCGTAGACCGGCTTTGTGAACGGGTCGGTTCTCGATTATGAGATTTCTCACACCGCCTTTGCGCCTCCCTGCCCCCCCAACCCCAAAATTTGTTATAGGTAGGCTTGATGCAATCCACATCATGATTCCGTGCATTGTCCACTCGCGATGTATCGGAGTTCACACGCGGACTCACGGCGTAGGCGGTTAAAGCGCTCGGCGCGCCACTTCGCTCGTTGAACCTGCAAAAGCGCGTCGCTCGCGCCAAACACGAAACCGCAAAAAACATGTCACAAATCTGATTCGGCACACATAATAGGTAAATGCCAGACTCAGATGACATCACGTTGCTGAAGCAATATGCCGAAGGCGACGAAGCCGCTTTCAATACGCTCGTTGAGCGATACGTCCATCTGGTTTATTCCACCGCCCTGCGGCAGGTTTGCAATCCGTCTCATGCCGAGGAAATCACCCAGGCGGTTTTTATCATTCTGGCCCACAAAGCAAAATCGCTCAGTCCAAGGACGATATTGTCCGGGTGGCTGTATC
>JBEKEJ010000260.1:0-3851 GCA_050013895.1 Verrucomicrobiota bacterium | reverse complement strand
GCATGGCTGAAAACTCACAAGGGGCAAGAATTTTTCCCGTCCAACTGGCGAAAAGCGTTTGACTGCGTGAAGCTCGCCGCCGGCTTTGGCACGCCTGACGAGAAAGACGAGAACTCGAAGCTAAAGCCGTGGCCGGTGGACGTGATGCGGCACACAGCAATTTCACATTACTTCCGCAAGACCGGAAGCTACGGCCAAACAGCGGAGCAGTTCGGGAATTCGGAGGCCATCATCAAAAACCATTATCAGGGTCGCGTCAGCAGCGTGGACACGAAAAAGTTCTATGCGCTGCGACCAGCGAAAGGAGCGAAGCAATGAAGTCGAACACCAAACATAAACGGACGCACAAAAAAACATCGGGTCTTTCTCTTGAACAGGTCGCAGCACTGCCACTCGAAAAGAAACGCCAGTTGCATCTAGTGCCACAGGAACCAAAGCCGGGGATGATCGTCGTTCGCGGGGATGAACTGATTGAGGCTATGATGCTGGTCGCAGACCCCAAAAAACGCTCAGAAGACATATTATTGCTCCGGGGGAAACGTGCAGCATCATCATTGAAAATCGCCAACCTTTCAGATAGTGAAATTCGCGGTGCATCATGGTTCGCCCATGTGCCGGAGTTTCCAGGTGACATCAGCCAAGCAATTTTTAATGAAGGAAATTTCTACGCGAGCAGCTTTTGGACTGCATGGAGGCGCAACCCCGAAACCGTATTGAGGCTGGTAAAAAAGATTCGAGAAAGTTGGCCCCTCACCAAGGTAGTAGATTTAGGCAGGGAGAAAGTTGAGGCCGTTATCAAAAAGACGGCCAAGCTTAATTACCAAGCGGACGATTACGAGAAGATGAAGGTTGCTGTCAAGCGCGACCGCAGAAAGTTAAATCCGCCTGACAATGTGCAAAAATTCACAAAGCGACTTTCCCAAGAATAGTAACTTCCTTTTCCTCAAGCGCCATAACGGGGACAAAACAGGCCGCTGTCTTGTCCCTGACCATAATTGCGGAAGTATGGGAATCTTTCCGCAAATATATGGCAGAAAATTTTAATCAATCCGCTCGGCTTGCGACGCTCAAGCAATTGAGAGCAACTACGCTTCCGGCATTTCTTAATCCTGTTCCATCAGATGAGACTGTCCGTTCGTGGTTTGATGCTGCTCGCGTTCCGCGTTTTAAGTCAAACCCGACGGCCCGGCGCGGAGGCGGCCCGGTCTTCTACTCCGTTTCGGCTGTCGAGAAACTTTTCCGTTCGCGGACAATCCCCGGAAGGATGGTGGCCGCGTGAAATCGTCGCGAAGATTCAGCGCCGCCAGCGGCACCGAAAAATACAAAATCCGGCTGCTGGTTCAGCGCGGCTGGCAGCCCGGCTTTCGGATTGGTGATTTTTTGGGCGGGCGAAAAAAACGGAAGGGAGTTGGACGCCATGAATGACCGCACCCGCCGCAAAAAACGGTTTTACGGGACTAGTCCCATAAAACGGGTTCGCCGCTCCAAGGCGCAAATAACTTCCCTGTTAGAAGCCATTCACGGCATCCTCAACGGCGAGCAGGAACAAATCACCATACGGCATCTTTTTTACCGGCTGGTCGGCCTGAAAAAAATCGAAAAGACCGAGGGTGCTTACGGCTCGTTGTGCGGGCATCTGGCAAAATGGCGGCGCTCCGGTGCGGTTGCTTGGGATGCGTTCGCGGACAACACCCGGTGGCACATGGGGACTGATACGTTCAATGGTCTGAACGATGCGCTGGCAAATACGGTGAAATGCTACCGGCGCAACCTTTGGGCAGAACAATCCGCGCACGTCGAAATTTGGGGCGAGAAGGATGCAATCTCTGGCATCCTGTATGGGGAGGCCGACACGTTCGGCGTAAAGGTTTTCACCTGCCGGGGCTTCGCCAGCTTGTCCGCTCTTTATTCCGCCGCCAACACGTTCAAGCAGGCGGTTGCAAACGGTAAAAAGGTTTTCATCTATTATTTCGGCGACCATGACCCTAGCGGTTTAGCAATTGACCGCGCCGCCGTTGATTCTTTCCGCGATGATTTTGGAGTTGAAGTGAATCTGACCCGCGCTTGCATTACGCCTTCGCAAATTCTAATACACCGACTGCCAACGCGCCCGGTGAAAAAATCTGATACCCGCGCCGGTGGCTGGCAGGGTGGTTGCGTTGAAATTGATACCATGCCGCCGGCAGTCTTAAAAAAACTTGTCCGCAATTGTATCACGAAACATATAGAGCCGCATCAATGGGAGCAGATTCAAATAGCTGAAAAGGAAGAGCGCGAAACGCTCCGGCAGCTTGCAGCAAGTATCGGGAGGGGGTCATGAAACAAAAATACAGCCCGCCGCCGCCGCGCCGACCAGCTAAGTCGCAACCATTCAATGAGGCGGCATGGACTGCGGAACAGATAGCGCGGCATCAGCGCGAGCGGGAGGCGTTGCGGGAAAAAAACCAGCGGCTCGCGGACGAGGCCGAGGAAAAGCCACCGGCGAGGAATTCCGGCGTTGGACATGGTGGGCAGAAAGCGGCCCCGCCGCTCATTGTTCCCGGCTGGCTCGATGATGCCGGTCTGCGGCCAAGTCAATTCCGTGTGCTTTGTCGCGTGGCGCGGCGCGGGGATTGTTTCGAGGCGCTGCCGGCGTTTGCGGCGGGCTGCCTAATGAAGCGCGTCACGGCGCAAAAGGCGTTGCGGGAACTTGTGGATATAGAACTGCTCACCGCAGAACCACGCCCCGGACGCACGACGATTTACCGAATCAATCCAGACCCTCCCCAAAAAGGGCGCTATGTCTCACCCTCCCCAAACGGGGCGCTAGGTAGCCAGCCCAAACGGGGCGCTGGCTACCCATCCCCTTCCGGGCGCTACGAAGGAGTCAAGGAAAGGGGTCAAAGGTAAGGGGTTCTGCGCATAGAGATAATAACTGTTATATGATTATAGGATATAGGTCTTTAGTCTTAAGTCTTAAGAGGGACGGGACGGGTGTTAAAATTTTCCGTGCGCTGAAATTTTTCCACCTGCGCAAACCCAGTCGGGCAGCCGACGCGCTGCAATGGCTACAAGCCGCTGTCCGCAGCGTTGCGCGAAAAGGAAATCACAACGCGTTTCAAGCCAAGTGGTGCGCAGGGCGGGGCAGTCCTGACCCCTCCCCCTCCATTCAAAGGAAACTCTTACGACCGCGTTTCGCCTTGCGGGAACCGTCAGCGAACCCACCACGAACTTGAATAACCAAAATTTTATTTGCCATCCATGACCAAGAACAAAACAAAAACGACGCAGAGCCAACTTGCAGCCAGCCTCGGCGTCAGTCGTCAGCTCATCGCGCACCATGTCAAATCCGGCAACGCGCCGGGCCTGTCCGATACCGCCGGCTGGATTGAATACCTCGCGGCGCATGGTCGCACGGGAAGTCTGCCACCGGAGATGCGGAAGAAGATTGCCGACCAACGCTTGCGCTTAGTTCGTGCGCAGGCCGAGCGTGTGGAAATTGAGAACCGCATCCGCCGGGCCGAGACAATACCGTTCAGCTTGGTGACGACATTCATCCGCCACCTCGTCGCCAATTTATTTTTCGGTGAGCTTGACCGGCTGGCCTACGAATTCCCGGCCACCCTCAAGGGGAAAGACGAACTGGCAATCAACATCGAGGTGGAGGCGCAAATTGCGCGAATAAAAAAATCCATCGAACAGCAGGTTCGGGTTTGGGGAGAGAAAAAAGGGCAAGTGTGATTGAGAAAAGAACTACAAGAGCTTGCCGATAACGCCCGGCGATGGTTCGGAAAAAAGAACGCGCAACCGAAACCCAACGGTGATGGCATGGATGAATTCCGCGTGGCCAAAATCAGATGGGAGACGATTGA
>JBEKEJ010000259.1:0-3859 GCA_050013895.1 Verrucomicrobiota bacterium | reverse complement strand
GCTGAATGAGTGGCACGCATCACAGGCAAGGTCGTCGCGCTGCGACGACCGGACGGCGCAGCACGCCGTCCCTACCGAAAATGGATTGGATCTAATTCTCGTCACCCGCGGGGGGGGCAGTCTCGAAGATTTGTGGGCGTTCAACGAGGAAGTCGTGGCGCGCGCGATTTTTGAATCGGCCATCCCGGTGGTGTCGGCGGTCGGGCACGAGATTGATTTCACCATCAGCGATTTCGTGGCGGACGTGCGCGCGGCCACACCGAGCGCGGCGGCGGAAATCATCACCGAAGGCGTCTTGGCCAGCCGACAACTGGTGGCGGACCTGACACGGCGCATGGCGCGGGCGCATCCGCGCCGGCGGCTCAACGAATCGTTGCAGCGTCTGGATGACTTGCAATCCGGACTCTTGCGTTGCGTGAAGCAAGGCGCGCGTGAACGCACGGTGGCCTGGCAAAATCTGGCCAACCGGCTGTTGCGCGTTCATCCGGCGCAATTATTGCAGCAGCGGCGCGAGTCGCTGAGGATGAGCGGGCAGCGCCTGCGCGAATTGATGCACGTTGGTTTGCGGGATGGGAAGAATCGTTTTGAAAAGGTGGAAGCGCGGCTGCGTTTGCTGGGGCCGGAGCAGGTTTTGTCGCGCGGTTATTCCATTACGATGGACGTGGAGTCGGGACGGATTGTGCGCCGTGCGAAGGATGCGCAGCCGGGACAGAAATTGAGGACCCGGGTCAAGGAAGGCGAAATCCGGAGCGTGGTCAGCCCGCCCTGACGGGCGCGGCATTCGACAGTGTCTCAATTCGCTGTAGCGTCGAGCCGGTGGCTCGAAATCGGCGCACCCGTCCTCCGAAGCAGTACCGCGGAGGGCGGACAGCCCCGACACTACAACAATCAAACCAGGACGCTACCCGGCATTCCCAAAGCTGGGGTAGTGTCTTATTTTGCTGTAGAGTCGAGCCTGTGGCTCGAAATCGGCGCACAGCGCCGACACTACAACAATCAAATTAGGACACTGCCAAAGCTGGACGAGCGCGGCAATTTTCCCTAGCATTTCTCCATGTCAAAATCCGCCAAGGCCGGTGATGCGGCCAAAAGCAATCCGCCGTTTGAAGAGGCCTTGAAGAAACTCGAGGGCGTCGTTGAGGCCATGGAAACTGACGAGTTGCCGCTCGAAGCGCTGCTTTCCAAATACGAGGAAGGCACGCGGCTGGTGAAAATCTGCCAGGAAAAACTGGCCGAGGCGGAATTGAAGATTCAACAATTGGAGAAGAACGCGGCGGGCGAACTGAAACTGAAGCCGCTCGATTTGCCGAAAGAATAATTTTAAATTCAACCACGGATAAACACGGATGGACACCGATGACAGACCGGATTTGCGTCGTGGCGGCGAACCTAATTACCGATCAGGAGCGGGGTCAGATGTTGAATTATCTCCGCATCACGAAGTTGCGAGTTGGCCTGATTTTGAATTTCAAAAATGCCCGGTTGGAATTTGAGCGCGTTGTCCTATGATTCTTTATCCGTGGTTATCCGTGTTCATCCGTGGTTAAAATGATTTAAAAACTTATGAGCCGTTACCTCGACATGGTGGCCGAACCGGCGCACGTCAAAAACCTGACGGCGTCGCAACTCCTGCAACTCGCCGATGAAATCCGGCACGAACTCATTACCGTGCTGGCCCAAAACGGCGGCCATCTCGGTCCCAACCTCGGTGTGGTGGAATTGACCATCGCGCTGCACCGCGTATTCAACACGCCCCGGGACAAATTTGTCTGGGACGTGAGCCATCAGGCCTACGTCCACAAACTGTTGACCGGACGCAAGGACCGCTTCAACACCATCCGCACCACCGGCGGGTTGAACGGCTTCGCGCTGCGCACGGAAAGTCCGCACGATTGCTATGGTGCCGGACACGCCGGCACGGCGCTTTCGGCCGCGCTGGGCATGGCGGCGGCACGCGACAAACGCGGCACGGACGAACACATCGTCTGCATCTTCGGCGACGCGGCATTGACGAACGGCATTTCATTTGAGGCGCTCAACAACATCGCGCACACGACGAAACGGTTCATCGGCATTCTCAACGACAACGAGTGGAGCATCGCCAAAAACGTCGGTGCCATTTCCAATTACCTCAACAAGCTCATCACCAACCCCCGTTACAACAAGCTCGCGCGGGATTTTGAAAACTTCGTGCGCCGCCTGCCCAAGGGCGAACTGGCGCTGAAACTCGCCCACAAGGCCGAGGGAGGGGTCAAGGGCGCCATCACCGACGTCGCCCTGCGGCAGACCGGGAGCCTCGTGGACGCGGATGGCCGCGGCGGCTACGGCAGCCCGATCATCTTCGAGGAAATGGGCCTGCGTTATCTCGGCCCGATTGACGGACACGATCTGCCGCTGCTCATCAGCACCCTGGAATTTGCCAGGACGTGCGATCAGCCCATTGTGATTCACCTGCTCACCCAAAAAGGCAAGGGCTACGATGCCGCGCTCAAATCGCCGGAAAAATTCCACGGCACCGGGCCCTACGACGTGCGCACCGGGGATTCGCTGCCGGTCAAACCCGGCGCGCCGCCGAATTACCAGGACGTGATGGGGCAGACGCTGGTGAAACTTTGCCGGAAAGACAACACACTCGTCGGCATCACCGCCGCCATGCCCAGCGGCACCGGCCTGAAACACCTTGAAAAGGCCATGCCGGACCGGTACTTCGACGTGGGTATTGCCGAGGAACATGCCGTCATTTTTGCCGCCGGCATGGCGACGATGGGCTTCCATCCCGTCTGCGCGATTTATTCGAGTTTCCTCCAGCGCGCCTACGATTGCATTCATCACGATATTTGCCTGCAGGATTTGCCGGTGATTTTCTGCATGGACCGCGCCGGGCTTTCCGCCAACGACGGCCCGACGCATCACGGCCTGTTTGACATCGCGTATCTGCGCTGCCTGCCGAACCTCATCGCCATGGCGCCCAAGGACGAGGACGAACTGGTGGACATGATGTTTACGGCCACGCATCAGCGGCATCCGACCTTCATCCGCTACCCGCGCGGGGCGGCGGAGGGCGTGCCCATCAAGGACCAACCGATGCTGCTTGAAATTGGGAAGGCCGAAGTCATCCAGAATTTTTCCAGCAATGGAAACCGCAAAGTGGCGCTGTTCGGCCTGGGTCCGATGTTGGCAATCGCGCGCAAGGCCGCAATACAACTGGTGGCGGAAGGGTTTGATTGCGCCGTCATCAACCCGCGCTTCACCAAGCCGCTGGACGCGGGCACGCACGAATTTTTCGGCAAGGCCGCCGATGTGGTCGTGACGCTGGAAGACCATGCGCTCATGGGCGGCTACGGTTCGGCGGTGCTGGAACTGTTCAGCGAGAATGGCGTGACGACGCCTGTCGTGCGCATCGGCTGGCCCGACCAGTTCATCGAACACGCCTCCACGCAGGACGAACTCCGCAGGAAATACGGCCTGTCCGTCGAGAATACCGTCGCCCGGGTGAAGGCGCAGTTTGGCGAAGCGGCCACGAAGGTGACGAAGCTGATTGAGGTCATTTGACGAAAGTTCAACGCTTCGTTTCCTCACCCGGCCTACGGCCACCCTCTCCCATCGGATGTGCGAGGGACAGGAGGGAGAATCATTCGCCGCCGTTTGAACATTTGCGCGGCGGGATCTTACGAAGAGTTATTCGCCAATCAGCCAACGCACACACGCTGTTCCTTCTCCCCGGGGGAGAAGGCCAGGATGAGGGCGGGCGTTCATCTCGTTCAACCCGATCCACTTTCTTTCCTTGATTTTCCCCGCGTCCGGCCTTTTCCTTTCGTCTTTAATTTGAAACTGAATTATGGATTTTAAGGATGTTACG
>JBEKEJ010000258.1:0-3897 GCA_050013895.1 Verrucomicrobiota bacterium | reverse complement strand
GGCAATCCGACGGATATTTCCGAATCACATTCCGCCCATCAAGGCGGGTTACCGCGCCGAATTGCGACCGGGCCGGACGCCGGTGGACAAGGACACGGGCCGGCCGGCGATGATATTGAGCGTGGACGTCCTCGAACCCGAAGGGGACACGGTTGCAGCGATCGGCCGATGGCATGCGGGCGACGCCGTGACGGGTTTCTATACTTTTAAGCTGAGGAAAAATGGTGCGGAGTGGATCATTGAAAACGTGAAATGAAAGCGCATGATTTCCGCGATTGAAGAACTTCACCTTCCATTTGCCGGGCGCTGGTTCGTCGCGCACGCGGGGGACACGTTAAACGTAAATCATCACATGCGCGTGCGGGCGCAATGGTATGGCATTGATTTTATAAAGGTCGGCGGTCCAAGCGACCGGGCACTTTTCAAATCAGACGGAAAGGCGATTGAAGATTTTTATTCCTGGGGAGAACCCGTTTTTGCTCCAGCCGGTGGAAAATTGGAAATTGTGGTTGACGGCTTGCCGGACAATCCCATTGGCATTTTCGACCGAAGGAACATTTGCGGCAATCACGTTGTTGTCCGGTCGAAGACCGGCAGATTTGTTTTTGTCGCACACCTCCAAAATGGATCAGTCGAGGTAAAATGCGGGGACGATGTGAAAGCCGGCCAGCGGATTGGCCGGTGTGGCAATTCCGGCAACAGCAGCGCTCCTCACATTCATTTGCACACACAAGACACGCCTGTTTTCAATAAGGGTAATGGGCAAAACATGATTTTTAAAGGCATCAACGCTGAATTAACCGGCAAGATTTTTGAAAATGTTGACTGGCCAATGATTCGAGGCCTTTTCGTTTGGAACGGCCGGGCATGAAAGCGAAAAAGAAGAAAGTGGCGTTTCCGCGCCGGACTTGGCAGATTAACCCCCGTCACGCGAGTGAAATATTCGGCGAAGAAGTATTCGCCTCGGCGCGCAACACGGGATTTGCGGAAGCACGATGAGCAAGAAACTGAAATTCGGCCTGCCGAAAGGCAGTTTGCAGGAAGCCACCATCCAGAAGATGGCCAAGGCGGGCTACAACATTACCATCAGCAGCCGCTCCTACGTGCCTTACGTGGACGACGCCGAGCTGGAGATCCGCCTGATCCGCTCGCAGGAAATCAGCCGCTACGTCGAGCATGGCTATCTCGACGGCGGCATCACGGGTCACGACTGGATTGTCGAAAACGGCTCCAACGTGCACGAAGTCGCTGGATTTATTTTCAGCAAGGCGACGCGGCAGCCGGCGCGGTGGGTGCTGGCCGTGCCGGAAAATTCGCCCGTCAAATCAGTGAAGGATCTGAAGGGCAAACGCATCGCCACCGAGGTCGTCAACCTTACCAAGAAATACCTTCGCCGGCATGGCGTGAAGGCGGAGGTGGAGTTTTCGTGGGGCGCCACGGAGGTGAAGGCGCACGAACTGGTGGACGCGATTGTGGAATTGACCGAGACCGGCTCGTCGCTGCGCGCGAACAAGCTGCGCATCGTGGACACGCTGCTGGCTTCGACGCCGCGGCTCATCGCCAATCACCAGGCCTGGAAGGATCCGTGGAAACGCCGGAAGATGGAGACGCTGGCGCTGCTGCTCAAAGGCGCGCTGGAGGCGGAGTCCAAGGTCGGTTTGAAGATGAACATCGCCGAAAAGGATCTGGCGAAACTGCTGAAAAACCTGCCCGCGCTGCGGAACCCGACGATATCCGGCCTGAGCCAGAAAGGCTGGGTGGCCGTCGAGACGATCATTGACGAGCATGTCGTGCGCGAATTGATTCCGCAACTCAAGGCCGCCGGCGCGGAAGGCATCATCGAGTATCCGCTGAACAAGGTGGTGTATTAAATTTGGCCTGTTTTGGCCTGTTTTGGCCGGTTTGGGCTTCCCCCAACAACGACGGGCAAATCCTCACTTTATTCAATAGAATCAATGGACACGGCCTTGTTTGCACTTCTCTTTCGTTCCCTTGCCTGTCCCTGTGTTGACCTGCCAAAGTGCTAACAAAATGCTATCAATCGGGTTGGGGCCTGTTTTTCTCTGGCAACTTCTCGTTCGTTCTCTTAAGCCGACGTAATACTGGTTTTGCCGGTCACACCGCCGGCATTTTGGCATGGTGCTGTGCGCTTTCTGGCGCGCTGAGGGCGTTTCGGGTGCCGGTGAGCAAACATGCGTTCGACGGTCCCGGCGCGTCCTAGCGCGTTTTAGAGCGGTGGTTTCGCCACGCGATAAAAACTGTGACACGTTCCGTCGCAGACGGTTTTTGAATGACCTACTTCGTGGCCACTCTAATGGATTAACGCTGACGCCGACGCAAGAGAGTTAGCCCAAACATGCCGACGGCCAGCAACCCCAAAGCCGAGGGTTCGGGGACGGGCAAAGTTTCGCCCTGGAAGGCCAGTCCAACAGCACCACCCAACCCAGAGGCAAATACGCCCATTGGCGTTCCGTCCGGCGCGAATTCATAGATTTTGCCGCTGTCGCTATCCATCTCAAACAGGTCGCCTAAGCTGTTAAAGGCTAGTCCACAAGGGGAATCCAACCCGGAGGCAAATGCGCCCATTGGCGTTCCGTCCGGCGCGAATTCATAGATTTTGCCGCTGCCGCCATCCGCCTCAAACAGGTCACCTAAGCTGTTAAAGGCCAATCCTTGGATATAACTCAATCCTGAGGCAAAAGTGCTCTGCGTTCTGTTTGGCGTGATTTCGGTGATGGATTCGTTGCCGTTGCCGTATCCAGTCCCCACAAAGAGGTTACCCGCGCTGTTAAAGGCCAGTGCCTGAGGAGCAGGGGACACAGTGGCGAAGGTGCTTAACACTCCGCCTGGTGTGTATTCATAGATATTACCGCTGTGGTAATCCGTCTCAAACAGATCGCCCGCGCTGTTAAACGCCAGTCCTTTAGGGTCCGGCCCGGAGGGAATAGTGCTTTGCACTCCACCTGGCGTGATTTTAGAGACGTAGCCTCCTGTCCCAATATCTAAAATACTATTCGCCGCAAACAGATCACCCGAGCTGTCAAAGGCCAGTCCATAAGGATAATTCAACCCGGAGGCGAAGGTGCTTTGCGTTCCGCCCGGCGTGAATTCATAAATGTTGTCGCTGTGGGCAGCCGCCACAAACAGGTTTTGCGCCTGCGCGTTGGAGGCAATCAGCAGAACCGCTCCCGCACAGATTACTCCGCCGAATGAATGAAACGCGGCACGGATTGAGGATTTGGTTTTCATTTTTAAAGGGGCGTCAAAGCCCGCAATACTTGTGATTGAGAGATGTTTTTTCATATTGTGCTCCTACGTTTTTGATTTCCAATGTTGGTCTATTGTTCTGCTTCAGCAGCCGTGGGGAAATAATACGGCTCCGCGGTTAAGCAGGCTGTGGGGCTGCTTTTTGAACCTTTCGCAGCGGTTTTGATTTTCTCACCGTTTCAAAATCCCGTCAATCCACCGATTTTGCTTATGAATGGCCAATCACTGATTAGTTTGCTGCAAAATGTTGCCAGTCCCGGCGCGTCAGGCGTCGTTTGGAGCCGGTTTGATTTTCTCAACGAGTGTGTCTGAATGGTGATTCTGCCGTTTTTGGGTTTCGACGGCTGAAAATCTTCGCGTCAGGATTCGACCAGGGCGGCGTTCGCGGGCGGTCAAACAGAGTTACTTGCTTCGTGGTGGTCATTTTATCCGCCTATTTGCGGCGACGGAAAGCCAACAGCGAGGCAACGCCCAAACCAGCCAACGCCAAGGTCGAAGGCTCGGGAACTGGTCGCAGAACGACCGACGGCATTTGAGTTAGTAAAGTCGGAACCGTGGGTGGAGCGGCGCTCCGATCGCTGAGGCGAGTCTGTAGAAATATTACCGTTCCGACATCATCACCACCGTCAA
>JBEKEJ010000257.1:0-3920 GCA_050013895.1 Verrucomicrobiota bacterium | reverse complement strand
CTGTGTCTATCTCGTCCGGTTGCGTGGAGCGGCTTTGATTCTGTTTGCTTCCGGTTTTGCGGCTGCGGCATTGGAACTGGTGCTGCTGTTGGCCTTCCAGGTTCTTTGTGGCTCGGTTTACCATCAGGTCGGAGTGATTATCACCGTCTTCATGGCCGGTCTGGCGATTGGCGCGATGATGGCGAATCGAACCTCGGTCATGGCATCCGGTGGTGAAAGTGTTGGCGTTTGGAGTCCCGCCTTCAGGCGGCCCGTCACAGCAGAACCGCCTGAAGGCGGAACTCCAAACTTGATCGGCGCGTTGCGCCGTTTGCGTTGGCTGGCCTTTGCCATCGCCGGTTACGCCATCGTGCTCGCGCTTTTGTTGCCGCGGTTGAACCGGGTGGGGGACACGGAAGCGTCACTCCTGTTCATCAAGGCGGTCATGGCGCTGCTGACTTTGATTCTCGCGGTGCTGGTCGGGATGCAATTTCCGCTGGCCAATCGGTTGAAATTCGACGGCACCGTCGCGGGGGCGTCCCGCCTTTACACAGCGGATTTCATCGGCGCATTCCTGGGCGCGTTGCTGGCGAGCACACTCTTGATTCCGTTGATTGGCGTGACGGGCGTCTGCCTGCTGACCGCGGCGCTGAATTTTTGGGCGGCGCTATGAATCGATTCCAAAAGGTGATCACATGAACAAACTCAACTTTGTCCTGCTCAAAATAGTCCGGTGGAGCGGCTGGCTGTTGCTGCCCCTGGTGATGGCTTTCCTGCTGACCGGTTACATCATGGATGGCCGCTACGGCTTCGGCAAACTGCTGGACGAGAAAACCGCGCTGACGCTCCACCGCATGTTCCACCTGCCGTTGATCGTCCTCGTGCTGGCGCATGTTGTCCCGGCGATGTATCTTGCCTTCCAGCGATGGGGCTGGATCAAACCGCGCGCATGAAGCCCAACATCCAAAGGCCAACGTCCAAAGCCCAAGGGGCGGGCGTTTCCCGCCGAGCCGCCATCGGCCTTGGTATTGGCGGTGCCGTCGGCCTGGCCGGCGCCATTTCGTATTTCGATTTCTTCGCCAAATGGCGCGAGTCCGAGGCGCCAGCCGACATCTTTAAAGGCGACGCTCCAACGGGCGAGCTTTGGGAATTGTGGCAGAAACGCGGTTGGGTGAAGGAGGCGCGGCATTACCTCAAGCTCGGCCGCAACGTCCAGTGCAAGGTCTGCCCGAATAATTGCATCCTGGCGCCGGGCGACCGCAGCCATTGCCGCAACAAGGTCAACTGCGACGGCACGCTTTACACGCTGGTCTATGGCAACCCGTGCACGTTCCACGTGGATCCGGTCGAAAAAAAGCCGCTGTTCCATTTCCTGCCGGGCACCTTGAGCTTTTCGCTCGCCACCTCCGGCTGTGTTTTCCGCTGCCTGAATTGCCAGAACTGGGAAATATCGCAGAAGAAACCGGAGGAAACCAAGGACCCGCGCGGTGAGGAATTTCGACTGAAACCGCCGCTGCCGCCGGGCCTCACGATGGAACAAATGTCGCGGCTCAGCCTGTTCCCCGAAGACGTCGTGGCGGTGACCGAGGCGCTGGGGTGCCCGTCCATTGCCTACACCTACTCCGAGCCGACGGCGTTTTACGAATACACGCAGGACACCTGCAAGGCCGCGCGCGAACGGAAACTCAAAAACATCGTCGTCACCTGCGGCTCGATTGAGGAGCGATCCGGGCGCGACCTGTATCAATTCGCGGACGCCGCGCATGTGGACCTGAAAGGCTTCGACGAGAACACCTACAAAAAACTCAACTCCGGCAAACTCGCCGCCATCCTCGCCACGTTGAAAGTGCTGAAGGACCTTGGTGTCTGGGTCGAGATCGTCAACCTCGTCGTACCGACCTACACGGACAACATTGACACTATCCGCCAGATGTGCGGCTGGATTGTGAAGGAAGCGGGACCGGACCAGCCATTGCACTTTTCACGGTTCCACCCGCAGTACAAGCTCTCGCACCTGACGCCTACGCCTGTCGAAACGCTCGTGAAAGCCCGTGATGCCGCCCGTGCCGAGGGATTGCAATACGTCTATATCGGCAACGTGCCCGGCCTCGAAGGCGCGGAGACGACGTGGTGTCCCAACTGCAGGAAAGCCATCGTCGAACGGGATATTTTCGCCGTCACACGGCTCGACATCGCCAACGGCAAATGCCGTTTCTGCGGGACGAAGATTGCGGGGATATGGAGTTGAGGGGCATTTCCTCTCGCGGCCGTGTGGAATCCATTCTTGCGAGCAGAACCATTGAAATGGCGGGCGGCTTGCTTTGCTTCAGGCGCGCTGCGGTTTGAGGCCAACCGCGCCCCGCCAAATTAAGGCACTGCCGGCTATGGTGCGTTCTGGATTTTCGGTCACGGTTTGTGCTAGGATGGGAGTGCGAAACAGTGAAAGCGCTCATCGAAACCAGAAATACACGGCCCGAACGGGTCTTCCTCGTCGGCGTCGAACTTAAATCCCGTAGTGGAACGGGCGTCCCGCCCGTAACGAACGGGCAGGATGCCCGTTCCACTAATATCCGCGATTCGCTCGCCGAACTCGGCGAACTGGCCGCGACCGCCGGCGGCGAGGTCGTTGGCGACGGCCTGCAAAAAGTGGAAGCTTTAAATCCCGCCACGTTCATCGGCGGGGGCAAGGCGGCGGAATTCGCGGATTTCTGCCGGAGGCACGACGTGGACACGGTGATTTTCGACGATGACCTTTCGCCGGCGCAAAGCCGCAACCTGGAAAAAATTTTCAACTGCAAAATCCTCGACCGCACGTCGCTGATTCTCGACATCTTCGCGCAGCGCGCCCGGACGCGCGAAGGCAAGCTGCAGATTGAATTGGCGCAGCTCCAGCATTTGCTGCCGCGCCTGACGCGGTTCTGGGGCCACCTATCGCGGCAGGCGGGCGGCATCGGCATGCGCGGCGGCGAAGGCGAATCCCAGCTCGAATCCGACCGTCGCAAGGTGCAGGAACGGATTGACCGGATCATCCGCGATCTCGACACCGTCCGGCGCCAGCGTGCGACGCAGCGTGCGGGACGCCAGCGCAGCCACTGGCCGCTCGCGTCCATCGTCGGTTACACCAACGCCGGCAAATCCACGCTGCTCAACGCGCTCACCGGCTCAAGCGTCCTGGTCAAGGACATCCTGTTCGCCACGCTCGACCCGGCCACGCGCCGTCTGCGCCTGCCGAGCAACCAGAATGTATTGCTGACGGACACGGTCGGTTTCATACGCAAACTGCCGCACGGACTGGTCGAGGCATTCAAGGCCACGCTGGAGGAGGTTGTGCAGGCGGATTTGCTGCTCCACGTCGTGGACATCAGCCATCCGCAGGTTGAGGAACAGATTCAGGCGGTGAATGCCGTGCTCGCCGAAATCGGCGCGGGTGGAAAGCCGACCATCATGGTCCTCAACAAACTGGACCGGCTTGATGTCAGTGGAACGGGCGTCTCGCCCGTAATTCACGGGCAGGATGCCCGTTCCACTATCGGCAATCTCGGCGCGTTGAACCGGCTGCAGGAAAATCATCCGCACGCGGTCGCGATTTCGGCGACGACGGGCGGCGGCATTCCTGCGCTGCTTGCGGAAATCGGCGCCCAGTTGCGGCCCAAGCGGGAATTTTTGGAACTCCGCGTGCCGCACGGGCAGTCCGCCGTCATCGCCCGGTTGCACCAGGTCGGCCAGGTCATCGAAAGCAGCTATCGCGGGCCGAAGGCGCGGTTCAAGGTCCGCATTCCGCCGCATCATCACGATGAGTTCGCCCCGTTCATCGTGCGTGGCAGGCGGACGGCGTCGTAAAAAATCCGGCATCCGCGGCTTGCCCTGCCGGTGTGGCCGGCGGTATGATTCCGGCGTAATCCGGTTTATGTTGCACAGCGGCCGCCAGTCCATCAACGTCA
>JBEKEJ010000256.1:0-3942 GCA_050013895.1 Verrucomicrobiota bacterium | reverse complement strand
TTCACCGACAAGACCTTGCGCGAGGGCGGTGTCGAAGCCGATGATCTTCAGCGCGTCATAGGTCAGTTGTTTTTCGATCATGTCGAGGTAAAGCGACACGCTGGCGGCGAAGCGTCCGGTGTCGTGCGCGACACGCACGGAGCACCCCTTGGCTTCGAGCAGCGACTGGTATTCGCCGAGCGTGAGTACGTTGGGAAACTTCATGAAACCGAGATAACGGCCGGCTTCGGCATCGGTCAATCCGGCCGTGCTTTCCATCCAGTCGGTGAAGGCAATCTTGCCCCGCGGCTTGACCAGTCGGGCCGCTTCGGCGATCAACGCCGCCTTGTCCTCGACATAGCACCAGGCGTCTTCGCCCCACACAAAATCGAATTGGCCGGACGACAGGCCGGTCGCGCAGGCGTTGCCTTCGACGAATGTCATTTTTCCCTCAAGGCCTTCGTCGGCGCAGCGGCGTCGGCCCTGCTGCAGCACGGCGGGTGTGGCATCCACGCCGGACATGCGAGCCGCGTGAAGGAAGCGCACCAAGAACCGCATGCCCGCGCCGGTGCAGCAGCAGAGGTCAATCCCCTGCCAGCCGGCCGTGATACCGGCGCGCTGCGCAAGGTCCATTGAGGACTGGAAACCGCCGAGGTGAATCTGTTCGCCCATGAGCAGTTCCCAGAGCCGGCCTTCCGGCCCGGAATAAACGGCCTGGACATCCGACAGGTGAATGTGTGTTGCTGATTTCATGCTGATTGTCTGGCGAGAATAGTCTCAAACAAAGCCTCGACGCGCGCCGAAATTCGCGCCGAATCCGACGGCGAATAGTCCGTCGTGATTTTCAGGTAGGGAAGATGAAGTTCCTCCTCCGTCAGTTTGCGAACGTGAAACGATTCGACGTCGTAGGTGAGACACGCCTGCCAGACCAGTTCGATGACGCAGTGCGGACGGAACTTTGCCGCGAGCGAGCGAAGCATTTCGAATCGCCGGGTGTTCAGCGTCATGACCGAACAGGGCAGATGGTAGTATTTCCGGGCAATGGCGCGCAGGGGATCCGGCTCGTCCAAATCCACATCGTCGAGAATCGGTTTGAGGCCGGTGCAATTCTCCTGGCAGACCACGACTGCGCCGGCGGCTTCGATCAATTCCAGGACCCGCTCTGCGCCGTGGACAATCGGCACGCCGGTCAGCAGAACGCGGACCGTTGATTTAATCCGTTGGTTCGCCGGCGGTGGTTCTTGATCTGCGCTGCCGAAGATTTCCAGCGCGCGTTCATACTGCCGGAGATCTGCTTCCATGCCGGAAATAATGCTTTTGAACTCAATCAACTGCCGGCCCGTGAGCGGCGGCGGGTCACGCACCATCAAGGCAGCCAGTTGCCGCCGCAGTCTGCGTTCGCGGTTCATCAGCCGGGCCGCGTCGCGAAGTTTATCGTCCGTGATGCGCGTTTGAAACCGCTGCTCCAGCTGCTCCTTGAACTTGCGCACCTCCCGCGTCCAATGTTCAAGTGCGTCGGCATCATCAGCCTTTTGCGGCAGTTCGAGTACAACCATCGGTTTCGTGGCGCTCATCAGCTCGAACATTTTCTTTTTTCCGTCGCAGGTTGTCTCGGCAACCACCAAATCCGCCCAATTCAGAAAGGGATTTTTCCCGATGACGTGATAACCGAAGGTGGACTTGATCAGCGGACACAGATTGGCGGGCAGAAATTGTTCGGCGGCGGGAATGGTCGCCGCGGACCCCCCGCACAGGCAGACCGGCACGGCGCCGGCCGCCAGGATGATTTCGCGCGGTGTGAATTCGCACATGATGCCCACGATGGGCCGGCCTGCTGCTTTGGCGGCCTCGACCTGGTCATAACAGTGGTCAATCATGCCGGCGAACCAGGCCGAAGGATTTGGCGCGCCATCGGACGCGATGGCTGCTTGAAAACCAGTGGCACTACGCATAATCAGGCGCGAAGACGTTGTTGATTTTTACAACCAGGCCAAGCTTAGCCGACCCTGAGAGAACGAACCAGCCAATTTGGCAGTGTCCTGATTTGAACGGGGCGCGGTTGTGTCGAAGACCAGCCGCAGCATTTTCAACCCGCTGACGCTGACGCTGCGCGCACAGTCGCGCTCCTCGAAATTCCAAATCCTGCCGCTACCGCCAGGTTCTCCTTCCAACGGAATCAGGAGGCTGCCAGGAAACCTCTGGACCGATCCATCGCTGGTAATTGCGCTCGCAACAATCTGTCCCAGTTTTCCCGGGTCTTCGCGCTGAAACGCAGCAAATAAAACGATTGATAGAGCGCTTGGCGAGGCGTCTTGTCCGCAATGACGTCCTTGATATCCACGTTGGTCGCGGCAATCACACGAACATCGACGCTGGACTCACGGCCGTCGCCCGACCGCTGGATCTTTCCATGCTCCAGCGCTCGCAACAGCTTTGCCTGACATTGCGCCGGCACCGCGTCGAGTTCATCGAGGAAAAGTGTCCCGCCGTCTGCTTCCTCGAAGCATCCCTTGTGCTCCCGATCCGCGCCGGGGAAAGCTCGCGGCAGGGAGGCGAATAGCCGGTTCTCGATGAGGGTCTCGGAGAAGGCGGCGCAATTGACGGCAATGAACGGCCGGGCTGCGCGTTTGCTGAAGCAATGAATCAGGCGGGCCAAGGCTTCTTTGCCCGCGTTGGTTTCGCCCAGGAGCAAAATTGGGGAGTCATGCTCCGCCAGGCAGAAGGCCGATTTCACCTCCCGGAAAAAGAGGTTGCGATCGCCAACGAGGTGCAGCCCCTCACAGAAGGATTGGAAATCACCGGGTTCGGCCTCAGGCGGCAGGGCGCCGAACGGCCTGATTTGGGGGAACTGCGGGTTTGTAAAATCAATTTCCGTGATCTGACCCGCTCCGGCGTGAATGAATTTTGCGGCCCGGACCTGCAGGATACGGGCGCGAATCTCTCCACCGGCCGCCAGCATGAGCCAGCCGGCGTCCACGTGTGAAATGCCGGACGACACACAAATGAACCATTCAGCATCGGGGTTCCGTTTGTGGATCCGCTTGAAACGGGACTTCAGTTGCCTCGAGATTCTCACACGGTTGGCGATGTCCGGGCCGGGCACATCGCAGAGTTCAACCGTCAGGCCTTTGTTTCGCCTCTGCAACTCTTCCTTCGTTTGCGCCGAAATCTCCGCCCGGCCAGGTGTGGAGAAAAGATGGACGCAATCAAATTCCAGCGCCGAGGCCACCGTGAGGACGGGGCCGATCTCCCTTTCGCCCGCGACGGAAGTTCCGCCGAACGGATCATGATCGCCGGTGAAAGCCAAAAGAATCTTCATCGTTGACCTTTCGCGCGCATTAATCGTATTTTGCAGCAAAAGGCGGCTCTGGATCGAGCAAAATGTTTATGTTTTCCTGTCCAAATGAAAAACACCAGGAACGTATTCGTGGTTTCGTTGCCCTGGTGCTCATGATTTTCCGCTTTCGTTCCGGTTGAATTGCTATAAGTTTCCGGCAATTATGAATTCAAAAGCATTGATATTCGCCCTGGCGTTTGCCGGGGGGTTGGTTTTCGCGTCGCGGCTCGCCGCCCAGACACCACCGGTCAGTTTCCCCGCCGCCAGTCCCGGCTGCACCCTCAAACAACATGTCGGCTTCACAGACATCGAAATTGTCTATTCCCGGCCCAGCGTGAAGAACCGCGCCATTTTCGGCGGCATTGTTCCTTACGATCAGGTGTGGCGCACCGGCGCCAATGCCCCCACCACCATTTCGTTCAGCACCGCCGTCAAGCTCAACGGCACGGAGATTCCCGCCGGCAAATACGCATTGTACACCATTCCCGGTGAAAAGGAGTGGACGGTGATCATCCACAAGGATACGACCGCTAGCATCTTCAATTACAACCCGACCAACGATCTGGTGCGGTTCAAGGCCGTGCCGGTGAAACTGGCCGACCCGGTCGAGACTTTTACGATCGAAT
>JBEKEJ010000255.1:0-3972 GCA_050013895.1 Verrucomicrobiota bacterium | reverse complement strand
GGCGCGAGCGGCGGTTGCGGGCCGTCCAGCCGCGTGAAACGCAAACCGTTGCCGCCGGGATTTTCCAGCGCAATAGTCTTGCCCGCCTGCGCCGGATTGCTGCCATCGTCAAGAATCACACACAAGGGCGCGCGCGCCAGCATGTCTGACAGTTCGGCCGGCTTCATCTGGTGATGGATGGGCATGATCACCGCGCCGCATCCCAGCGCCGCCAGCGCGCCGATGACGAATGCGCGTCCGTTGCGTGCCCGCACGCCGACGCCTTGTCCTTCGCGCACGCCCAGCCGGTCAAGCTGGACTCGCAGCGCTTCGACTTCGCGCCAGAGGGACCGGTAATCCAGCGAACCGCCGGCATCAATGATGGCAATTCGGTCGGGCCATTGACGGGCGGAACGGGAAAGCGTTTCAAAAACATTCATTGTCATCCTGTAAATCTTAATCGTAATCTTGATTCCTTCTACGTCCTTTTAATGGAAATGCATTTTGGACTGCGGCGGCAAGCGGAGCGCGACGCCGCTTTTTGAGCGCGCTGGCCAAAATCCGCGAACCGTCCGTTAAAGCGGTGTCACAGCCACCGCAGTCCAAAACGACAAGCGTATTCGGGCGCTTCCATCGAAATTGAACGCCCTTCCATTATCACCAACTCCTCAAAACGTCGAGCTGCCTTTATTAATCTTGCCCGTAATCATTGCTCCATCTCCATCTGCTTCCGAATCTGCGCCACCGCATCATCCAGCGACCGGCCCGAAGCCTGGAAGGCGGCGGCGGTTCCGGCCGCCCAACCGGTCGCCAGCGCCGTGCCGATGACTCGCGCCGAAGTCATCGCCCCCGTCGTCGCGGAAAGGCAGCGGCCGGCCACGAATACGTTGTCCAGTTCCACTGGACGCAGGCAATCCAGGGGAATGTCATAATGATCGCGCTCGTTGAAGTAGGTCATCTCCGGCCGCGGACTTTTTGTCCAGCGTTCCATTGGCCAGCAGCCACGGGCGATCCCCAATGGAGATTTGCGTGCGCCCAGCACGTCCTCGTCCGCCAGCCGGGCGCGCCCCAGAATGCGGCGGCCCGAACGGACGCCGAGTTGCGGAGCGACGGAGTCAAGGCGCGCGTTGCGGCAGGAGGCGATGTTTTCGACCAGGAACCGCCGGAGCGGTTCCACCAACGCCCGGGACTCGCGTTCCCAATCCGTGACTTGTTGCCAGAGTGCGCGGTCCGGGTTTGCAGGCAGCAGACTGAGTTTGAGGACGAGGCGGCCGTTGGAACCGGTGCCGGGAACGAGCGACAGCCGCTCACAGATGGCGGGTAAGGTTCCACTTTCGACGCCGCGCCGCAATTCGCGTCGCACTTCGAGCAAACCGCGCCCGGCCAGACCGGGATCAACGTTTTCCAGAACGAAAACCAGTGCGGGCGCCTGGTCGGTGGCGCCGTTTTCCGCGCTGGCGCCGGCCAGAGCGGCGGCAGTCGCCTCGCCCGTGCAATCCACCACCGTGGTCGGGTGGAAAAGCAACGGCTCGTTCCAGGCCAGGGCGCGAACCTGGCCCAGGCGGGAACCTTGGGCTTGCGCTTCCGCCACCGTGGCGTGCAGCACCACGGTGATGTTTTCGGATTCGTTCACAACCGCATCCGCCACACCGGCGAAGGCGGGCGGGTAATACGGCAACACCCGGAGGCCTTGGTCCACCCGCAAGGGTCTCGTGTCGGCGGCGCGCTGCAGTCGCGAGGCAAATTCCTGGGGGAACCCGCCGGTGACACGTGCGGCGTCCGCGCCCGTCGTGTCCCGCAGATACAACCCGCAAATGGTGCCGACCTGCGCGGTGGTGGCCAGCCCGCCCAGAAAACCGTATCGCTCCACCAATACCACCCGCGCGCCAGCGCGCCCGGCCGCCGCCGCCGCCGCCACGCCCGCCGCACCGCCACCGATGACCAGCACGTCGCAGGAAATGGTCGTGGAACCGATGCGAGCCGCGTTGTTCACGGTTCTCTCCGTCTCATGTGCTCACCGTAGCTGCGGATGTATTTCCACTGCGGCCGCACGTTCAGTAGAACCGTCACTTTTTGTCCCCAGCGCACCACTGCCTTGCGCCAGTCTGCCGGCGAGGTCCACTCCGCGCGCCGCCGCGTGATGCGGTCCAGTTTGTTTTCGGTATCCTCGGCCAGCCCGGTCGAAAGGTAATAAGCCGGCTCAAAGAGGTCTTGGTCCGGCTTCACCTGGCCTTCCCGCACCGCGGTTTGGGCCAGTGGCGTGCCTTCATACACGCGGATGCCGATGGTGGCAAAGACGGCATTCGCTGTCGCGCAAGTGTTCAAGAAGTTTTGTGTGTCCTCGACATCCGCCCAAGTTTCGCCGGGACCGCCGAACAGCAGGTAGATGGCAATCGGGAGGCCGGCATCATGCGCCGCTTGCAGGGCAATCCGGGTTTCCTCCTGGCCAAACGGCTTGTTCAGCGCGGCCAGCATCTTGTCGGAGGCCACATCCAATCCAAATTCCACCCCGTCGCAACCGCCTTCCTTCATCGCGCGCGCGAGCTCGGCGTCAAAGCCCGTCGGGTTGCAGAACGCCGACCATCGGACCGGCAGGCGCCGACGACGGAGTTCATGGCAGATCGCCAGCGCGTGGCTCCGGGGATCGTTGAAGACGCTGTCCACGAAAAAGAAATGGCGCAGCTTTGACCGAGTGGCCACGGTTTCGACTTCCTGAACCACGGCTTCCGGCGGACGGAGCCGATAGCGGCGGCCCTCCAATTTGGGATAAATGCAGTAAGCGCATTTGAACGGACATCCCCGTTTGGTTTGGACGCCGACAAATCCGCCGCGCCGGACGTAGGGCTGGTAACGGCAAAATTCGTGGGCGGCCATCGGCAACCGGGCGAGTGGCTCGATCGCTCTTGCGGGCGCAAAGCCAGGACCGTCGCCATTGATGTTGGTGATGATGCCTTCGATTCCCTCCAGTGAACGTCCGGTTTCCAATCGCGCCAACACTTCCGGGAAGGTGCGTTCACCTTCGCCGATCACTCCGCAATCAGGCTGCAACCGCCGCATCCAGCCTTGCGGCGCCACCGAAAAACCGCTGCCGCCCAGAATCAACGGTCCTGCGAAATGGCGTCGCGCCGTTTCCACCAGTTCCCGCACCTCGTTGAAATACAACCGCGGTGCAAACGACCAACAGTTGTCCAGATTGCGGATGCCGAAGGCCACGGCCTGAAATTTGTCCGCCGCCAGCGCCTTTCGCAGAGCGCGTTGCGGTATCCGCGCCATTCCCAAATCCAGAAACTTTACCTCGTGGCCGGCGGCCCGGGCGGCGGCGGCGACGCACAACACCCCCAGCGGCGCCACGGGATAGGGCGAGCGCTCGCGGTTCGTTGCCACCAGGAGCACCTTCATGACCATTCCTCCTCCAGCAAGGCCTTGCGCATGTCCCGTTCCAGTTTGTCCACTTCGGCCGGGCTCACGCAGTCGTCCACCCACGACAGCAGCGCGGAGAGCCGATTGCCGAACCTCAAAAATATCACCGTCAACCCCGGCGGCCGCCAGCTCGGCACCAGGTGAACAACGTCCAGAATCCGGGCGCCGCACAATTCCGTCTTCCCGGCGCAGGCTTCGCCCGAATCCGAAAAGCAAAAAGTGGCGATCTTGCCGCGGGTCGGCTTTCCCAAGTGAAACAGGTAATACCACAGCGGGAACGGTTTGAACATGTCCAGTGCCGACATGCAGGATTCCGGGAAGCGATCACGAATTTGATTGGTCATTTGCCGGCTCAGTTCGCCGAGGATGTCGCCGAGCCGGCCGGCCAGTTGAGGCTCAATGCGGTAGAAAAGAATGGAGAGATGGTTGGAAAAAATAGGGCCGTTCACGCCGCGCCGGCGAGTGTCATGGGGCACGGGAATCAAATACGCGCCTTCCTTGTTGCCGCGTTGGAGCGCGAGGGCGTGCAAGGCCCGGACCGAAGCCGCCAGATAGAAATGGCTGCGCCGAAAG
>JBEKEJ010000254.1:0-3987 GCA_050013895.1 Verrucomicrobiota bacterium | reverse complement strand
ATTTTCGCGCTGTCCGACCGCAATCCTCAGGTAATGCGCAATATGCAGGTGCTCTTCAACGGGGGCCGACAGTCCCGGCTGTCCGGCACGGGTTACATGTCCATCCTGCCGGTGGACCAGGGCATCGAACATTCCGGCGGCGCGAGCTTTGCAAAGAATCCGGACTGTTTTGATCCGGAGAACATCGTGAAGCTCGCGATGGAAGGCGGTTGCAACGCCGTCGCTTCCACGCTCGGCGTGCTCGGCGCGGTGTCCCGCAAATACGCGCATAAAATCCCGTTCCTCGTGAAGTTGAACCACAACGAACTGCTCACCTGCCCCAACAAGTTCGACCAGGTTTATTTCGCCCAGGTCGAACAGGCATGGAACATGGGCGCCGTGGCCGTGGGTGCGACGATTTATTTCGGCTCGGACGAATCCACGCGGCAGATCGTGGAGACCAGCCTCGCCTTCAAGCGCGCGCATGAACTCGGCATGGCCACCGTCCTGTGGTGTTACCTGCGCAACAGCGCGTTCAAGACCAAGGAAAAGGATTATCACGTGAGCGCCGACCTCACCGGACAGGCCAATCATCTCGGCGTCACCATCGAAGCCGACATTATCAAGCAGAAATTGCCGGAGAACAACGGCGGTTACAACGCGCTCAACGCCGGCGGAACCAAATACGGCAAAACCGACGAGCGCGTCTATTCGGAACTGACCACCGACCATCCGATTGATCTTTGCCGGTATCAGGTTCTGAACTGCTACGCCGGCCGGTCGGGTCTGATCAATTCCGGTGGCGAATCCAAGGGCGCGGGCGATCTCGCGGCCGCGGTGAAGACGGCCGTCATCAACAAGCGCGCCGGCGGCATGGGCCTGATTTCCGGCCGCAAGGCGTTCCAACGTCCGTTGAAGGAAGGCGTGAAACTGTTGAACCTGATTCAGGACGTTTACCTCGACAAAGGTATCACCGTCGCCTGAGCGCGGACGGATTGAATTGAACCGAACCGCCGTGCCGGGCATCGCCTCCGCACGGCGGTTGTGTTTTTCAGAAGCAGCTTTCCCAGCTTAATCTTAATCGTAATCTTAATCCGCCCCGCCAACGATTAAGTCCGAAATCCGAAGTTTGGGGAGCACACCCGCCCCGGGTGTGGCTGGACGCGCCTCGCGTCCAGCCTCTTGTGCGAGAGACGGACACCGGAGTTCGGGAAATTTCGATGCGTCCGATGTTTTCCGCGGGGGCGCGGAAAACAGCACGCGAGGCGCGTGCGCTCCCCATTCCTGTTTCGGAATTCGGGTTAAGATTAGGATAAATCCAACACGGCGCTTGCATCGCAGCACGCTTTCATCTTAAAGAAAGGCAGGCAATGAAGTGGCTCGACCAAATCTCCCGGTTCTGGCCGCACCTGGCTGCGGGTTTCGATTTTCTGGCGGCCCTGCTCGCCTCGATCCATGCCCTGCTCAATAAACGCGACACCCGCGCCGCGACGCTCTGGATCGGTTTCATCTGGTTGCTGCCGGTGGTTGGCCCGGTGCTTTATCTCGTGCTCGGCGTCAACCGCATCCGCCGCCGCGCCGTTTCGCTCGGCGTCCACAAAACTTTCAGCCGCCCCGTTCCCAAAAACCTCGGCGAACCGCAACACGAAGGCGCGGAACATCTGAAAATGCTCGCGCGCGCCGTCAGCCGCGTCGTAACGCGCCCGCTGACCGCCGGCAACAAAATCCAGCCGCTCGTCAATGGCGACGAAGCGTTTCCCGCCATGCTCGCCGCCATCGAGTCCGCCCAAAAATGTGTTTCGCTCTCGACCTACATTTTCGACAACGACGCCAGCGGACGCCAATTCATCGAGGCCCTTGGCCGCGCCGTCGGACGGGGCGTTGAAGCGCGCGTGCTGATTGACTCCGCCGGGGCGCGCTACTCGTGGCCGCCGGTCACGCACAAACTGCGGCACGCCGGCGTGAAAACCGC
The DNA here is from genome assembly GCA_050013895.1 of Verrucomicrobiota bacterium. GTDB lineage: Bacteria > Verrucomicrobiota > Verrucomicrobiia > Limisphaerales > UBA11358 > UBA11358. The sequence continues at coordinate 2,036 of JBEKEJ010000254.1, read as the reverse complement.
GCGTTTTCTGCCGTCGCTCGCGCCGTGGCGCGTGGCCACCATCAACCTCCGCAACCACCGCAAGTCGCTCGTCGTGGACGGAAAAATCGCCTTCACCGGCGGCATGAACATTCGCCACGGAAATGTGCTGGCCGACAAACCGAAGAGTCCGGTGCAGGATTTGCAGTTCCGCGTTGGAGGTCCGGTGGTCGCCCAATTGCAGGAGGCCTTCGCGAACGACTGGGCGTTTTGCACCGGTGAAGTCCTCGACGGCGACGTTTGGTTTCCTCATACCGGCAGTTGCGGCAACACCATTGCGCGCGTTATCACGGACGGTCCGGACGGGGACTTTGAAAAGCTGCGTTGGACGTTGCTCGCCGCGTTGGCCGAGGCGCAAACGTCCGTGCAATTTCTCACCCCGTATTTTCTGCCGGACACCACGCTGATTTCCGCGCTGAACCTCGCCGCGCTGCGCGGGGTGCGCGTGGACATCATTTTGCCGGCCAGGAACAACCTGCCTTACGTTCATTGGGCGTCGCGCGCGATGTGGTGGCAGGTGCTCGAACGCGGTTGCCGTCTCTGGCTTACGCCGCCACCGTTCGACCACTCGAAGCTGATGATTGTGGACGGCCACTGGGTTTTGCTTGGCTCGGCCAACTGGGACGCGCGCAGTCTGCGGCTGAACTTCGAGCTGAATGTGGAATGTTACGGCCGCGAGCTCGCGCATGACCTGGCGTTGGTCATCGGGAAAAAACTTCGCGGCGCGCGGGAAGTGACGCTGGCCGAAGCGGACGAGCGGGCGTTGCCCGCAAAATTGCGCGATGCCGCGGCACGATTGTTTTCACCGTATTTGTAAATTCGGAGTTCGGCACGCGGAATTCGGAGTTTTCTTTCCGCACTCCACGCTCCACACTCCGCGCTTATGAAAACCTTCGACAGCCTTACCGAACAGGAAATCCTCGCGCTGGCCATTTCGCTGGAGGAGGAGGACGCGCGCATTTACGAAGATTTCGCCGACGGTTTGCAGGCGAATTATCCCGAGCAGGCCGAAAAGTTCCGTGCCATGCGCCACGAGGAGGACGGACATCGCCATCGCCTGCTGGAACTTTACAAAAGCCGGTTCGGCGATCACGTGCCGCATATCCGGCGTCAGGACGTGCGCGGCTTCGTGGACCGCCGACCCGTCTGGCTCGTGCGCCCGCTCGGCTTGAAGACCGTCCAAAAGACCGCCGAAAGCATGGAGGTGGAAACGAAACGATTTTACGAGGTCGCCGGACGCCGCACCACCGACACCGGCATCCGGCAGTTGCTCGGCGACCTCGCCGAGGAGGAACGCAACCACGCGCGCACTGCCGAACGAATCACCCTGACCAAGCTCAGCGAAACCGATGCCGCACAGCAAAAACGGCTGTTCCTCCTGCAAGTCATTCAACCGGGTCTGGTCGGCCTGATGGACGGCTCGATTTCAACGCTGGCGCCATTGTTCGCCGCCGCGTTCGCCACGCACAACAGTTGGGAAACTTTTCTGGTCGGCCTCGCCGCAAGCACCGGCGCAGGCATCAGCATGGGTTTCGCCGAGGCGTTGTCCGACGACGGCAGCCTGACCGGACGCGGCCATCCGTGGGCGCGCGGCTTTGTGTGCGGCCTGATGACCATGCTCGGCGGCATCGGCCACACCCTGCCTTACTTGATTCCCAGCATCAACACCGCCACCGCCGTCGCCGTGTGCGTGGTGATTGTTGAACTGAGCATCATTTCCTGGGTGCGGCACAAATTCATGGACACGCCGCTGGTGTCCGCCTTGTTGCAGGTGGCGCTGGGTGGCGCGCTGGTTTTTCTGGCGGGCATTTTGATTGGAAATTCATGAAATGGTTGGCAGCGATCCGATTTGCGGTGGTAGGGATGCCGCGCTGAGACTGTCTCAAAAGTATCGGAGGGGCGAGTTATACGAGCCCCTGACTGACCGAATGCCTATGAAAATGGGGGCTCGTGTAACTCGCCCCTCCGACGAGAAATTGTTTTGAGACAAACTCAGCGCGCTATCCCCGCCACCATAT
>JBEKEJ010000253.1:0-4012 GCA_050013895.1 Verrucomicrobiota bacterium | reverse complement strand
TTCAGATACTGGGCGGAGGCGGTCGCGCTCGGTTCCGGTTGAAAACGTTGATCGCGCGGCCACAAGGAAAGGCCGAACCGTTTGGCCGTGTCCGGCATCAATTGAAATAATCCCGCCGCTCCGGCGGGACTCAGTGCCCGACGGTCAAATGACGATTCCACTTCCGCCACCCAGACCAGTTCCGGCGGCACCTTTTGCGCGGCGAAAATCGGCTTCAATTCCGGCACATATTCTTTGGCTGAAGCCGGCCAGGGACCGCCGGAAACCTTTTTCACCCAAATCTCGCGTTCCTTTTGCGGCGGGGGATTGGGAACCGGTTGGGGCGGCTGGTTGGTTTCAACTTCCGGTGGCGGAATCGTGAGCCGGATTTCGTCCGCGACATCGAGGTAATCCATCTGCGCCTTGAGCCACGCGGCGTAGGGCTGGGTTTCCTCGCGGCTTTCCAGCAACGGCAGGATGGTTTGGGCCGTTTGCCGCAGCGCCGCCAGATCCACCACGTAGTCGCCTTGAAAGCGCTGCTGCACATCGTGAAAAAATTGCTGCACGGCGCGTTCGTCCACGTCGGAAAGCGCGTTGAGGACGTTCGTGTCGAGATTTTCCTGCGCCCATTGTTGCGCGCCTTGAACGAGTTCCGGCATGGTGGCAGTGTCGTCATCCGCCCACGCAACCAGTGAACCCGCCAAAAACAACATGAGCATGCCACACGCCTTCATGACTTGCTCTCCTGCTCTGTTCTGACTGCCTTCCATTTGGGAAAAGTCTTCGGTTGCCAATGGCCAGAGAATATGTTGGGCAACCTTGCGGGTGCCATGGGGTGTATCCCTACCAAGTATTTACAGCCCTGGCGAGCCGGCTGGGATGATTAAAGAAATCGAATGGACAGTTTCAGGCCGGCCGCTGGCCGTGGCGCGGCAAAATTTTGCGCAACGCCCCGACTGTTCAAAACGGCGTGGACAGTCGCTTCGTCCACCTGGAGCGTGGCCCTAAACGGAGAGACGTCCAGTGCCAGATTGATAATCGCCCCGGCGTTCAGGTCGCGATTCGGCCAGCCATCCAGACCTCCGGTCGATGCCCGGCGAACGAGCCGTCCACCATCGAGTGGCAGAGGGCGCAGTGGATGCTCATGGATTTGATGCGCCCGGCGTTGTCGAAGAAACCGGTCACACCGACCATCAAGTTGAGTTTGAGCAGAGCCAGAGCGAGAAAGAAAAAGAACGTGGCTCAGGGTTTGAACACATTGACGATGACCGGCACTTCAATCCTGGGTTGCGCCGCCACCGAGGTTTCAAACGACACATTGCCGCTGACGGTGCTCGCCGGCACCTCATCAAGTCGGGCGACCAGTTCATAGACCTTGCCGGCTTCCTTGGGAACCAGTTCGACCTTGATGTCCTTGATCGTGCTTTGCGGATTCTTCAATTCAATTGTCTGGCCGGCTGCCGAACGAATCGTCACCCGTTGCGTGATCTGCGCCTCGGGGCGCTCCGCCGGCGTGTTCGTCGCGTCGGTGATGCTCCAATACAACGCTTCCGGACTGAGCGAAACCTCGCCCATGACCTGGCCGTAGAGGTAAATGCTGGATACCGGCGTGTTCGTCTGCTCGGCGGCATAGACCTGGACGAATTCATTGAAACGGCGCGGCGGTTCATCCCGTTGAATGGTGACGCGAATGCGCGCGGTGGCGTCATCCGCCTTGGCGCCCGGCTCCACTGTCGCCGTGATCCAAGGCTTTGAGGCGTCGAGTCTCACGAGGCGGAGCGGCTTTCCGTCCGTGCGGGTAATGGTGATGAATATGTTTGTCTCATTCACGCCAAACTCCAGCTTGGGGGCGAGCATCATCGGGTTGAGGTCGTAGAGCGGCGTGTAATCCGCCTTGATGGTGAGCGAGACTTCGGGAGTCTGCGGATCGTTCGACCGGACCGCGATGTGCTTCTCCAGGGTCGCCCGGGAAAGGCCGAGATTCAAGGTGAAGGGCAGTTCACCGGTTGCGCCCGGCGGGAGGGTGTTCGGCTTCACCTCGGCAACCGTGCAGCCGCAGGATGGCTTGGGCGGCTCCACCTTGAGGATGCCGTCGCCGGCGTTCTTGAACTTGAAGACGCCGGAGACAGTGGCGACCTGCGAGGTCTTGCCGAAGTCGTAAACCGTCTGATCAAACTGGATTTTGGGAGCGCCCTCAGCCAGCGCTGCGATGCACCATCCGCCCGTCCAAAGTGTTGCGATAAACAGTGCTGTTTTCATAATTGCTGCTGCCTTTCTATTACGCATTAAACGGTCAGGTTCTTCATTTGTTCAAACCCACCCGAAGGAAGCGGAATCCCTCCCGCTCTCCTTCGGTCGGTTTTATTATTCGCCAATGTCGGTTTATTACTGCACGACCCGATAGAAGCGTTGCTTGGTTGATCCCACGGTGTCGTTTTTAAAGGCGGTGTTACCGCTGGCGGTCACATTGCCCGGAATGCTGATCCAGCTTGGATCCAGCAGGTTCGTTTTGTATTGCAGGGTATAAACGGTTCCCGGTGTGGCCGTCCAGGTAATTGTCGTCATGCCATTGGTAAGAGTCACCGAGGTAATGGTCAGCGGGAATAAAGTCCCGAAACAATTGGCCGTCGCGGTGACGGTTCGTCCTTGGCAAGTGTCCGTGCCGCGGGCCGTGACGGTGTCGGTCGCCGGGTCGGAGTTGGTCGTGACCATATAACTGCCGCTGAACACTTTCGTTTCACCCGGCGCCAGTACAATCGGTCCCAGCACCGACGTGTTGGCGTTCGGCTGGCTGCTGAGGACATAGACGTTCGTCAAAACGACGTCGCCCGCGTTGCTCACCGAGCCGCTATACGCAAACACACCACCCACAGGCACTGATGTTCCCGGGCAGACCCGGGTGACCGTGATGCGCGGCGTGCTTAGCAGCGGACATAGGGCTGCGGCTGTGGCGGTCACACGGGTTCCCGCGCAGCGGTCCTGGCCGCTTGCGGTGAGGGTGTCGAGGATCTCGCAACAACTCAGCGGCGCGATGTAACTGCCGCTAAAGTTGACGGAGGCGCCCGGCGCCAGAGTAATGGGGCCAATGACCGGGCCGTTTGTCCATGAGTAACAATCGGACTGGTAGTTGTCCACGACAACGACATTGGTCAACGTGACATTTCCCGGATTGCTGACTGTGCCTGTGAAAGTAAACACGCCGCCCCTGGGGGTGGGTTGGGGCGGGCAGTTCTTCGTCACGGCAATGCGCGGCGTTGTCATGATCGGGCAAGTCGTCGTCACGCTATTGACCACGGGGGCGAAGGTGCAGGCGTCCAAACCGCTCGCCGTGACCGTGTCGCTTCCGCAGAAATCGGGCGCAACGAGGTAAGACGCGTAGTAGCTGACGGATTCACCAGGTGCCAGTGTGATCGGTCCCCACACGGGCGAACCGGCGCTCGGCTGAGTGTTTACGATGGTCACGTTGACCAGGGTGATGTTGCCGGCGTTGCTGACGGTGCCGCTATATTGCAGCAACCCTCCCGGTTGCACCGCCGTCGGCGGGCACACTTTGGTAACGACAATCTGCGGCATCGTGAGCACTGTGCACGTGGCCGTGAAAGTGTCGGTGACCGTGACCCCGGCGCAGCCTTGTCCACTAGCCTGGACGGTGCTCCAAACCACGCAGCAGTTGATGGGCACCTGGTAGCTGCCGGTGAAATTTGTCGTGGCACCCGGCGCCAGCGTGGCGACGGTGAAGATCACCGTGTTGTCGGCGGGCCGATTGTCGACCACGACGATGTTGGTCAGGGTAATGTTGCCCGCATTACTGACCGTGCCGCTGTAGGTCAGGATACTGCCGGGCAATACAGAGGTGATGGGACAAGTTTGGGTCACTACGATGGCCGGCGTAGTGGTGATCGGACAGGTGACGCTCACCGTGTTGGTGACGGCGACCCCGCAGATGCTCCGGCCGGTGGCGGTCGAAATGCTCGTGGAGGAGCAATTGGTCGGCGCCACGTAGCTGCCGGTGAAATTGGCGCCGGCGCCGGGC
>JBEKEJ010000252.1:0-8361 GCA_050013895.1 Verrucomicrobiota bacterium | reverse complement strand
AAGACATTTCGGCCCGAGAGCAATCTGAATCTGCGAACACCCTCATACCTCGGCCATGATAACTGCCGGCAGCACAAATTTCACGCCAAATCATGTCTGACGAGGATGTTATTAGTCAGGCCGCTGTCGAAAATTAAAGGCCACCATCATGCCTGGCAGGTTTGAATAATACAGCCAACCCGCGTGACGAGCCTTCAGGGGCCGGGGTCTCGGTTCTGGGTTTTTGGGATTAATAAATTCTGTCTGTAGGAGCCGGGGTGACGAGGCTCGGATCAGATTTACGATATACGATTTTTGATTTGCGACTCCATGCGCAATTCGAAGACGTCTGGTAAATCGTATATCGTAAATCGAAATTGATCAGAGCCGCTTCGCCAGTTCCGCCTGGCTCTTCGCAAACACTTCCTTGTGCAGCGAATTGCCATGCGCGTCAATCGTCACCACCGCCGGGAAATCCTGCACCTCAAATTCCCAGATCGCCTCCGGCGCGCCGAACTTTTCCATCATGTGAACGCTGCGCACCTTCTTGATGCACTCGGCCAGGACCTGCGCCGCGCCGCCGACCGCGTGCAGATACACGCAGCCGTATTCCTTGCACGCCGCCAGCGTCTTGTCGCCCATGCCGCCCTTGCCGATGACGCCGCGGATGCCGAAGTCGCGGATGATTTGCGCCTGATACGGCTCTTCGCGGATGGAAGTCGTCGGCCCGGCGGCGGTGGCTTTCCATGAACCATCCGGCTGCTTCATTACTACCGGACCGCAATGATACAGGATGCCGTCGCGCAGGTTCACGCCCGGCGGCAATTGCCCGCCGTCGTGCAAATACTTGTGAACCGCGTCACGCCCGGTGAACACGATGCCGGAAATCAACACCTCGTCGCCGACCTTCAGGGCCCGGATTTTCTCTTCGGTGAAGGGAAAAGAAAGTTTGGTCATGATCAAGCAGCAGCCAAATCAGCTTCCAGCGGCTTGCCTTTTTTGAAACGGGTCACGCCCATGACACTGAAGCCGATGACATGCCCCCGCGCGTCCACGCGCTCCATTACGGCATTGTGTTTGGTTTCCTTCTCATAACCGGCGGCGTCCGAAAATCTCACTTCAAGATAGTCGGCTTCCGCGTCGAACCAGACTTTTACTTTGTCGGCCATAAATCTTCTCCGGCTTTCGGTTTGTCGGTCAGATAAGTCGTGACCACAAACGCATCGTTCTCCACCTATTTAACCACAACACCCAGCCATTTGCCACCCACAATCGTCTGTGCGTAGAACTCGTAAAACAGCCGCACCGCCTTATCCGAGCGAGACCGTCGCACTAATTGCGGCTCGCGCAGCGTCCGCTCAATCTTTGCCGCCATGCCCTTCATTTCGACGTGCTCCAGGATGTGCGCCAGCCGCTCGTCCGTGAGCCGCACCGAATGGCCGAAACAATCTTTAATCGTCCTCATTCAAATACTTGTGGACCGCGTCGCGCCCGCTGAACACGACGCCGGAAATCAACACCTCGTCGCCGACTTTCAACGCGCGGATTTTTTCTTCGCTGGAGGGAGAATACAAATTCATTCAACGGCTTGCACTAATTGAGCTTCAACCACACGTTGAAGAACTTCCCGAACTAGGGTTGGTCAATACAACCACTTCCTAATCTTCCCCTCCGCATCCAGCGTCACGCCCTGACGCCGATACGCCCAGCACATGTAACTGATGCTGACAAAATACGATGCCGGCAGGCGGTTCGCCGCGCAAATCTTCACGCCCAGCAGCGTCGTCTTGCCGCCGAAACCCATCGGGCCGATGCCGAGTTCGTTCGCCGTCTTCAAAATGTTCTGCTCCAGCTTGTCCAGTTCGGGAACCGGATTGCGGTCGGGAATCAGCCGCAGGAACTGCGTTTTGCTCAACTCATAACCCGTCGCGCGGTCGCCGCCGATGCAAACGCCGAGGATGCCCGGTCCGCAGCCCTTGCCTTGCGCCTGCAACACAGCGTCGAGAATCGCCTTGCGGCAGCCGTCGAGGTCGCGGTTCGCCTGGAGCTTTTCGTTTGGCAGCGAGTATTGCGCGCCTACATTTTCGCAGCCGCCGCCCTTGAGCACCAGCCGCACGCTCACTTCCGGCGAACGATGCTGAAGAAAATGAAAAGCCGGCGCGCCCGGCCCGACGTTTGTGCCGTCGTTTTTCCCGGTGAGCGAATCCACGGAATTTTGCCGTAAATACCCTTTCTTCGTCGCCAGTTTCACGGCTTCCTTTGCCGTTTCCTCGAACGCGATCTGGTCGCAGCCGGCCGGGCAATCCACATAAAACAAAATGCTGCCGGTGTCCTGGCAAATGGGCTGCGACTTCTGTTTCGCCAGCTGGATGTTGCGGTCAATGATCTTTAGCGCGCTCTCGGCCAGCGTTCCTTTTTTTTCCTGTTCCAACGAATCCAGAATCACTTTTTGCACGTCGTCGGGAATTTCCGCCGACGTGCGCCGGATCAATTCGAGCAGGGAATCTTGCAGTTCGCTCATAAATTTTGCATCAGCGTAAGCGCTGCATGGGAAAGCGTCAACCGGCCATGCCTGTAGCAGGCAACGTTCTAAATTGGGTGGTCGTAGCGTCGGCGCTGCGCGCCGATTTCGCGCCACAGGCTCGGCACTACAGCAAATTCGGACACTATCTGCCTCTGGCCATAAATCTGCGACGGCCTTGGACCGAGGCTACAGATTCGGCGCGTCAATCAAGTCAATCCGCCTTTGATGTCTCCCGCCCTCGAACGGCGTCGTCAGCCACACCCGGACTATTTCGAGCGCCGTTTCGAGACTGACCATCCGTTCGCCGATCGAAATGACGTTGGCATTGTTGTGTTGCCGCCCGAGCCGGGCGGACTCCACGTTCCAGCACAGGGCGCAACGGACGCCCTTCACCCGGTTGGCGACCATCGCTTCGCCATTGCCGGAACCGCCCAGCACAATGCCGCGTTCAAATTCGCCGCGGGCGACCGCCTCCGCCACGGGCCGGATGAACAACGGATAATCCACCGGCTCCGCCGAATGCGCGCCGAAGTCCGTGACATCGTGCCGCAAGCTTCGCAGCAATTCCTTGATGGCTTCCTTGTATCGGAAGCCGGCGTGGTCCGAGCCAATGGCAATTTTCATGAATTAAAATGTGCTGAAGGGCACGGACTCATCACATAGGTGACAGTTTAGACTCATCACATCGGTTACACTTTCTGAGGTGGGGCATGGTGGGCTGGGCGCATCGCGCCTGGATCCGAGCGATGGAGATGGCCCAGTTGCAAGTGCAGGAAGCGAACCGACCAAACGCCTGGGTTCAGAGCGTACAGGCCGATTCTCTCGCCGGCCAAGGCGTCGCCGATGAAACGTCGGCGCCCTTCCCAAACGATTTCGCCATTGGGATGCACCCACCGGATGGCGATGGCCCCCTGATAGCCTGAAGGGGTCGGTCCCGTCCTGAACGATCCGGGTTGGGGTCGATAGTGGCGAGCAGGCACTTGTTGGTTCAAGGCTTCATGTGGTCGCCGATGATTGTAATAATGTCGCCAACGCTGGAAACGTTGCTGTTGAGCACTGGGAGTGATGGCCGGGGGATCGGCCGTATCTGCCTTAAGGATGCGATGGTGTTGTTCGTGCGCGGCGTTCTGTTCGGGATGACCCTTGGCCGTAAATTCAACCTGAATCCCCAAGCGCCACCACCAGACACTTAGTCGAGACAACTCCAAGGGACCCGTGGAAGCCCAAGGCACTCCGTGATCGCAGCGGATGATTTGAGGAGGGCCGTAGTGCCGAAACAGCCGTGTAAAGACGCGCCGCACCGGCACTTCGCGTTGGTAGGGCCAAGCTCGGACGCACAACACATAGCGCGAGAAAAGGTCCCGTACCGTCAGAGGATGCAAGCGGGTGCCGTTGCTGGTGCAAAAACTGCCTTTAAAGTCCACAGTCCAAACCTGATTGGATCGGCAAGGCACGGTCAGTAGGGGCCACGGCAAACGAGGTCCTGCTCGGGGTCGCCGCCGGTGGCAGGCACTCAGCCCCAGCTGCCGCAACCAACGGCCCAATGTGGCAAGGGCGGGGCGAGAGCGGCGAGGCAAGCGTGTGGACAGTTTCTTGGGTCCCCAGCGCGGATGTTCCAAACGCAATTGACGCAACTGCTCACGCCAGTGTGCTGGCCGCGTCCGGCCTGGATGATGTGGCGCCCGGGATCGCGGCGACAAACCCATCTCCCCCTCGGCTTGATAACGCCGCCAATACCGATACCCGGTCTGACGACTGAAATGAAAACGACGACACAGAGCAGCGAAAGCCTCTGCACGAGCCGCACAAATTCCTTCCGTCGCTCCACCGAAATGTAACCCTTTGCTGGTGGCATAACGGCCACAGCATGTGTCACACATCTGATGAGTCTAAACTGTCACCTATGTGATGAGTCCGTGCCCTGCGCCGTCCCCGCCGCGTTCAGCGGCGCAAGGGTTGCGGTGCGTAATTTGTGCGATGGACGCTCACTTCGCCCGCTGCAACGCGGGCGAGGACATCGCAGCGCGATGTCCCTACCGCCAAATCAGGACACTACCTCCGGCTTTGCCATGAGCGCAGGCTTGACGGAAGCGTCAAACCGGATTCCATTGGTTCATGCGCGCCATGCTTCTCGAAGCGCCGCGGCAACCGCTGCGCTTGACTGACATTCCCGCTCCGAAACACGGCGAAACGCAGGTTCTAGTGAAAGTGTCCGCGTGCGCCATCTGCCGCACGGACTTGCACGTCGTGGACGGCGAGCTTCCCAGGCCGAAATTGCCGCTCGTGCCCGGGCACGAAATTGTCGGCGTCATTGTCGAGAAAGGCGCGGGCGTCCGGCGCTTCAAACCCGGCGACCGCGTAGGCGTCCCGTGGCTGGGCTGGACGTGCGGCGAATGTGCATTTTGCCGCGGCGAACGTGAAAATCTTTGCGACCACGCGCGTTTCACCGGCTATACGTTGGATGGCGGCTACGCGGAATTCGCTGTGGCTGATGAACGGTTCTGTTTTCCGATTCCCAAAGGTTATTCCGACGTGGAGGCCGCTCCCCTGCTCTGCGCCGGGTTGATTGGCTACCGTTCACTCATCAAAACGGGAAACGCCAGGCGCCTCGGGATTTATGGCTTTGGCGCGGCGGCGCACATTGTGGCCCAAATCGCGCGGCATCAAGGGCGCGACATTTATGCCTTCACGCGGCGGGGCGATTCGGAGGCGCAGAAATTTGCCAAATCATTGGGCGCAGTCTGGGCGGGAGATTCCGAAAGTTTGCCGCCGGAAAAATTGGACGCAGCCATTATATTTGCGCCTGTCGGCCTACTCGTGCCGCTCGCGTTGCGGGCCGTTGCGAAAGGCGGCGCGGTCGTCTGCGGTGGCATTCACATGAGCGATATTCCATCGTTTCCCTACGATTTGCTCTGGCAGGAGCGCACGCTCTGTTCCGTGGCCAATCTCACGCGACGCGACGGCGAGGAATTCTTCGCGCTGGCGCCGCATGTGCCGGTGCGCACGACGGTGCAAACGTTCCCGCTCCCCGAGGCCAATGCAATTTTGACCCGCCTGCGCAACGGCCAAATCCACGGCGCCGCCGTGCTGGTGCCGTGAGATGATATGAAAGGTCGGGCGCGAACTCCGTTGCGCGCCGTTCGCTTGTGGTGTCGGCGCCGTGCTCCGATTCACTCTGAATTCCGAAATTGGTGAGCACACCCGCCCCCGCCTTCGCCTCCGGCTTCGGCGCGGTCGCGTCGAAGCGAAGCGCAGACGGATCGGGTGTTGCTGGACGCGCCTCGCGTCCAGCCTCTTGCGTGCGTGGCGGACACCGGAGTTCGGGAAATTTCGATGCGTCCGATGTTTTCCGCGCCGCCGTCGCGCTGGCGCGCTTTGGCGCGCCGCGGAAGGGCGCGGAAAACCGCACCCGGGGGCGGGTGCGCTCCCCATTAACTTCGGAGTTCGGCTTCAATCGAGCCACGGGCTCGACGCTAGAGTAAAGCTGGTTTAGCGTCTCACCATGAAGAGCGACATCCGCGTTGCCGCGCCGCCGCCGAAACCGCTGATGGTTTTCGACGGTGATTGCAATTTCTGCACGCTTTGGATTCGCCGCTGGCAACAATTAACCGGCGATGCCGTGGATTACCTGCCTGCCCAGGACCCGCGCATCGCCGCACAATTCCCCGAAATCCCCCGCGAACAATTCGATACGGCGGTTCAACTCATTGAATCGGACGGTTCGGTTTATTCCGGCGCGGAAGCGGTGTTTCGCACTCTGGCGCACAGTCCAAATCGTCAGTGGCCTCTACGCTGTTATGAACAATCATCGCCTTTCGCCGGCGTCACAGAATGGGTTTACCGTCTGGTCGCCGAAAACCGGACATTTTTCTCGCTCCTGACGCGCTGGTTTTGGGGGCGGCACGTCGAACTGCCAACGTATTTTCTCACGCGCCGGGTTTTTCTGCGGGTGCTGGGCGTGATTTACCTCATCGCCTTCATCTCGTTGTGGACACAAATCAGCGGACTGATCGGCCACAACGGCATCCTGCCTGCCGACCGGTTCATCGCGGCAGTGCGACAACAATGCGACGCGCAAGGTATCGGCGTGGAACGATTTCACTTGCTGCCAACTCTCTGCTGGCTTGACGCCTCCGACAGTTCCCTGAACGTCCAATGCGCCGCGGGCGCGGTCCTGGCCGTCTTTTTGATCGTTGGCATTGCACCCGTGCCGTGTCTCGCCTTGCTGTGGCTGCTGTATCTCTCACTCGTAACGGTCGGACGCGACTTCCTCGGCTTCCAATGGGACAACCTGCTGCTCGAAACCGGCATCCTCGCCATTTTCTTTGCGCCGTTGGAATTAGTGGCATGGGCGTCCCGCCCGTGTGTTTCGAGCGCGAGCGTCGCTGAAAACCAGAAACTCACGGGCGTGACGCCCGTGACACAACCGCCGCCGTCCCGCATAGTGCTCTGGCTGCTGCGCTTGTTGCTGTTCAAACTGATGTTCTCGTCCGGCTGCGTGAAGCTCCTCAGCGGCGACCCGAACTGGCGCAATCTTACCGCGCTCACGTTTCACTTCCAAACGCAGCCGCTTCCGACATGGATCGCCTGGTATGCCAACCAACTGCCGCTTTGGTTCCAAAAAACGTCGTGTGTCTTGATGTTCTGCGTCGAACTCGGCGCGCCGTTCCTGATTCTCACGCCGCGCAGATTGCGATTTTTCGGCGGCGCGGCCATCGCCTGCTTCCAGATTTTAATCCTGCTCACCGGCAACTACACGTTCTTCAACCTGCTGACGCTGGCCTTGTGCCTGTTATTGCTCGACGATTTTGCCCTGATGAAGTTGATACCACTTAAACTTCGCCCCGCTTTTCCTCCCGGCACCCGTTACTCGCCACTTGTCACCCATTGGCACTGGCCGCGCGCCGTCACCGTCCCCTTCGCTTGCGCCGTGATTGCCCTTTCGCTTTTCCAAATGAGTCTCATGTTCGATATTCGATCCGGCTGGCTGTTCCCGGTGGCGGCCATGGATGCCTGGCTGGCGCCATTTCGCAGCTTCAACGGCTACGGCTTGTTCGCCGTGATGACCACCAGCCGGCGCGAAATCATCGTCGAAGGCAGCGACGACGGCGTAAACTGGCTGCCCTACGAGTTCAAATACAAGCCCGGCAATCTAAACCGGCGGCCGGCATTTGTCGCGCCGCATCAACCGCGTTTGGACTGGCAGATGTGGTTCGCCGCGCTGGGCAATTACCGGCAGAACCCGTGGTTCGTGAATTTCTGCGAACGGCTGTTGCAAGGTTCTCCGGAAGTCCTGGCCCTGCTCGACGATAACCCCTTCCCGAATCATCCGCCGCGCTACATCCGGGTAGAACTTTATGACTACCACTTTACGAATTACACCGAACGGCGGACCTCCGGCGCCTGGTGGAAGCGCGATTTGATCGGTGAATACTTGCCGCCGTTTTCACTTCGTGAATAAGCGCGTAAAGGGGCGGCAGGGCCGGCGACACCCACGTCCTTAACCTTGTCTAATACTATAATAACTGTAACGAATCACGACGACATTTTCTAATTGCAGCGTTGAAGGGGTGCTGGTTCAATATGAATATATCCATGAAACGGCGTATTATCTCGTTTTCGTTTTATGCAATTGTGGCAGCCTTTCTCCTGTCTGAAGCACTTCAAGCCCAAACCACGGCGTTCAGCTTTCAAGGTCGGTTAAATGACCATGGCAGTCCGGCCAACGGAATTTACGATTTGCAGTTCACGGTCTGCGATGCGCTGACCAACGGCAACGTGGTCGGCGGGCCGTTGACCAACAGCGCCACGGCCGTCAGCAACGGCCTGTTTTTCGTCACCTTGGATTTCGGCAGCGG
>JBEKEJ010000251.1:0-4056 GCA_050013895.1 Verrucomicrobiota bacterium | reverse complement strand
CTGGCGAAACCAACGGCAAATCTTAACGCTGAGACGCAGAGGACGCAGAGTCAAAAAAAGGGGTCTCCGGAAATGGTTCAACCAAAGCCCGCGCCCGAAACTTCCGCGCTGCCGAACTTTCCCGAAAAGTCGAAGCCGGCGCGAATGGAACCGTCGAAGATTCCAACCCGACCGGTGCTTTCGGAAATGGGCTTTCCACCGTCAGCCGCCCCGGCAGCGCCGCCAGCTGCCGAACCGCAATCTCCATCCTCCATTCTCAATCCTCCATCCTCGCCGGAGACCGGATCCCCGGCTTCCAGCGGCATGCCGCTGCTGAGCGTTCCCCTGCGCCTCGTGGGCGTCATCGGCAAACTTTATGTCGTGCTCGAATCCGACCGCGGGCTGGTCCTGCTCGACCAGCACGCCGCGCACGAACGGATTTTGTTCGAGCAGATGTTGAACCGGATTGAGCAGGGCGGTTCCGCGCCGTCGCAAAAGCTGCTGTTGCCGGAGACCATCGAACTGTCGGCGCGCGACGCGAATTTTTTGCGCGAGCAGTTGCCCGCGCTCACGCGGCTCGGCGTCGGGTTGAGCGAATTCGGCGAGCGGACGTTTTTACTGGACACCCTGCCGCCGTTCGTGAGGGCCGCCGACCCGCGCCGGTTCGTGCTCGACCTCGTGGACGAGTTGAAGGCGGCGGGGCGCGAGGTGAATCTGGCGCGGCTGGGCGAGCATACGATTGCCAGGACCGTCTGCCGGCACGCCGTGAAGGCCAACGACCCCCTCGCCGGACGGGAACTGGAAAAGCTGGTCGAAGATTTGCGCCATTGCGCGATGCCTTACACCTGTCCGCACGGCCGGCCGACATTGATTGAAATGAATTACCGGGAACTGGAGAAGAAATTCGGACGGGCGCAGTAAGGCGAAAATATGAGTAACTGGCACAGGCAGATGTTTTGTGGATAATGCACGAATGATTTGCCGGCAAGAGTGAGCCGGCAAAAAACCCACTAAAAAACATTTTTGGCGCAACAATGATTTCTTCTGATGACAAAGTAAGCCGCCTGGTATGGGATTACTTCCAAAGAAAACCGCACGGGACATTTATGGATGTCGGCGCCAATCACCCCACCAAAGGAAACATGACGTGGTTTCTCGAACAGCAAGGTTGGACGGGTTTGCTGATCGAGCCTCATCCAGAAATGGCCCAACTCCTTTGCGAACCGCGTTTGAAGAGCAAAATATTTCAAGTCGCCGTCGGGAGTCCGGCACAAGTTGGCGAAGTTGACTTTCACCTCTCGGCGGGATGCACCCGGTCCTCGCTTCAACCCGCTTATGACACAAGGTTGACCGGCGAAGTGATTCGTGTGCCATTACGAACACTCGATTCCATTTTACTGGAGAGTGGCTTGTCGGGCATTGATTTCTTATCACTCGATGTTGAAGGAATGGAATTGAGCGCCTTGGAGGGGCTGGATCTGGAAAGGTGGAGACCCAAATTGATTTTGGTGGAAGATTTTTTCTATAACCACCGCAAACACGCTTATTTTTCCCATCGGGGTTACAAATTAATCAAACGCACAGGCTACAATAATTGGTATGTTCCACGGGACTGTCCGGATTCTGTTTTCTCCGTCAATTCGAACGGGGAATTGTTTTTTTTGGCGAGAAAAATGTGGTTTTCCGGGCCACTAATTGGCTTGCGACGCGCGTTTAAACGGCGGCTCACAAAATCCCACGGTCGCCTCTGAAGATTAACCATTGCCCTTGCTCACTCATGCGCATTACGCTTTGCAAGCCGGGAAAAATTCCGATGCCTCCGCAAGGATACGGCGGCGCGCAGCGGATCATTTACTGGCTCGGCAAGGCGCTGATTGAGCTCGGCCATCAGGTCACGCTCGTCGCCAATGCGCGGAGCCACATTCCCGGCGCGGAATTGCGCGCCGTTGACGCGGACGAAAAGGATCCGCAAGCGTGGCTGCGATTGGTGCCGGATTCGACGGACATCGTGCAATTGTTCGAAACGCCGGCGCGGGCGGTGCCGAAACCGTTTCTGGTCCGCATCGGCGGCAACGGCAAGCCCGGCGAACGGTTTCATCCGAACACCATCTTCGTTTCCCGGAAGCATGCGGCCAACCACGGCTCGCGCCATTTCGTTCACAACGGTCTGGATCCGGCCGAATACGCGTTTTCGGAAAAGCGGGGGGATTACGCCGTGTTTCTGGCCAAGGCGCGCTGGCCGGTGAAGAATTTTGCCGGCGCGGCGCGGGTCGCGCGGGACGCGGGGTTGGAACTGCGCGTGCTCGGCTCGCGCAACTGGCCGCTGAATTTGCAGCGCCTGCTCCCGCCGATTCGCGGCGTGCGTTACTACGGCACGATGGGCGGACAGGAAAAACGCGATTTGCTGGCCAGGGCGCGCTGTCTGATTTTTCCCGTGCGCTGGGAGGAACCGTGCGCCAATGCCTTGAATGAAGCGCTGGTCAGCGGCTGTTATGTGGCCGGCACGCCCTACGGTTGCCTGCCCGAAATTGTCACGCCGGACGTCGGGGTCTTGAGCGCGAAAGCCGAGGAACTCGCCGATGCCGTCCGTCACCCGGAGCGATTCGACCCGGTGGCATGCCGGAATCGCGTGCTGCGCGGCGGGTTCACCCATTTGGACATGGCAAAAAAATATCTGCGATACTATGAAGCGATCCTGACGCATGGACGGCTTGGCGAGGCCGGCGAGCCGGCGCCGTTCACGCAGCCGGGTTTTGTGGCCAAGCAGCTTTTGCCGTGGGATGATTGAGACGACAGGGCGTTTTACGGGAGAAGACGACACACGTATTTTTGTGCCGGCGTCCCACTGGAAACACAGCCTCTAACCAGTCGAAGAAGCCATAATTCCTTGTTGACAAAATTACCCACCACCATAGAATTTTCATATTCTTCAGCTTTTTAAGTGAAGAGGAGCATTGAGCCGACGTTAAAACTTAACTAAACAACGAAAATAAACGATATGAAATTAACCAAAACATTGATGTGCGCCATGGCTGTGGGAGCGATGGCTTTCGCTACCGACCAAGCCCAAGCAGCAAATTTGGTCATTGATGGCAACCTTTACGTCCCGTTAAATATCAAAGGGACCTTCAGCTATGTGGCTAGTGCTGGCGTGATTAAACAAAAGACCGCCACTAGCAAAGAAGTTATAAGCAAGTTGGGCTTCGCCAAGGGCATCATGCTGGCCATTGGCCCCGGAACCGGTGCTAACAATGCCGATGTTTACGCCATTTCTAATTCCATTGTGATAACCAACCTCACCTTAGGAGGCTATTTTAGGTTCTCCACTTCCGACACTATTGACACGACAACAGGCAATTTTCCCACGACAAAAGGGACATATTCCGAGGCAGGCGTAGTCACTCTTGATTTTGCCAGCTCTCACAATCTCGTAACTCTATCGGCCAATGCCATCGCGTTTAACCTCACCGGCACTTATACCCTTAAAGAAAGTGATTCGGCTGTAGTCGGTGGCCTCTTCAAAGAGGCTGTAAAATTCAGTTCTAAAAATCTTGGCGGCCTCTCTTTCGTCACTGAAGTGGACCAAACCATGCCCGTGAGCGGCAGTGCTTCCGGCAGCGGCGGCGGCGGCGGAGTGGTAGACTAATCACAGTTTTGGCAGCATTCAGACCGATCCAAAATGGCTTGAGGCTGTTTTGGATCGGTTTTTGCTTTGTAAAATGATTCGATAAAATATGAGGCCCAAAATCGTCATCCTGATCCTCGTGGCCGAATTGGCCGGCCTGACTGTCATTTTCTTTATAAAACACCAGGTGTCGCCTCCCCGGGCGGCGGCTCCAACCGCCATTACTGAAACCGTGCCCGCCGCGGTCCAAACTGCTCCCACCATCACGAGTATCCCGCCCCCCGCGCCTGTGCACATCGCCGTTGCACCCGTCGCCGCTGAGCCGGCTGCCACCAATGCCATTCCCACCTTGGAAGCCCTGGCCGCGAATACGACCGACCTCGCGGAACAAAGCGCCCTGCTCGAAGCCGCTCATTTTATTTCGCTGCCCAGCATCTTCGACACAACAATGA
>JBEKEJ010000250.1:0-4058 GCA_050013895.1 Verrucomicrobiota bacterium | reverse complement strand
ACCACCCTCTATAAATTTTCGACAAAGTAACCGCCAGCGGCCATTCTCAATCCGATGACCTTGGACGAACTCGCCCGGCAAACCGCGCAACAATTTGCCAAAACCCGCGGCCGCCCGCCGCGCTGGATTGTCGCCGCGCCCGGCCGGGTCAATCTCATCGGCGAACACACCGATTACAACGACGGCTTCGTGCTGCCGATGGCCATTGAACGCTACCTTGTGATGGCCGCCGATTACCCGCTTGCCCCGCCGAAGCGACCGGTCGCTTCGGCGAAACGCAGCGAAGGCGGAAGCGAAGACGGGTCGTTGCCCTCTCGCTCCTCCTCGTCCTCATCTGCGGTCTCGGTTTTCGCCACGCATTTCAACGAAACCGCGCAAATTGAAGTTTCAAAGCCGATGACCAAGGGCGAACCGAAATGGTCGAATTATATCCGCGGCGTCATCGCGGGCTTTCAGCGTCTCGGCGAAAAGATTCCCGCCCTGGATGTATTGCTGCACTCGACTGTCCCGTTGGGCGGCGGCCTTTCCAGCAGCGCGGCCCTTGAAGTGGCTGCGGCCACCCTGCTCGAAGTCGTCACCGGCAGAAAGCTTGATCCGGTCGAAAAGGCGTTGCTGTGCCAGAAGGCCGAACACGAATTTGCCGGGATGCCCTGCGGCATCATGGACCAGTTCATTTCCGTCATGGGCCGCGAAAATCATCTGCTCCTGATCGATTGCCGCTCGTGCCGGACGGAACTGGTGCCGCTGGACGACCCATCCGTCGCCGTGCTCATTGTCAACTCCAACGTGAAACACGAGTTGACCGGCAGCGAATATCCCGCGCGCCGCCAACAATGCGAACTCGCCGCCAGAATTCTCGGCGTGCCCTCGCTCCGCGACACAACCGCCGACGCGCTCGAAGACGCCAAGGGCCGGATGGACGAGGTGGTTTACCGCCGCGCACGGCACGTCATCGGCGAAATTGAACGCACCGTTCACGCCGCCGAGGGCATCCGCGCCTCAAACTGGCCGACCGTCGGCCAGCTCATGTATGCGAGCCATTATTCGCTCCGCGACGATTACGAAGTGAGCTGCCATGAACTCGATGCCGTCGTTGATATTGCCGGAGACATAGGCATCAAAGGCGGCGTTTACGGCTGTCGCATGACCGGCGGCGGTTTCGGCGGCTGCGCGGTGGCATTGGTGAAAAGCGATGCCGTTGAAGCCATCTCCCCAAAAATTGCCTCTGACTACAAAAAGAAAACCGGCATCGAAGCGACTATATTCAGTTCGCGTCCGGCGGCGGGCGCAACGGTTATCAAAGCGTAACGGCTTTCGGCAGAAAGCCGCCATTTGAAAGAACGGAGAATCTGGCAGTTCATATTGACATTGGCCACTCCGTCGCATTCTCCGTAGCGGTGGGCATCCTGCCTGCCGTGGAGCCGGGGTGTCCCGCCCCGGCGGATAAGGGCGCTTAAGTGCCTTGAACCCGAAAACCGAAGTTGGGCGCGTGGAGAGGGTGGCAGGGACGGCGCGCTGCGCTGTCTCCGCCGGCGTCCAGCGGGCGGAATGAATTGTGCAAGGGTGGACGCGCGCTTCGGGTCGGTTCCGCGCCTGAACGGCGCGGTGACGGCGCAGCGCGCCGTCCCTACCGTTGCTTGGAGTTCGGGTTGAATTGGTCTTCGCTGAGGATCAATGTCGAACCAGCCGCAAATAACGGACGGGCACCGAACTCCGAACTCCGAATTATGTTAATCCCCCAAACACGTTGCCACCCGCCGGGCAGCCTCGACCCACGGATGATCGGGCGGCACGATTTTGCGTTTGCCGGCCACCTTTTCCAGCGGCACCGGCTCCGTCCGGTCGCCGCGCGACGCCACCATCATGCCAAAAACGTTTTCATGTATCAAATCGCCGCACGCACTCCCAAGCCGCGTCGCCAGCAGACGGTCGGCAGGCGAGGGGATGCCCCCGCGCTGGACGTAACCAAGAATCGTCACGCGCGATTCGAGGTTCGTCAATTCTTCCAGTTGCTTCGCCAGCCGCAACGTGTTGCCGCTGTGCCTGGCTTCCAGCGTCGCCAGTTCGAGCTTGGCCTCGTGCTTCTCCTTCTGGTTTCGCGCGCGTTCCTTCCGGCCTTCGGCGGCCAGATAAGCCCGCGCGTCCTCCCGGGCCATCGCCCCTTCGGCCACCGCCACAATGCTGAAGTTCGTTCCGGCGCGGCTGCGGCGGCGGATGGCGTCGGCGATTCTATGGACGTCGTAGGGGATTTCCGGAATCAAAATCACGTCCGCACCGCCCGCAATGCCCGCGCCCAGGGCCAGCCAGCCCGCCCGATGCCCCATGATTTCTGTGACGATGATGCGATGATGGCTGTGGGCGGTGCTGTGCAGACGGTCAATCGTTTCCGTGGCAATGTCCAGCGCGGTGGCAAAACCAATGGTCAGGTCCGTCATCGCCACGTCGTTGTCAATCGTCTTGGGCAGGGTAATGACGTTGATGCCCGCATCCTTGAGCCGCAACGCATTCTTTTGCGTGCCGCCGCCGCCGAGACACACCAGCGCGTCAAGGCCGTATCGCCCGTAATTTTTGACGATGACATTGGTCATGTCATGCATACGCCCGTCAATCATCATGCGCTGCGGTTTGTCCCGGCTGGTGCCGAGGATGGTGCCGCCCACGGTGAGGATGCCGGCGAGCGTGGATTTATCGAGCTTGAGCCGCCGGTCTTCGACGATGCCGCGGAAACCGTCGCGGAAGCCGATGATTTCCATGCTGTAAAAGCTGAGCGCGGTTTTGCCGACGCCGCGGATGGCGGCGTTGAGGCCGGGGCTGTCGCCGCCCGCGGTCAGAATGCCGATGCGTTTGGTTTGGGCCATTGTCTCTGCCGCATTTGAATCCGCAAAAAGCCGTTGTTTGTCGAGAACAACTTTTTAGCCCGAATCCCGAAGTTGGGGAGCGCACGCGCCTCGCGTGCTGTTTTCCGCGCCCCCGCGGAAAACATCGGACGCAACGAAATTTCCCGAACTCCGGTGTCCGTCTCTCGCACGTGAAAACGCTGGACGCTAGGCGCGTCCAGCCACACCCGGTCCGTCTGCGCTTCGCTTCGACGCGACCGCGCCGAAGCCGGAGGCGAAGGCGGGGGCGGGTGTGCTCCCCCAACTTCGGTTTTCGGGTTGAAACAAAAACAATGTAACCACCTGTCACCCCGGAGCGTCTTCACAATAACCCATGTACGGCCAGCCTGTTATACCGGCCGGGCAACCGGGAAAAATCGAACAAAATCAAACACAACAAGAAGCGTTTTATGAAATTGAACCGTATGATCACGCTGTGCGTGATGGCCGCGACCCTCGCTTTGGGCATTAGCGACGTTCTCGCGCAGAACAACAATGGCGGCGGCAACGGCGGCGGCAATGGTGGCGGACGCCGGAACCGCGGCGGCAACGGCGGCAATTTTGATCCTGCGCAAATGCAGCAGCGCAGGCTGGACGGCATCCGGCAGCAGCTTGATTTTACTAACGACACGGACTGGAGCGCGGTCGAACCGCTTTTCCAGAAGGTCCTGGAGGCGCAACAAGCCGCGCGCGCGGGCGGCGGTCGTGGAATGTTTGGCGGCGGGCGTCGCGGTGGCAACACTGGAAACAATAATAATGCCAACGCCAACGGCGGCGGCCGGGGCGGCTTTGGCCCGCAACCCAGCCCGGAAGCCCTCGCGCTGCAGCAGGCCATTGATAGCAACGCGCCGGCGGATCAGCTCAAGGATTTGCTTGCCAAATACAACGCTTCACAAAAGGTCAAGCAGGCCAATCTCGCCGCCGCCCAGGCCAAGCTCCGGGCGGTGTTGACAGTGAAGCAGGAGTCGCAGGCAACCTTGATGGGACTCCTGAACTGATTTGCCGCGGGGTGGAATCGGAGATTGTCTCAAAACAATTTTTCGTCGGAGGGGCGAGTTACACGCACTAGTGTCCAGTTAAGGTGACCTCAAAGTTCGCAAAGAGGCTGTCTGACGGGGGTTTTGTGAAGGCGGAGTGTGTGATCGATTCCCGCTCCAAAGGCGGTATACCTCGCCTATGCCC
>JBEKEJ010000249.1:0-4063 GCA_050013895.1 Verrucomicrobiota bacterium | reverse complement strand
AACATTTACTCCTATGGCACACGTCAAATTGCACATCCCGGGACCGGTCGAAGTGAGCGAGAAAACCTTCAGGGCATTTCGCCAGCCGATGATCGGTCATCGCGGCCAGGGGTTCAAAGACCTTTACGCCGCCATCCAGCCCAAACTTCAGCAACTGCTTTACACCAGGCAGCTCGTCTATATTTCCACTTCGTCCGCCTGGGGCGTGATGGAAGGCGCCATCCGCAATCTCGTCGCCAAAAAAGTCCTCAACTGCATGTGCGGCGCGTTTTCGGACAAGTGGCTTGACGTGTCCAAACGCTGCGGCAAGCAGGCCGAGGCGCTCCAGGTCGAGTGGGGCTCGCCCATCCGCGCCGAGGCCGTGGACAAGAAACTCGCCACGGGCCAGTTCGACGCGCTCACGGTGGTTCACAACGAAACTTCCACCGGCGTGATGAGCCCCCTCGCCGAAATCGCCGCGCTCAAGAAAAAATATCCCGACGTGATGTTCATCGTGGATTCGGTCAGTTCGATGACGGCCACCAAAATTGAATTTGACGCGCTGGGCATTGACGTGCTGCTGGCCGGCACGCAAAAGGCGCTCGCGATGCCGCCGGGCACGGCCCTTTTCACCTGCTCGAAGGCGGCTCTGGCCCGGGCGGCGACCGTCAATGACCGCGGCTATTATTTCGACTTCGTCGAGTTCCAGAAGAACGCCGAGCAAGGCATGACGCCAAGCACGCCGAGCATCGGCCACGTCTTCGCGCTGCAATCAAAGCTCGAAGACATTTTTGCCGAAGGATTGGACAACCGATTTGCGCGCCACAAGAAGCTGGCCGAAATGACGCGCGCCTGGGCGGCGAAACACGGCTTCACGCTGTTTCCGGACAAGGGTTATGAGTCCGTCACGCTCACCTGCGTCAACAACGGAGCGAAGCCCGGCGGCCACGTGACCGACGTGCCGAAGTTGCAAAAGCTGGTGAAGGACCAGGGCTTTCTGATCGACGGCGGCTACGGAAAAATCAAGGGCAAGACCTTCCGCATCTCGAACATGGGCGACGAGACCGAAGCGACGATGAACCAGCTTTACGCCGCTTTGGACAAGGCGATGAGCCAGATGTGAACCGTGAACCGTGAGGGGTGACGCGGAACGGTGTAGTGTCGGCGCTGTGCGCCGATTCAATCGAGCCACAGGCTGACGCTACAGCAAGTCAGTTGCGCCCCGGGCCAAATGCGCGGAAACTCTAACAATGCCGGCGCAAAATCCAGAGGAACAATCAAATGGCCGGGGCCGGACACCAGCGCCCCGCTGGCTGCGCACTGTGGCAATTGGCCGCAATCCCAAAGTCACGCTGGCGCGCGCGGCCGTTTTGGCCATTCTCTGTTTTGTCGTCTTCAAATTCATCCTGCTGCACATCCGCGTCGAAGGCATCAGCATGGCGCCGACTTACCAGGACGGCTCGACGCATTTTGTGAACCGGCTCGCGTATGTGTGGCATGAACCCCGTCGCGGCGACGTGGTGGGCATCCGGTTTTCCCGCGCGGCGACCAACACCCCCGCCGGCATTCATGAGGCCGCCAACTGGCTTAATCTGCCACACATCATGCTGTTGAAACGCATCATCGGCCGTCCGGGTGAGACGGTCGCTTTTGTCAACGGCCAGATCCTGATCAACGGTGAGGTGCTCGAAGAACCTTATGAGAAGCTTCCCTGCGACTGGAACCTGCCGCCCGAACAACTCGGTCCGGACGAATATTTTGTCGTGGGCGACAATCGCTCCATGCCGTCGGAAAATCATGTTTTCGGGAAATGCCGGCGCGGGCAGATTGTCGGCAAAACTGTTTTATGAAGACCGTTTTTCGCCTCGTCTTGTTCGCCGCACTGCTGGCGCTCGGCGTTTGGTTGTGGTTCGTTTTGTTTCCCAGCCCGGAAAAGATCATCCGCCGGCGCCTTACGGAACTGGCCCGCGCGGCTTCGTTTTCGCCGGGTGAAGACGACCTGGCCCGGCTCGCCGCCGCGGAAAGTCTGGCCGGCTATTTCGCCACCAACGTCGAAGTCAATCTTGACGTGCCCGGACGCGGTCCGATCAGCCTGGCTGGCCGCGACGAAATCAAGCAGGCCGACTTGGGCGCCCACGCGGGGTTGAGCGGACTGAAGGTCCAATTTCCGGATATCAACATCACCATTGCCCCGAACAAACAATCCGCCGTGGCGGATCTCACCGTGGAAGCGAGCATCGCCGGCGAACGCGATACAATTGTGCAGGAAATGAAGTTCACTTTCCAAAAAACCGATGACGGCTGGCTGATCGCCCGCGTTGAGACCGTCCGCACGCTTTTATAAGGCTGTTCGCCTGGCCGGGCGCATCCTGACACTGACTGCCCCCAACGAGCGGCGTGATTCGGCAAGGAACGCCGGATTCATCCGGCAGGATGTTGCATCCAACGCAGCGCTGCCGCTTAATTGCAGCGTTCCGGAGGCAGTCTCCATACGCCCCGCTTTGCCACCGCAGAACAAATTCCATTGACGAGGAATCGCCGGCCATGTATGCCGGTGTCGCAAACGTTCATTAAACCTTAACTCAAAGCAACTGTTATGAGCGACAAACCTCCTGGAGCAGAAAAGAAAATCGCCGCCGGAATCTGCGGCATCCTCATCGGCGGACTGGGCATCCACAAATTCATCCTTGGTTACACGAAGGAAGGCATCATTCAAATCGTCATCAGCGTATGCACTTGCGGCATCGGTGGACTCATCGGCTTCATTGAAGGCATCATTTACCTCACGAAGAGCGATGAGGATTTCGTCAATACTTACATCAAGAACAAGAGAGGCTGGTTTTAGTCGGCCCGTCGGTTTTCAAACCGCCGTTGCGTTTCCGGGCGCGCGGCGGTTTTCATTTTGAACTTTGAACGCCCCTGCTTTCTTTTCATACTCGCAGCATGAACGTTTTTGTCACCGGCGGCGCGGGTTACATCGGTTCCATTTGCGCCGAAGAGTTGCTCAATGCCGGCCACGCGGTCATGGTCTATGACAACCTCACTGAAGGCCATCGTTCGGCGGTGGATTCGCGCGCAAAGTTCATTCCGGGCAAACCGGAGGAACCCGGCGACGTTCTCAATGCCGTCAAAGCCGCCCGGCCCGACGCCATCATGCATTTCGCCGCCAACGCGCTGGTCGGCGAGTCCATGGAGAACCCGAAAAAGTATTTCCACAACAACGTGGTCAATGGCCTCAAGCTGCTCGATGCCGCCGTCGAATGCGGCGTAAAGAAATTCGTTTTCAGCTCCACTTGCGCCACCTACGGCCCGCCCGACCGCGTGCCGATGACGGAGGACCTGCCGCAACGCCCGATCAATCCCTACGGCGAGTCCAAGTTGATGTTCGAGAAGATCCTTCAGTGGTATCAAAGAATCTATGGGCTGGAATTCATCGCGTTCCGTTACTTCAACGCCGCCGGCGCGAGCGAAAAATTCGGCGAGCATCACCGCCTCGAGACGCACCTCATTCCCAACGTCCTGAAGGTCCCGCTCGGCCAGGCACGGCAATGCGAGATTTTCGGCACGGACTATCCGACGCCGGACGGCACGTGCATCCGCGATTACATTCACATCCTTGACCTCGCGCAGGCGCACATCCTGGGTTTGCAGCCGGGCAAAACCGGCTTCTACAACCTTGGCAACGGCGACGGCTATTCCGTGAAGCAGGTCATCAAGATGTGCGAGAAAATTACCGGCAAACAAATTCCCGCCATTGAAAAGCCGCGTCGTCCCGGCGACCCGCCCAGGCTTGTGGCGTCCGCCGAAAAGGCGATCCGCGAACTGGGTTGGAAACCGAAATATCCGAAGCTGGAAGACATCGTAGCCACCGCCTGGGCGTGGCACAGAAAGCATCCGACCGGTTATCCGGATTGAATTACCGTTTTTCGAAGCAGAAAAAGGCTGGTTTATGTCAATCGATGTGTGGCTGCATCGGTCGGCGGATTGGATATTAATGCAACAGATAAACGGATGAAGTATTCTTTGCGCCAAAGTTGGAATTCGGGCAACTTTGCCGGCAGAAATTTATGATTGCAGCCATTAC
>JBEKEJ010000248.1:0-4085 GCA_050013895.1 Verrucomicrobiota bacterium | reverse complement strand
CCGCCGCCATCCGTTTTCTACCGCCAACCCCGAACTCCGAACCCCCGCCTCCGCCTTCGGCTCCGGCGCGGCAAGCCACATTTCAGGCCGCGTCGAAGTGGAACGAAGACGGGCGAACTCCGAACTCCGATGCCCTGGTCTTGCTGACCAATGGTCGCGGCGGCATGGCGCGGATTTGCGTGGACCTGGGCCGCGTGAATTCCAAGTACGATTGCGTGCTCGGCGCCAATCTGGATCCAAACGCGCCGGCGGACCGCCACATTTTCGTCAAACGCCTTCGCGCCTGGGTGAACGCCGACGGTTTCCTCTCACCGCTCGATTTCAAAAACCTCAAGGCGTTCGACATCGGGCCGCCCGCAACCTGGCAATTCGTGGCCAATGCCGGTGATGGCCGCACCGTGGAAATCGAGTTGCGCGCCGAAATGGTCGAAGAGGAAAACACCATCGTATTTCAATTCAGCCGTCCGACGGAGGCACGAGCGCATGGCAAACAGTTGCCCGCTGAAGCCGAAGTGCGGTTGACCGTGCGCTTTGACATTGAAGACCGAAATTTCCATTCGGAAACCAAACGCAACGGCGGCGCGGAATTTCATTTTTCGACGAACATCCATCCACTCCAGACGCCAGAATCGAAATCCAAGACCCCAAATGGCTTTGCCTTCATCCCCGCGCCGGACCGCCAATTGCGCGTCTTTGCCGACAGCGGCGAATATCATCCTGAGACGGAATGGTGCGAGAACATACCGCATCCGGTCGAGCAAAGCCGCGGCCAGACCGGCAGCGGTGACGCCTACAGTCCAGGCTGGTTTGAGTTGCCTTTACCAAAGGGCGCGGGCGTCGCGCTCGTCGCCACGGCGGATAACGAGGAATTCGCCGCGCAAAAATCGGAGCGCCGGTCTCCGACCCGGCGCGAAACCGAATCAAATCATGCCGGGCCAGAGGCCGGCGCTCCGTTCGGCGCGCGACTCGAGCAAGCCGCGCAACAATTTGTCGTCCGCCGGGACGAGGGCAAAACCGTCATCGCCGGTTATCCGTGGTTTCTGGACTGGGGACGCGACACGTTCATCGCCTGCCGCGGACTTCTGGCTGCTGGAATGGCGGAGGAAGTGAAACAAATTTTGCTCACGTTCGCGAAATTCGAGAAGGACGGCACCCTGCCAAATTCAATCCACGGTCAAGACACATCCAATCGCGATACCTCCGACGCGCCGCTGTGGTTCGCACTCGCCTGCCAAGAATTTGCCAATCTCGGGAGGGACGGCGTGCCGCCGTCCCTGACTGCATCCGAAAGAATGGGAAACCGACACGGTGTCCCTCCCACCGGCGATTTTTACTCGGTATTGGTTGATGAAGCTGGGCGGACCATTCGCGACGTGCTGGTGAGCATCGCGGAAAATTACGCGCAAGCCACGCCCAATGGCATCCGCATGGACGCGGATTCGGCCCTGATCTGGAGTCCGGGCCATTTCACGTGGATGGACACGAACCATCCGGCCGGCACGCCGCGCGAAGGTTATCCGGTCGAAATTCAGGCCTTGTGGATCCGCCTGCTGCGGTTGCTCGGAAAAATTTCCGCGCCGGCCGGGGAAAAGAAGTGGCGCGAACTGGCCGAGCGCGCGATGGCTTCGTTTGAAAAACTTTTCTGGCTCGAAGGCCAGGGCTGGTTGGCGGACGTGCTGCTGGCGAAACCTCGTATCGTTGCGTGTAATGCCACGCCGAGTAGCGCGCTCCGCAGCAATTGCCTGCTGGCTGTCAGCCTCGGCCTCGTGACCGGCGAACGCGCCAAACGCTGCGTTGAGGCGGCGCAAAAATACCTCGTCGTGCCCGGCGCATTGCGTTCGCTGGCGCCACTGCCGGTTTCCATTCCTCTCCCGGTTTACGGCAACGATGGCCGGCTTATGAACAATCCGGTGGAACCGTATTGGCCACGTTACGAAGGCGACGAGGACACGCGCCGCAAGCCAGCCTATCACAACGGCACGGCGTGGACGTGGACATTTCCGACTTTTTGCGAGGCGCTCGCCCGTGCCTGGGATTTTGCGCCGGAAGCAGTCGCGGCGGCACGCGACTATCTGGGCAGCATGGATCAATTGATGAACAAAGGCTGCCTCGGCCAAATCCCTGAGATTCTCGACGGCGACGCCCCGCACACGCAACGCGGCTGCGACGCGCAGGCTTGGGGCGTGACCGAGGCGTTGCGCGTGTGGAAATTGTTGAATTCGCCCGGCGCGCGGGCAAAATGACGGCGTGAACTTCCGCGACAAAATCATCGCGTGGGACCAACTGCCGGAGTGGCGCGAGGCGTTTCGCGCGACCGGCAAAAGACTCGTTGTCACCAACGGCTGCTTCGACATTCTGCATCCCGGCCACGTCACGTATCTCGAAGCGGCGCGCAACCTCGGCGATGCACTGCTGGTCGGCGTCAATGGCGATGCCTCAACGCGGCAGTTAAAAGGCCCGGGGCGCCCCGTGAATTCCGAGGTCGACCGCGCCGCCGTGCTCGCCGCGCTGGCCAGCGTGGACGGCATCTGTATTTTTGCGGACAAAACCGCGACAAAATTCCTTTCGGCGGCCCAGCCGGATATTTATGTCAAAGGCGGTGATTACACCCTGGACACGTTGAACTCGGAGGAACGCCGCGTGGTCGAATCGGCGGGCGGAAAAATTATGATTTTCCCATTGGTCCCCGGCAAATCCACGACGGCGTTGCTGGAAAAGATTTCCCGATTGTGAGGAACCACAAAACACACGAAATGACACGAAAAAAACGCTGCGTTGGCGTTTATGTCTTTTGTATTCCTTTCGTGTATTTCGTGGTTTCATCTGAATGAAAATCCTGGTCATTTCCCTGGCGGGCATTGGTGACGCTCTGCTGGCCACGCCGCTCATCCATGAGTTGCGCGCGAATTTTCCCGATGCGACAATCGACGCGCTGGTTTTATGGGCGGGGTCCCGGGATTTGCTGGAAAACAATCCGCATCTGAACCGCGTCCATCAGCAGAACCTCGTCCAATCCGGCAAACTGGACGCCGCCGACAAGCTGAAAGCGCTGCGATTTTTCTGGTCGTTGCGGCGCGAGCGTTACGGCGTATCCATCAACACGCACCCGCAAAGCCGGAGGCATTACCGCATCGCGGCGCGCATCGTCGGCGCCCCCACCCGCATCAGCCACGAATACGAATGTTTCAACGCGCTCGACCGTCGCCTCGTGAATCGCACGCTGCCACAGGATTACACCCGGCATTCGATTGAGAATAATTTCGACGTGCTGCCGCTGCTGGGTGCGCAAAAAAAATTGCTCGCGCACGATATTGAAATTTTCCTGACGCCGGACGAAGAAAAATGGGCGGATGATTTTCTGGCTCAACATCAGCTTAACGATCGCAAGCTGCTGGGGGTTCACGTCGGTTCCGGCCCCACCAAGAACCTGCCGCTGAAACGCTGGCCGCTGAAGAATTACATCGGGCTGATCCGGCGCTTGAACCGCGAGCGGCGCGACATCAGCATCCTGCTTTTCGGCGGCCCGGAAGAAGCCAGGGATCATGAGGTGATTCTGGCGCAAACCGACCGCGACCGCGTGCTTCAGGCCGGGACGAAGAACTTCCGCCAGACGGCGGTCTTGATGAAGCGTTGTCGTTCCTTTCTCAGTGTGGACACGGTATTGATGCATCTGGCCGCAGCGATGAAAATCCCGAAACAAATCGTCATCGAAGCGCCGACGCTAAATGTGACAAATTTTCCTTACGGCAATCCCTTCACGCTCGTGAAAAATCCGGTCGTGAACGGGCGCGGGCTGGATTTTTATCGTTACGACGGCGGCGACATCAAAGGCACGCGTGAGGCGCTGCTGGCGTGCATGGCGTCGGTGAAGGTCGAGGACGTGTTTGCGACGTTGACGAAGCTGATCTGAAGGCAGCACCCGCGTCTCGCGGGTGAAATTCGGCGTCCCGCCGAATTTTGCGGAGAGAGGCACCTTTGAAAGTCTTCAGCGAATGTGGCAAGACAGCCGCCACAAAAGTTCTCGGCTGGACGCCGAAAACGGCAGGCCGGAGGCCGGTGCTGCTGTTCACAAACTGAATCCCGCC
>JBEKEJ010000247.1:0-5844 GCA_050013895.1 Verrucomicrobiota bacterium | reverse complement strand
CCGTAACATGTATTTTCGGGAACTCAACCTCGCCGCCAGCACCACCTTGCCGTTCATTTATCCAGTCAGCGAAGTCAATGGCCACCTGTTACCGATGTCTTGACAACTCTACAGCGCTGCGCTGTCCCCGCCCGTCCGTCCTCCGTAGCAGTACTGCGGAGGGTGGACGTCCAGCGGGCGGAACGAATCGTGCAATATCGAACGCGCGTCTCGGGTTGGTTCCGCGCCTGAACGGCGCGGTGACGGCGTAGCGGAGGGCGTCTCAAAACAATTTCTCGTCGGAGGGGCGAGTTACACGAGCCCCCATATTCAGAGGCATTCGATCAGTCAGGGGCTCGTATAACTCGCCCCTCCGATACTTTTGAGACAGCCTCAGCGCGCCATCCCAGCCAAGAATCCCCACCAGTTGCGTTTCTTTGGGTTAATTGGTAAAAACCTATACCAAAGGCGTAGATCAAATAAGGCCTATTTTCTTAGTGACAAGATTGAATGCTATGGCATAATCAGGCAGTGACTGTGAAATAGTATTCATGGTTCGAACAGAAAGAAATTCAAGTAACAACAAACAAAACGAAATAAGTATCTATGAAAACATCCCTAAATAAACGCTGGCTCCAAACCGGGGTGGCGTGTGCGATCATCACCGCAGGTGCCATGGTCGGTTATGGCCAGCCAGCATTCTGGACATTTGACACCAGCACCGGTGGTCTTAACTCAAATTCAGCTACTGATCATACTGGCATGACTACAACGTGGGGTAGCGCGTATCAGTCTACGATCTCAGGTTCGCTCGGAGGCATACAGGGAGTAGGCGTACTTGGACCAACTCTCAACTCGAACCAATGGACCAGGGCGCAGAATTATAATAACAGCACTGTGGACGTTAGTTGGGCCTACGTCTTCACATTCGACGCTAAAGTCGAAGCCAGCACTCCTACGGAACCGAGTGGCGCGTATCCGCAGGCAATTCTATGGTTCCAGTGGTCCACCACAGGCACCTCCGGTAACAACAGTGGTAATAATGCTCCTTATATGATTACACTTGCTACCGACAACAACTGGCACACCTACACCATGACTGCCACTCAACTCTTGGGGACAGGATATTTTGGTGCGTTCAATGCGCTCCATACAATCTCCTTTGGGTTAAATGACTCAGCTTCCCCTTACGCGAGCCCGACTACGGTAACGGTTGATTGGGACAACCTCGGGTTCGTTCCGGAGCCGTCGTCCTTGGCGTTGCTCGGCATTGGAGCCGTGACGCTTGGGTTGACCGCTTTTCAGCGAAGAAAATTGGTTAAGTAGATAGTTTTCATAGAGCGGGATCTCTCCTGCCAAGCCTGATGGAGAGCCCGGTAGTAGTTTTTCGGCGGACGAGATGACGGATTTCGTCCGCCGTTTCGTTTGGGCGGGGTTCGTTGCGGTGTCACGAACCCCGTTGTTTTTTCTCATCTTCGAGACGCGCCAGGGTTTGAACCCGAAATCCGAGGTTGGGCGTACGAAAATGGTGGTAGATGACATGAGTAGTTGGCGGGCGAGCGCGAAGCCGAATTCCAAGCCAATCTCGTTCCTGGCAACTCGCCTGTTCAATCAGGTCGTATCAGCCGGCCTTGCCCTGACTGCAAACGCCATAATGGTTTTGTCGTGACTTGGACCGGGCTTTTCTTAGCTTCGTCCGGGATGAAGCGATCGCCAAGACAACCGGCTGCCGGACCGGCTTCCGCCGGCGCTTCTGCTCCATCCAACTGTTGCCAGGCTTGGACCATGGGTTTTGGGCCTGCTTCTGGCCGCCGCCACGTTTCTGGCCTACCAACCGATCTGGCACGCCGGGTTCATTTGGGACGATGACATCTATGTCACGGCCAATCGCCTGTTGACCGCGCCGGATGGATTGAGCCGCATTTGGTTCTCCCTGGATTCGCCCTCGCAGTATTTTCCACTCACCTACACCTCGTTACGCTTCGAGCGCGGTCTCTGGGGGTTGAGTCCCGCCGGCTACCATGGGGTGAATTTGCTGCTCCACGCCGTCAACGCCCTCCTGCTTTGGAGATTGTTAAAGCGCCTGGGGCTGACCGGGGCGTGGCTGGCCGCTGCCATCTTTGCCCTGCATCCGGTGCAGGTGGAATCGGTGGCCTGGATTGCCGAACTCAAAAACGTCCTGATGCTGTTCTTTTATCTGCTGGCGGTGTGGGCGTGGGTCGAATTCATCGAACGGCCGGCGGGGCGAGGCGGGTGGTATTACCTGCTGGCGCTGTTGCTCCATGCGCTGGCGTTGTGCGCCAAGACCACCGCCTGCACCTTGCCGGTGGCCTTGCTGTTGATTCTATGGCTGAAAGCAAAACCGATCGGCCGCGTCCGACTGGCGCAAACCCTGCCATTTTTCGCGTTGAGCCTGGGCATGGGCCTGTTAACGATCTGGTGGGAACGGTATCATCAGGGCACACAAGGGACTTTGTTTGAGATGCCCTGGCTGGAGCGCGTCCTGGTTGCCAGCCATGCGTTCTGGTTTTACCTCGGCAAACTGGTCTGGCCGGCCAATCTCATCTTTATTTATCCACGCTGGCCAACGGATGATGCCGTCAGTGCAGCCCGGTATCTGTGGCTGGCCGCCGCCGCCGGGTTGGGCGTGGCCATTTATTTCACGCGCCGGTTTCACGGACGGGGCGTTGAATCGGCGTTGATTTTTTTCGTGGTGACCCTCAGCCCGGTGCTCGGATTTATCATGCTCTACACTTTCAGTTACACGTTTGTGGCCGATCATTACCAGTATGTCGCCTGCATCGGACCGATGGCGCTGGGCTCAGCCGGGCTGTCGCTGGCCTTGGGCTCATTGGAACGGCGGCTGGCGTGGGCAAAAATGATTGTGCCGATGGCCTTGCTCTTGACGCTGGGAGCGCTGACCTGGCGGCAGTGTGGCATGTATGCCAACGCCGAAACCCTTTGGCGCACCACCATCGCCCGGAATCCAGATTGTTGGATGGCCCATGATAATTTAGGCGTCGAACTGGGCGAGCAAGGGAAATTGGCGGAAGCCATGCAACATTTCGAGTTGGCGCTCCAACTCAAACCGGATTATGCCGACGCTTACTGTAATTTAGGCGTTGTGTTGGCCCGGCAAGGGAAGTTGGTTGAAGCCATTCAACATTACGAGCGGGCGCTTCAACTCAAACCCAATTATGCCGAAGCCCACAATGGTTTAGGCAACGCGTTGGCCGGGCAGGGGAGATGGGATGAAGCTATTCCACACTACGAACGGGCGCTTCAACTCAAACCCGATAACGCCGTCGCCCACTACAACCTCGGCTGTGCTGCGCTCCTGAAGGGCGCTGTGGACGCAGCGATTGCGCAGTTCCAAAAGGCGCTGCAAATCAATCCCGACTACGCGGAAGCTCGAAATAACTTGGCGTGGCTGCTGGCAACCTGTCCACAGGCGTCGTTGCGCAACGGCAACCAGGCGGTGGCCTTGGCGCAACGGGCGAATCAGCTTACGGGTGATGGCAATCCGGTTGTTCTTTGCACTTTGGCAGCCGCTTACGCCGAGGCGGGGCGGTTTCCCGAAGCGGTGGAAACCGCGCAGCGCGCCCTGCAACTGGCCGGGACGCAGTCCAACCCCGCGCTGGCTGATGCCCTTCGATCACAGTTGAAGCTCTATCAGGCAGGCATCCCGTTCCACAGCGCTGAACCAACACCTTGAAGATGTCTCCCGACAATGGACATGCAGTGTCTGCGTCTGAGCGGCCGCGTCCGGTTTCCCGCGCGGGGGTAGTGATTCAAATTGCGGTGGCAGGGATGCTGCGCTGAGATTGTCTCAAAAGTATCGGAGGGGCGAGTTATACGAGTCCCTGACTGACCGAATGCCTCTGAAAATGGGGCTCGTGTAACTCGCCCCTCCGACGAGAACCCCTTTTCTGTTTGTCA
Organism: Verrucomicrobiota bacterium; assembly: GCA_050013895.1. Classification (GTDB taxonomy): domain Bacteria; phylum Verrucomicrobiota; class Verrucomicrobiia; order Limisphaerales; family UBA11358; genus UBA11358. Next base: position 1,926 of record JBEKEJ010000247.1, on the reverse strand, counting down.
CGCCACACAGGTTTCCTTGATCATAGGTTCAACTCCATGAGTCGAAGATCGAAGGAAGAGGCCGCTGTCGTGGGTTCGAGTGAGACTGTTTTACCTGCCGGCGAAAGGCCGGGAGCGGCAGACTGCTGCCCGCCGGAACCCGAAGGTCATCGGGCGGGATGGCCTGAGCGGTGGGCGATCGCGGGCGTCTGCCTCTTGCTGGCGGCGATCACGTTTGCCGTTTTCGGGCAGACGGTTTACCACGAGTTCGTCAATTTCGACGACAACCTGTATGTGTATGAAAACGCGCAGGTTGCCCGGGGGCTGACTCTGAAGGGAATCGCACAAGCATTCACGCATAGCGGTGATGACTACTGGAATCCATTAACGACGACATCGCATATGCTGGATTGCCAGTTGTATGGATTGAACCCGGGCGGCCATCATCTCACCAATGTCCTGTTCGACACGGCGGCGGTGATCCTGCTGTTCCTGGCACTGCGGCGGATGACGGGGTCCCTGTGGCGCAGCGCGTTTGTGGCGGCGGTGTTTGCGATCCATCCGCTGCGGGTGGAATCGGTGGCGTGGGTGTCGGAACGCAAGGATGTGCTCAGCGGCGTGTTCTTCATGCTGACGATCGGGGCGTATGTCCGCTATGCGCGCCGCCCGTGGTCGCCGGCCCGCTATGGACTGGTCTTGCTCCTGTTTGCACTGGGCTTGATGTCCAAGCCGATGCTGGTGACGTTGCCCTTGGTGCTGTTGCTGTTGGACTATTGGCCGTTGAAACGACTCAGCCAACCGGGCGGCCGCTTTGTGCCATGGCGGCTGATCGTCGAAAAGGTTCCGTTGCTGGCTCTTTCCGGCGCAGCCGGAGTGGCCACGCTCTCTGCCCAGACAACCTCCCTTCAGTCGTTTGAGCCGATTTCCCTTCCTTTGCGCATAGGGAATGCGTTGATCTCCTATGTGACCTATTTGGGCCAGATGTTCTGGCCGTCGGATCTGGCAGCTTTCTACCCACTTATGGCCGGGGGTGTTGGGGTTTTGAAAGTAGTGCTGTCACTCGCTGTGTTGGCCGGCATATCCACGAGCGTTTTTGTCCTGCGCCGTCATCGCCCCTATCTTCTGACTGGCTGGCTGTGGTATCTCATCATGCTGGTGCCGGTGATTGGCAATGTTCAGATGGGAGGGCAGGCGCGGGCGGATCACCACACCTATCTGCCGCAGATCGGATTGTATCTGATGCTGACGTGGGCGGCGGCGGAACTGTGCGCTGGCTGGCGTCACCGCCGGATGGTGCTGGGCGGCTGCGCTACGATCATCCTCATGGCTTTGGTTTTCTGCGGTCGGGCGCAGACGGCTTATTGGCGGAACAGTGAATCGTTGTGGACTCACGCGCTCGCTTGCACGTCTGACAACTCGCTTGCCCACAACAACCTTGGCCTCGCTCTGTTCCAGAAGGGCGCTGTGCACGAAGCGATCGCGCATTTCCAAAAGGCGCTGGAAATCGCACCCAACTACGCGTTAGCCCACAACAACCTCGGCATCGCGCTGGTCCAAATGGGAAGTATGGACGAAGCGATCACTCATTACCTAAAGGCGCTGCAAATTGATCCCGACAGCGCGTCAGCCCATAACAATCTTGGTACCGCGCTGGTCCAAAAGGGAAGCGTGGACGAAGCGATCGCACATTTTCAAAAGGTGCTGCAAATCACACCCGACTTTGCGGAGGCCCACATCAACCTTGGCAGCGCGCTGCTCCAAAAAGGCGAAGTGGACGAGGCGATTGTTCAATATCAGGAGGCGGTGCAAATCAAGCCCGACAGCTCTTTAGCCCACCACAACCTCGGCAACGCGCTGCTGCAAAAGGGCGCGGTGGACGAGGCGATTGTTCAATATCAGGAGGCGCTGGAAATCAAACCCGACAGTGTGGAAACCCACTACAACCTG
>JBEKEJ010000246.1:0-4126 GCA_050013895.1 Verrucomicrobiota bacterium | reverse complement strand
CATCGAACATAGCCGAAGGTTCAGGCCGCAATTCGGACAAGGATTTTGCCCATTTTCTCGAGCAGGCCTATGGTTCTCTGATGGAAACGGCCTCGCTATTCTATCTGGCTCTGGATGAAGATTACGTGTCCGAGCCGGAACTTGACCCGGTGTTTGACGATTTTGAGAGAACGGCGAAGCGGATTGTTTCACTGAATCACTCCCTGAAGGTTAACGCTTCCAAGACCCCATTCGAACGCAGAAATCGGCCTGCCCTCGTCTCTCGTCCTTCGGCCCTCGACCAATCATGAGCCCTTTTCAAATCATTTTTACGCCTATGGCCGCCGCCGAACTGGCGCGGATGCCCAAGGAACTGCAACTGCAAATCCTCGGCGAGTTCCGCGGGCTTCCCCAACAGGTGCGCGGCACGGAACTGGAAGGTTTTGGCCGGCTGGAACAGGGCGGGCGCACCCTGCATCGCTTCCACTTGGGCGACTATCGCGTCTATTTCGAGCTCCACGATCTGGGCGTGCTCGTCCACCGGATTCTCAGCCGCCACACGCTCAAGGATTTCCTGTTCCGTTCCGGCCTGAAAACCGGCGAGGACGAGGCGCTCCAGGAAAACCCGAAATTTTGGGAAATGATTGAATCCGCCCGGAGCACCGGGAAGAGCTGACCTGCCTCACGATTTGCGATTGACGATATACGATTTACGCGCGCGCCGGATTGTGGAAAGACTCGTAAATCGTATATCGCAAATCACAAATCCGCCGGCCGCTTGTCAAACGCCGCCGGCTGCATTACCGTCTGGGAATGTTGTTGAAGACAAAATTTGCCCTGCCGGCGCTGCTCGGCTGCAGCCTGGGTTTCGCGTCCGCCGACGTGGTTCAACTCAAGGACCAGGCCGCCGTCACGGGCAAGATCCTCTCGGAGAAATCCGACAGCGTTATCGTGGACATCGGCTACACCGTGCTCGTCGTGCCGCGCAGCGTCGTCACGAGAATTTCCATGGCGGACGAGGCGGCGTCGACGGCGTCCGCCGCGTCCAATCTGCTCGTCAATGTCAACACCCCGCAATTTTATTATTCGAACACCCGTCCGGCGGCGGCCCGCGACGTGCGCGATCTCGTCAAGCAAATCGGCGAGGCCGTCGTGCAGGTTCGCACCCCCGGCGGACTCGGCTCCGGCTTCTTCATCAACGCCGACGGTTATTTGATCACGAATTTCCACGTCATCGAGGGCGAGACGGAAATTTCGGTGGAAGTGTATCATCAAACCGACGGCCAGCTCGACCGCGCGACTTACAAGCAGGTCCGGATCGTCGCCATCAACAAATTTCACGACCTGGCGCTGCTGCATATCGAGGACAAGAACGCGCCCAGGTTCAAATTTGTCACGCTCGGCAGCGCGGACGCGCTGGCCGTCGGCGATTCGGTATTTGCCATCGGCAGCCCGATGGGCCTGGAACGCACCGTGACGGAGGGCATCCTGAGCACCAAGACGCGTGTGTTGGAGGGCGAGCTTTATCTTCAGACCACGGCCCAGATCAATCCCGGCAACAGCGGCGGCCCGTTGTTCAACCTGGCGGGCGACGTCGTCGGCGTGACCAACATGAAAATCATGTTCGGCGAGGGCCTGGGCTTTGCCATCCCGGCGGAACTGGTGAAAAATTTTCTCGACCACCGCGACGCCTTCGCTTACTCGACCGACAACCCGAACAATCCGTATCACTATCTTGAGCCGCCCGGCCGCACCCGGCATCAGCCGGCGGAGAAATAAAATTTGCGTCCGGCACCTGATGGGTGCAAATTGCTTCCATGAAAACGAGCGTCATTCTCGACGATGAACTGGCCGGCGCAGTGGAGCGGGCGTCTTCCCTCGTCGGCGAAACGCAGGCGACCATCCTGCGCATGGCCATCCGCGCGGGGCTGCCGGTCGTGGCCAGCCGGTTTCAAGCGCCGCGGCCGGAGGGATATTTTGCGGACGATTATCCCCTGCCCAAAGACAGGCTGGCTCTGGAAAGGGCGATGTCAAAGATCCACCAGTTTCCAGACCGATGAAAATCCGGCAATGGGAAGTCTGGAAATGCCGTCCGGCGGGATTTGAGCGTGACCATTGGTTTGTGATTCTAAGCGGACAGGAGCGGTGCGACGAGCCAAAGCAACTCCTGGTTAATGGCTTGGCCTGCTTTAGTTTCCGCGGGCAGCTGCTTAAATCGGAAATTCCATTGAACGGCGCGGACGGTTTTTCCAATCCGACTGTCTGCCAGTGCGATTTTCTGTATTCGATTCCCAAGTCAGGGCTTCGCGCCGGGCAAGGGTTTGTGAGTTGGGAACGCCAGCAACAGATCAAAATCAAACTCAAGGAAGTATTCCGCCTTTGACCATAGCCGTCCTTTGATCGAACATGGGAACCGTCTGATGACGACAGAATTTATGACCACAAAATTCCTGCGGCCGCTGTCCATCGCGTTTTTTGCAGCCGCCTTTTCACTTTGCGCCGCGGTCCCGCCCGCCGAAAATCTGCTGCCGGCGGACACGCTGTTTCTCGTGACCGCCCCCGATTTCGCCGCCGTCCGCGCCGCCGCCACGCAATCGCCCGCTTGGCGGTTCTGGAACGACGCGGCCATGAGGCCGTTCCGCGACAAATTCATGGCCCGATGGAACGAGCGGTTCATCGGGCCGCTGGAGCGCGATCTCGGCGTAAAGCTCGATGACTACACCAGCCTGCCGCAGGGCCAGTTCACGTTCGCCGTCACCCGGAACGGCTGGAACGGCGCCGATGACAGCCCGCCGCCGGGCCTGATTTTGCTGCTCGATGCCCGGGACAAGGGCGGCCTGTTGAAAACCAATCTCGACGCCCTCCGCAAAAAATGGACCGAAGACGCCAAACCGATCCACACCGAAACCGTCCGCGGCGTTTCGTTTTCGGTCGTGACGCTTTCGAGCAATGATCTCCCGACGCTCGCGGGCCTTTTCCCCGGACGCCCGTCGGTGCAGGAACTCGGCAGGGAGCCGAAGCCGGAAAAACCCGGCGAACTGGTCGTCGGCCAGTTCCAATCGCTGCTGATTGTCGGCAATTCCCTGAAGGCCGTTGAACCGGTCGTCGCCCATCTGTCCGGCGGCGCGGCCCCGGCGTTGCGCGACAACGCGGTTTTCGCCGCCGACCAATTGTCCCAGTTCCGGAATGCGCCGCGATATTACGCCTGGTGCAACACGAAAACCTTTTTCGACGTGCTGGCCCGCGTTCCGCAGGAGCCGCCGAATCCGGACGCGCCTTCGTTCCTGCCGTCCCTTTCGCCGACCGCCATGTGGAACGCGTCGGGTTTGATGGGGTTGAAGTCCATGAGTCTTGCCTACCGCGAATCGCCGGACGGCTCGGAGTTGAATCTTTATTGCTCCGCGCCGGAAGCGACGCGGCAGGGCCTCTTGAAAATCCTTGCCGCCGTCCCGAAGGACGCCAATCCGCCGGTGTTCGTGCCCGCCGGCGCCGTGAAGTTCTGGCGCTGGCGCATTGACGGCCAGAAATCCTGGGCCGAGCTGGAGAAAATGATGGGCGCCCTTTCGCCCGGCGGACTGGCAACCCTCAATGCGACGATTGATGCCGTCAACGCGCTCGGCCGGCAAAAGGACCCGGACTTCGACCTCCGCAAAGATCTCATCGCCAATCTCGGCGATGATTTTGTCAGCTATCAGAAGGCGCCTGCCGGAAACACGCCGGCAGACGTGAACGATGTGCCGTCGCTCTTTCTCTTTGGCGCGGCGAATGCGGACCAGGCCGCCCTCGCGACAAAAATCGTCATGTCGCTGAGGTATGGACGACAAAACACGCCCGAGCCGCGGGATTTTCTGGGCCGGAAAATTTACACCATTCCCGTGCCCGGCCACAGCCTGCCGGGCGCGGCCGCCCCGGTGTCGCGCTCGATTTATTGCGCGGCCAGCGGCGGTTACGTGGCCTTGACGTCGGACGTGTCCATGATCGAGGAATATCTGCGCAGCAACACGGGGCAGACCCGGCCATTGCGCGAAACCGCCGGGCTGACCGATGCCGCGCAACACGTCGGCGGCGCGGGCAACGGCCTGTTCGGCTACCAGAACCAGCGCGAAACCATGCGCGCGGCGTTCACATTGTTGAAGGACTCCGCGGC
>JBEKEJ010000245.1:0-4139 GCA_050013895.1 Verrucomicrobiota bacterium | reverse complement strand
GACGGAAAAAGCTTCCGACGCATCATCGGCGAGGATGGCAAAACCGTCACGAGTCGAACGGTCAGTCCCCGGCAAATCTTCAGGAGCGCAAACCGTTTCGCGCAGCACGCGGCCAAACGCCTCCGCCAGCGGTGTGCGGACGGCGGGCAATGGCTGGCAATGCGCGCGGATTTCGGCCCTCGCTTCGTCGAGCGAACGGAGCGCCGGTCTCTGACCCGGCTCGCTGGCAGCAACGTTTTGATTCGCGCCGGGTCGGAGACCGGCGCTCCGCGTTCCTCGTTTCCAGATCGGCACGTCCTGCTTGAGCCGGTCCATGAATTCGGCGAGCAACGCGATGGCCTCGCTCCGATGTGGCGATGCAACGCCGACGTAAATGGCGGTCTCGCCAACGGGAATGACGCCGACGCGATGAATGACTTTTGCAGCGGAGCAGGGGTGCCGCGCGGAAATTTCCCGGAGCAGCCGCCGGATTTCGCGTTCAGCCATTTCCGGGTAGGCCTCGTATTCAAGCGCGGAGATGGATTGTCCATTCTCCTCGCCGCGGACGACGCCGCGAAATTCCAGCCACGCGCCAGACGAAAGTGGCGCGGGCGTCCCGACTGCGAGTTTCTGATTTTCATCGAACGGGCGGGACGACCATGCCACCACCGGCGGGATTTTTTCCGCAATCGGCTCGCGCGTGAGTTGGATTTCAATTTCCATGGGACAAATTTCAGCCGCCGGACACCGGCGGAATGAGTGCGACTTCGTCGTTATCGGCAAAAACGGCGTCCGACGTGGCGTATTCCCAATTCCGCGCCAGCCGGACATTGGGGCGGTGCGTGGCCAGGGCAGGGAAGCGCTTAAGCAGCGCGGCCCAAAGCCCGTCGGTGTTGGGCGGTGCCGGCAGCGTCAGCTCGATTGCATCGCAACCGGTGGCGTCTTTGAGCTGGGCGAAAAATAGAACGCGCATGGCCTTAAGATTTTGCAGCAACTTCTATTAACAATTTTCCGCCGGCAAAAACCAGCACGCCCGCCAGCACGCGGCTGAAGGTGACGCTGCTCCAGCGCCGCGCGCCGAAATGCGTGCCGAACAGCGCGCCGATGACGGCGGGCACCGTGAGCCAGAGCAGCGGCCCGGCGTGCGTGATCTTGTCCCAGCCCGTGCCGGCAAGTCCGGCGAGTGAATTGAGGACGATGAAACCGGCGGCGATGCCGCCGGTGGTCCTGGGTTTCACCCAGCGGAACACATACAGCAGCGGGCTTAAGAATACGCCGCCGCCGATGCCGGTAAGCCCTGCCAGGAATCCCAGTAACGCGCCGATGAGCAGGGCCAGCGGCAGGAAAAAACTCCGGAGCGCCACATCATCGGTCTGCCAGCGCGCTCGCAGGAGCAGGACGAGTCCCGCCGCCGTCAGCACCGCACCGAGGACGGATTTATAGACCTGCGGACTGACATGGACCCGGCTGCCCAGCCACGCGCACGGCACCGAAACGACCGCGAACGTCAGCAGCACGCGCCAGTTGAAATGTCCCGCCTGCCGGAACCGCCACCAGGCGACGCCGGCAACCAGAACGTTGGCAATCAGCACCGCCACGCGCGCCGAGGCTGGCGCGACACCGAGCAGCGCCAGCGCGGCAAGATAGCCCGTCGCGCCGCCGTGACCGACGGAGGAGTAAAAGAATGCCACCGCAAAAACAGCGGCGAGCAAAATGCCCCAATTAAGCGTCGTTAGATCTTGCATGATGATATCGAATTATTGATTTTTCACCTTTTAAACTCAACGCGAAAGCCGGTAGAAACGTTGATTCAGGTTGGTCGCGTTAATGTCATCGAATTGAATTGCGCCTGCGCCATCGGCGATGGCGGTTCCGATAATCTGCCAATTGGTTGCAGCCAGATCGGAACTGGCCTGCACTTGATATGTCAAATCTGCTCCGCCTGATCCTGTCAGATGGAAAGCGCCGTTTGTGAATTTGCCGGAAAGAATTTTCAGCAGCGGCGTGGCGGTCACATGAATCAGCGGCTCGTTGCCGTTTCCGAAGTTGTGCGAGTTGAAGAGGTAACTGATTTGGTCATCGGCCGCGTAGAGACGGACGGTCACCGCGCCTCCTCCCGCAATATCGTCCACCAGGTTTTCACTGAGAGGCAATGGCCACGTCAGATGCACGTTGTCGCCAGGCGGCGAATACGTGTTGGTGCAAAGGATTATATGCGCGCCCGCCAGCAGGGTGGGGAGCGAGTCATAAGTCACGCCCTCCGTCGTCGGAGACTTTGGTCTTCCGGTTCCTTCCACCCAGTTGTCGTCGGCCAGCCATTCGATGACGAAATTCCCGCCGCTGACGGAGTTAAAGATGGGATTGTCCGGTTGCTCATCGGCCGCCCCGACGTTGCTGGTCAACTCCAAAGAAACCCCGCTGATCGTCCAGCCATTCGTTCCGCAGTCGCCGTTGAACAAAGCAACCGCGCCCGAAAGGTCGAATTTGAGAATGCTTTGAAATTCGCCTTTCGGGGCGGGCGCGGGCGCGACCGCCAGCACGCCCGCCGCGCCGAAATTCAAGCCCGTCAAGTTCGTCCCCGCTGGATTGCCCGGCGAACCGGTTGCCAGAAAGGCGTCATCAGAAGATGTGACGGTGCAGGTAAATTGCGCTTGAGCCAGTGTGCAAACACTGAACAGCAGACACGCGAAATGTTTTGCCGCCTTGAGGCTCATGCTTTTCTTTTCCGTCCGCGCAGCCACCAGAAGCCGCCCAGCGACACGGCCACCCAAGACATCGCCGACGGTTCGGGCAACGGTGTGGCGGTAAGGGTCAATTCGGGATGGCCGGAGGCGAACGAGCGGGAGTTGAACAGGTAGCTGATCTGGCTGTCTGCGGCGAAGAAATAAAGTGAAACATCCCCGCCGGCGGCGGCATCGGATACGAAATTGGCATCGAGCGGGAGGCTGTAACTGGCATAGACGTTGTTCCCCGGCGGCGTGTAGGTGTAAGTGCCCAGCGAATCGCTGCCCGCAAGCAGGGTGGAAATCAAATTGAAGTTCACGCCGGTCGGCGAGGGCGATTGCGGGTTTCCCGTTCCTTCGACCCACGTGTCGTAAGACAGCCAACGCATCCCGAAATTGCCGCCGCTGACGGTGTTAAAGATGGTGTTGCCCGGCGGCGCGCCGTTTGTGCCGGTGTTGCTGGCCAGCGAAAGCGTCAGGCCGCTGATCGCCCAGTTGCCCGCGCCGTAGGTCAAGTTGAACTGGCTGACTGCGCCGGTGGTGTTGAACTTGATGACGCTGTCAAATTCGCCCTTGACCGAAGACGCCGGCGCAATGGCCAGCGTGCCTCCTCCTCCGTAATTATTCGCCGTCAAATTCGCGCCCGCGGGATTGCCCGCCGAGCCGCTGGCCAGAAATGCGTCGGCGGTTGTGTTGGTGAGGGTGAAGGAAACGTCCGCCCGGCCTTCCAATTGCAGCGCGAAAATCACGCCGCAGATCGCGATGGCGAACTGGTTCGCTTCTGATTTCAAGAACTTGGATTTCATGTTCGTGGATTGTGTTGATTATTGAGCGACTATGACGGGGAAAAAGAGCGGGCCGGGGCCGTTGGTCTGCGTGCCAAATTCGAGCAGGAACCTTTGCGCCTTCGGGGAGAGCAGAAAATCGGACAACGCCTTTGCCCCGGCGGAATTGACGCCTGGGATTTTTTTCGGATTGGTTTCCATGACGATGAACGGCCGCCGCATGACGGGGTCGTCCTTGACGAGAATTTCCATTCCCTGCGCCGGCATTTTGCCCATTTGCGCCGGGATGCGGCCAACGATGACGTAGGCATCGTTGGTGCGCGCGAATTGCAGGATGTTGAATTTGGAAATCGTGTCGTCCTTGATGACCCAATCGCCCCTGGGTTCGACGCCTGCGAGCCGCCACAGGGTATGCACGAGTTCGCGGCTGCCGATGCCCTCAAAATCCACAAAACGCGATTTGGTTTCGGCGATTTTTCGCAAGGCGGCCGCGCCGTTCGTCATGCCGCGAACGCGCGCGGGGTCGTCCGGCGGGCCGACGATGCACAATTCGTTGCGCGTCCAGGGCCGCATGTTGACGCCGAAGCCGTCGGCGACAAGATCGGTCGTGATGTCGCCCGAGTGCATCGTGAGCAAATCCACCTTGCCTTCG
>JBEKEJ010000244.1:0-4180 GCA_050013895.1 Verrucomicrobiota bacterium | reverse complement strand
ATGCAATCAACCACGCCGGTCAAATTCCGCCGTCCACCTGCCAGCGGCCTGCAGGATTATCCTTCCGAATCGCCAGATTGAATTTCTTATCGTAACGCAACCAACGCAGGCCCCAAAACGGAACTCTGAGCTTGATCTCGTAAGGCACAAACCGGCCGGGATAATTCTTGGAAGTAAAGGACTCACCCACGCTGACGATTTTCAAACCGCCGAGATATTTTTTTGCGAAGTCAGTCATGGGCGACATGAATTTTCCGGCTTCATTCCAATCTTCCCGGCTGCAAGCCTCGAAAAAAGCGTGGGCGGCCTGTTCAGCTGTCATCGAAACATACTTTTCATTGTCGGACAGTTTGGGTGGTTCCAATTGCGCCCAACTCACGTCCGCCGGCAATTCAAGCTTCCACACGCTCGGATCAATCGACTGGTTATAATCAATTTGATCAAGTTCAAAAATCAACTTGTCACCAAACGTAGCATGAAGATAAACCTTCACCGATTCCAGCAGTTTGGTTTGATTGTCGAAGACATAAACCCAGCGCGTGTCGGCGTTGTCGAAAAAGTTGTTTTTGAGATAATCGTTATCCGGCAGACCGGGTTTGGCTTCGATCGTAACAACTTCTTTTGTCTGTTCTTCCTTGAGACTCAACTTCCAGCCTTTGGCGCGGACGTTGTCGAGTTCGTTGCTGATGGTGTTGCTCAGATCGGCAATCCGCTGTAGCCATTCCGTGTCAAAAGCGCTGGTGGTGCGTTGCGGCAGTTTCACTCCGACATCACCGGTCTTGATGAGCATCACGGTTGATTCGCCATTCATGACGACGACCCGCTTGGGCTTCTCAATGCGCCATTTTAATTCCGGCTCGAATTGTTTCCAGAGTTCAATCGAATAAAACGGGCTATCGCCATTGATATAACTGAAATTGTCCTGCGGTGCAGTGCGCAGTTGGCCGCGCAGGTGAATGCTGGTCAGTTTGGCCACGGCTTGAGCGCCTCTGGTCATCGCCGCGATGGCTTCCGCAGCGGTAGCTTGTGTTTTTGGCAAAGTCAGGAGAGCGATTAAAATGACCGCCGCCACAGTCGCAATTGCGCCCAACCCGAATCCCCAACGATGTCTTAATATTCTGCTCATAATGGTTTCTCTTTCCGGTTCTTTTCTTTTTTGGAGAACCCGCTGCATTACCGGTTGGAGCATGGATACTTCGGCGGTTGCCTGACCGCGAGCGATCAGCCGCTGTTGCAGGCTGGCGATCGCCTGGTATTCTGCCCGGCAACCGGCACAGGCTTCCAGATGAGCCTGGCATTCGAGCAAGGCCTCGCGGTCCAGCAACCCTTCCGCGCAGGCGACCAGATTGTCCCGGCATTCAGCGCAGTTCATAATTATTGCGTTTGGTTGACTGTTGGTTCCGCGCCTTGGCGGGCCGCCAGCTCCTGCCGTAGCAGGGCGTAGGCGCGCGAAAGCGTTTTGGTGACCGTGCCCAGCGGCATTTCGAGTCGCGTGGCCACTTCCTGACAGGAAAGCCGCTCGTAATACCGCAGCAGAATCACCTGACGATGGGATTCAGGCAGCGCGGCAATGGCTTCTTCCAAAGGATACTCTTCAACGCTGTCAGTCGCGTCGGCCATCATGGTTTCGGCTGCTTCACGGTCGCGCTGCCGATGCGCCTCGGAACGGAATTGTTCCTTGGCGACCCGCCCCGCGATGCCCAGCAGCCAGGAGTAAAACGACTCCGGCTTGCGCAGCTTCTTCAGTGACAAAAAGGCTCTCACAAACGATTCCTGTGCCGCTTCCTCGGCGTGCCCGCCGTCTCCAACCCGGCTGGCCAGATAGGAGAACAGCGGCTTCTGGTAACGTGCCACCAGCAGACCGAAGTCTTCCGGGTGACCGTCACGGCAGTGCTCGACGTGTTCTTTGTCGGTTAAGTCCATGCTATTCCTGCTCAAACCAACTCCACCGTCATCTTATAGTGCGGCCCCGGGTGATTTTGCGACAAAAGGAAGTGAAGTATTTTTCACAGCGTTGAGTGTTCAGAGTTGAGCGTTGAGTGTCGAATAAAAAACGGCGCGCCAGCGCATCGGCGCAACTTGACACCACCGCCCAGAAACGCCATCCCGCGAAGCGGGACGGCAGAAGCCCCGTTCCCGCCATGCTGCCGCGTGAACGCGGCGTTCCTTTCCCGCGTTGGACTTCAAGCTTCAGCTTGCAGGGTTGTAGTGTCGGCGCTGTGCGCCGACTCATACGACCACAGGCTCGACGCTACAGCAACCAAAGCTTGAACTCTGGCGGTCCGGGCAACAAATTGCAGAGCAATGGCAGACGACAGTTCAACGGAGAAACTCCGGTTGTTTGTGGCGATTCCGATGCCGGAAGCAATTCGGAACGAAATAATCGGCGTCCAACAGGAATTCCAGCGATTGGTGCCACGCGAGGCCGTTCGCTGGACGAAACCGGAGCAGTTCCATCTCACTCTCCGGTTCCTCGGCGATGTGCCGGTTGGGCGCGTGGCGGATTTGCAGAAAGCCGTCAATGCGGTTTGTGCAGGTGAACCGGCCCTGCGTCTGCGCGCGCAAGGCGTCGGTTTTTTCCCCAATGCCCGGTTACCGCGCGTCCTTTGGGCCGGTGTCAACGACGGCGAAGGGCGTCTGGCGGATTTGCAGAAAAGGATTGAGAGCGTGGTTCAGCCGTTCACGCAGGAGCCGGGGGCGGACAGGTTTGCCGGCCATGTGACCATCGGGCGGGTCAAATCTTTGAAGCGGCCTGAAATTGAGAAACTGGCGGCGCAGGCACAGTCCGTCAAAGACCGTCTGCTCGGCGAATGGACGGCGAATGAAATCGAAATCATCCAAAGCCGGTTGTCGCCGGCGGGCGCGCAACATTCCTTGCTAACGGCGATCTGCTTGAAGGTCTGACAAGTGACGAGTGACGAGTGGCATGAGTTGGGGGGCCGCGTCACCCGTCACGTGTCACTCGTCACATGCTCTGAAACTTTTGTAGTCTTTCTTACGTCTTTCAGAATGTATGCTTAACTCACTTTCAGCGAACCGCTGGAATTATGAGATGGCGGCGCATCTGTTGAACCGGGCCGGGTTCGGCGGGCCGCCGGCGGAAATCCAGAAACTGGCCGATCTCGGTCCGGACAAGGCGGTTTCTTCTTTGCTGGACTACGAGAACATTCCCGATCCCACAACCGCCCCGGTCTGGGCAAAACCCGACCCAGAGGGAGTGCGAAGTTTGCGGGACGCCATCCAAAAGGCGACGCCGGAGGAGCGCCGAAAGATCCAGCAGCAGCGCAACCGGCTGGAAAACGAGCACATGTTGGAATTGCGCGGCTGGTGGCTGAACCGCATGGCCAAAGGGCCGCGGCCGTTTCAGGAAAAAATGGTTTTGTTCTGGCACGGGCATTTTGCCACCAGCGCGGAGAAAGTGCGCAACGCCTATTTCATGTGGCGGCAGAACGAGCTGTTCCGCCGGCTCGCCACGGGCAACTGGCTGGAATTGCTCACCCTGGCCGGCCAGGACCCGGCGATGCTGATCTGGCTGGACCAGGCCCAAAGCCGCAAGGAGCATCCGAATGAGAATTTCGCGCGCGAGGTCATGGAACTGTTCTCGCTCGGCGAAGGCCACTACACCGAGAAGGATGTCACCGAGGCCGCACGCGCCCTGACCGGCTGGTCGCTGGATCGGCTGAACGAAACATTCATTTACCGCCCGTTCTTCCACGACAACAGCATCAAGACGTTTCTGGGCCACACCGGCAATCTCGACGGCGAGGACGTGATGGCGCAAATCGTCGCCCAACCGCAGGCCGCGCGCTTCATCACGGCCAAGCTCTGGAATTTTTTCGCCGGCCAGGCGCCGCCGGATGTCCTGAACGACGCCCTCGCCGCCGTTTTTCGCGGGAGCGGAAACCATTTCAAGCCACTCCTGCGCGTCCTGTTGCGCAGCGAGGAATTCTACGCCGCCGCCATCATTCGCAACCAGGTTAAAAGCCCGGTGCAATGGCTCGTCGGCAGCGCGCGGCTGCTCGAATGCGATCTGCCGCCGGTCCAGATCAGTTGGGGCATCACGCGCAGCCTGGGCCAGGATTTGTTCGCGCCGCCGAACGTCAAGGGTTGGGACGGCGGCATCACCTGGATCACCACCAACACATTGCTGGCCCGTTACAACGACGCGGTGACACTGGTG
>JBEKEJ010000243.1:0-4199 GCA_050013895.1 Verrucomicrobiota bacterium | reverse complement strand
CCAGGACCGTTTCCTTGAAGAAACAACCCGCACAGATTGCCAGTGCCATCAGCAGCATTTGCCGGCGCTCGAAAAACAGGACGGCCAGAGTGAAAAACAGTGTGGCGGGCAGGTCCCAGGGGTAAAAATACAGACCGGCGGCGGGCGTAAAATTATACATCAGCCCCGCGAAGATGCCCAGGTTGATGAGCAGCGAGTGGCGCAGGGCGAAGATGACGCTCAGGAACAGGAGGAACAGCCATAGCGCTTGATACGATCCGAAGAGCTGGAAAAAATGGTCCATTGAGAACGTGTCGTTCTTCACCAGAAAATCGAACAGCCAGCCGGATATCAACAAGCCCGACAACCGTGCCTTCCAGAAGTCGCCGAATTGCTGCAAATGGAAAGCCGGAATGGAACACGAGCTGAACACCAAACCGTTGGTGGTGTTGTTTGGGCTGCCGGAGGCGAAATATCCGACGAGGAAATAGTAGGTCACGCTCAGCGAAAGGGCCACGAACAACTCAATAAACAGAAACGGTCGGCTGACCCCGTCACGCCGAACATCCGACAAATCACTCATGGTCCTCCACCAGCCCTGAAGCGACATGCGAAAGGAGCCGGTTTTAAGCCGGTCTTTTTGGTTGCTTGTGCTCATGGCCGTTGAAAGTGCCAAATCTTAATACTCCGCTTCGTATGTTGGCGAAGACGTCTTTTCGAGTTTCTGCTTCTGCTCCGCATTCGCTGAAATTCAAGCTAGAAGTGGTTTTCAGTGAGGTCAAGTCAAAGCAAGAGACCATAAACTCCGCCTCTCAGAAAAGGGCATGGGCGCACGCACCGCGCCACACAGCGAAGCCGACGCCACCCCGCGAACACCGCTCCAATCGAATCCTGACGTGAAGCTTTTGCCCGTCGAAACCCAACACCGGCAAGATCACCATTCAGGCACACTCACCCCGAAAATCAAACCGGCTCTAAAACGACGGAGGACGTGCTGGGCGTGCCTAACGTATCCTTTTTCTTGCCAGCATCGTACCGCCGCGCCACGGCTTGCCACGCAGCGAACACCACGGCAAAACGCCGGACACGCCAACCGAAAGAGTTAGACACGGGTGAACACGTTGTTACTGGACGTTGTTACTAACCCGCATACACTCACGAAACAATTGATTTTATTGAGTGGCGGAGAGAGGGGGATTCGAACCCCCGATACGGCTTTTGACCGTATAACGGTTTAGCAAACCGCCGCCTTCAGCCACTCGGCCATCTCTCCACCCCGACCAGTGAAACCCGTCCGTCCCCGGCACTCAAGCAGATTTCCGCCTTGCGCGCATGATTTCCGTCTTGCGTTTTCAGGCTTCCCGCGAAAGATTACACGTCCATTATGCAATCACAAGACGCATCAACCGCCTTCCTGCTCAAATTGTGGCCGTGGATTGAGGCCAACAAGAACCGGGTCATCGTTGGCTCGGGAATTGTCCTGGTCGCCATTTTCCTGTATTATTTCTTTTCCTGGCAACGGGAACAACATGAAATCGCCGCCGGGGAGGCGCTGACGCAAGTGACGCTTTCCCTCCCGGCCAATGCGAACGCCGGCCAGTTGGCCGGCGCGTATTTGAAAATCGCCGGTGAGTATCCAGGCACACTCAGCGGGCGCCGCGCCTGGTTGCAGGGCGCGGCAGCGCTGTTTGAGGCGGGCAAATTCGCCGACGCGCAGGCGCAATTTCAAAAATTTCTCGACGCCCATCCCGACGGCGACTTTTCCGCGTCGGCAGCGCTCGGAGTGGCGGCCAGCCTCGAAGCGCTGGGCAAGTGGGATTTGGCCAGCATTGCTTATCAGCGGGTCATCAATGGTTTCTCGGACGCCGTGGCGGCGAACGCCGCAAAATTGGCGCTTGGCGGCATTGACGAACAACAGGGAAAATTCGGCGACGCGCTCAATCTTTACGAAAGCATCGCCCAGTTAAGTCCCGGCAGCCTGCTCGCACAGGAAGCCGGGATGCACGCGCTGGAATTAAGAACGAAATCGGCATCCGCAACGCCGGCCGCCGGCAAACCCTGGCCATGAAACTTTCTATCGTCGGCACCGGCTACGTCGGCCTGGTCACGGGCGCCTGTTTCGCCGAAGTCGGCCACCACGTCATTTGCGTGGACAATGACGCGGCCAAGATCAAGCTGATCCAGTCCGGCGGCATCCCCATTTACGAGCCGGGACTCGAAGAGCTCGTGAAGAAGAACTCGGCCGCCGGCCGGCTTTCGTTCACGACCAGCATCGCCGACGGCGTCAAAGACTCCGACGTGATTTTCATTGCCGTGCCAACGCCGCCGCTGCCGGACGGTTCGGTGGACTCGAGTTTCGTCGAAAAGGTCGCGCGCCAGATTGCCGCTGCCATGACGACCTACAAAATCGTTGTGGACAAAAGCACGGTGCCGGTCAAGACCGGCGAAAAAGTCGCCGAGACCATCAAACGCTATTGCCCGGCGAAGGTGGACTTTGACGTAGTGAGCAACCCTGAATTCCTGCGCGAAGGTTTCGCCGTCGGCGACTTGATGAAACCGGACCGGGTTGTCATCGGCGTCCGTTCGCAACGTCCCGCCGCGGCGATGAAGGAGATTTACGCGCCTTTTCATGCGCCCATCATCATCACCGACATCAACTCCGCCGAGCTCATCAAGCACGCCTCCAATTCGTTTCTGGCGCTCAAGATTTCCTACATCAACGCCATCGCCGCGCTTTGCGAAGCGGCGGGCGCAAACGTGCAGGAAGTCGCCGCAGGCATGGGCATGGACGAACGCATCGGCCGCCGTTTTCTGAACGCCGGCATCGGCTTTGGCGGCAGTTGTTTCCCGAAAGACCTCAGCGCCTTCATCAAAATCGCCGAGCAGATCGGATACGATTTCCGGCTGCTCAAAGAAGTCCAGCGCGTCAACGCCGGGCAGATGGAGCGGTTCGTCAAAAAAATCACCGACACGCTCTGGGTGCTCAAAGACAAAAAAATCGGCGTGCTCGGCCTCGCCTTCAAGCAAAACACCGATGACGTGCGGATGTCGCCGGCGATTGAACTCTGCCATCACCTGCAAAAAGAGGGCGCGGCGCTGCGCGTCCACGATCCGAAGGCGATGGAAAAGGCCCGGGCGGTGCTTTCGAACGTGACTTATGTGGAGGATATGAATGCCGTGGCCGACGGTTGCGACGCGCTGGTGGTGGCCACCGAATGGGACGAGTTTAAAAAACTCGATCTCGAGCGTGCCCGCAAATCGCTCAGCCATCCCATCATGTTCGACGGACGCAACCTGTTCGACGGCGCGGAAATGGAACGGCTCGGCTGGATTTACAAGAGCGTGGGCCGATGACGTTCGCCATATCAATCTTAAGCCATAGGAAATCCTCCGGCTGTGCCGGAGGTCGCTGACGCCAGATCCAGGCTTAAGGGACCATCGGCGAAAGGTTGAACAGAATAAATGCGAGCGAAAACCAATTCTCCGTCCCCTGTGTAACGCGCAAAGTGTCGGGCCAAGCGCCGAAAAAGGAATCCCTGATCAGTCATTGAACTTGACACTTGCCATGTCTCGGACCATGCGTTTCTTGTGAGGATCGCGATTCCTGTGGGTCTTGTCCTGATTGCGCGCATGGCAATCGGTGTGTTCTTATTTTCTGTCAGCCAAGCCAAAGCCGCGGGAACAATTTACTACGTGGACAGTATTGCAGGTAATGACAGTGGCAGCGGAACCAGTCCATCTACGGCTTGGAAGACTTTGACACAAGTCAGTCAGGCAACGCTTGTTAGTGGGGATTCTGTACTATTTAACAGTGGGTGCATCTGGCGAGAACCCAGCGGTCAAACTTTCCCGTTCAACGCTGGTGTCACCTATGGCGCTTACGGATCGGGTGATCATCCCCAATTCGAAGGGGCGACGCTAATTACCAATTGGTCGCTTTGTAACGGGAACATCTACAGTGCGGCCACAACCATGGCGGATGATTCGCAGTTTATGGTGTGGGAGGGGACAATGAAAGGCACTAGAAAAACGACTTTGGCAGGTGTTGCCAATCCTGGAGACTTTTATCTCAACCAGCCATCCAACACGCTGTATTACATCAGCGCAGGGGGCGGCAGCCCTAATCAGTACACCATACGAGCGGATACCGCGCATTATCCTTTTCGGATTTCCGGCCAGAATGGACGGCTGGAAAACCTGGTTTTTGCCCATGCCGGGAA
>JBEKEJ010000242.1:0-4218 GCA_050013895.1 Verrucomicrobiota bacterium | reverse complement strand
GCGGCCTTCGGGAATAGTTTTTCGGCGGTTTTGGCATCGTCGCGCAATTTCCCTTGCAACTGATCAAGCGAGTCGCCCACCTGCTTTTCGGATGCCGCGAGGTCTTTCAAGGCCAGTTGGTCTTCACGGTTCAACTGGCCCGGGCGATTGTAGGCCTGCGTTTGTTGGGCGAGGTCTTGTTGTGCCCGGTAGAGCGATTCAAATAGATTGAAATCCTTGCTCAATTCCTGCATCTGGCTCATGTCGTCGAGCGTCTGAACAATCTGCTTGTCTGTTTCCTCATTCACTTGTCCAAGCCGGGCGACCTGGTCGTCGGAAGCCTTTTTGAAATCGTTCAACATATCCGGCGACAACTGGCGCGGGCCGCCCGGCGGTGAACTGCGTTGCGCGATGTCGCGTGCGACAGCGTCGTTGGTCTGTGTGCTTTCACGAATATTTGCAGCCTGCTGACGCAGCATTTCCTGCAAGTCTTGTTCGACATCGTAAAGTGGATGTTGCCGGACAAAATTTTCCATGCGTTCGGCTTGCTTGTTGAGTTGTTCGTTCAGTTCGTTTTGCTGCGCGATCAGACTGTCCAGTTGCTGCGCCTGGGCCTCGCGCTGTTTGGCGCCAGCCAGGGCGAGTTGGTTGTCCAGTCTTTGCGCTGCTTCGCCAAGCTCTTTTTGTTTTTCGATCAGTTCCTGCAAATCGGCGCTGAGTTCGGCGTATTTGGCTTCCGTGTCGGAGATGTCGCTTTGTTCACGCAGATAATTATTGTAATCCTCAACGCTGATGACCGCCAAACGGACGGTCTGACTGCGTGCCAGATGCGGTTGCGGCGCGGTGTCCAGCGCTTCGGCAAACAGGGAAATCACGTCGCCGGGCTGAATGCCCAGACCGGCGAAGTTGAAATCAGCGGTTTCGCGGCTGTCGAGGACAACCGTATTATACAGGAAAACCTTGGGAGCGGAATAAACACCGTTCAATCCGCGATGCAGTCGGATTTCGCGCAGGCCATAATCGTCGCTCGCTTCGATTTGCGCCTGTAATTTGAAATCCATAGCTGCGAACGCGTCATGCTCCGGATTAATGATATGAATCTCGGGCGGCAAATCATGCGTGACGGTGAGCGCGCCTTCACAACCTCCTTGCGATGGAAGTCCAGCCACATCCACTATTCCAAAGTTCAACCGGCCCGACTCCGTGGCGATGAATGAACCAGTCACCTCGTTATCCGCCGACTTTTTCAACACGATGCGTTGGGGTGGTTGATCGTCGGCGGTGATTTCAAGCAACCCTTCGCGCAAGGGCCGGTTGGACTGTATTCGGAATCGCACCGCACTGCCTTCGAGCGTCTGGATGCCCTTGAATTCATAGAGTTTCTCCTCCGGCTTGGTGCCGGTGTAATCGGGCGGCGCAATCCGGACGAACGCCTTTTCCAACTGTGGCGTCAGCACCACGCCGACGCGCACCTGTTTGGACTCGCTCAAGTGGTCTTTGGTGTGAGCAAAGACGACAAGTTCCGTGCGGACATTGTCCAGCAATTGATTGAATCCAGCGCCGCTCTCGTCGAACATGGTGAGCGTGACGGCTTGTCGTGGATGTCCCAGTGGAAACGAGGTAAGAAAAACCTCCTTCGGTTGGTGTCCCAGCACTTTCACCTTCACAATCAATCCTTTGCCGTAAAGCACATTCGTCCCCGCTGGGCCGGGCTGCACGATTTCCAGGTGCGTGAAAGAATATGGCGGATGATCGCCAAACGGATCGGCAAAGCGGGCGGCCTCAATCGCCGTGATGCGAAAACCAATCGCCAGCACGGCGGCGAAGCCAAGCAATGTCCACGCCGCCCGCTTCAAATGACGACTCGTTTCATCCGTTCGCGCGAGATTTTCCATGGGAACACCACGTAGCTCGGCGGCATAATTTTCCACGGCCCGGCGTGCAAGCTCGCGTGTCAGTGGCGCGAGTGAGATGTCCCGGGTTTGTTCGTTTAACTGAAGAAGATTGATCAAGCGCGAGCCGAGCGCGGGATCGCGCGTTTCCAGAAACCGGGCAATGTGCTCAATCCGGTTTCGCCGCACAAACGCGAGATGCCAGCTGAAAATGGCCAGGACAAAAACTCCAGAAATCATCACCAGCAAAATTCCCAGCCGCCAGTCGGCGTTGAGATGAAAAATCACATCAAGGATGAACCCCGAAAGAACGGCGGCACAGGCGTATTTTACGCTGCGAAGCAGGAGTTTGCCTCCCGCTTCTTTTTGATGCTCGCGGTCGGCGACAGCAAGCCGGCTCAGGATGATTTGCGTTTGGTTCAGCATAATCCCCAACGCCTTCGCAAAAACCAATCCAATCCGAAGAATAATCCCGCCAGATAGAAAACCCAAGCTTCATTCCAAGCCGGTCGCAACAGGGTTTTGGGTGTTTGATCGGCCTTTTCGTTGCTCAATTCCTTCAGCAACTTGGGCAGTTCATTTGGTTCAATCAGCCGCCCGCCACTGGCTTCGCACAACTGACGGAGGTAAAGCGCGTCCGTGGCCACTTCGGTTTCCTCCAAATTTTCCGTGAACACAATAAAGCGCGATTCCTGCGTCGTGCCATCCGGCAGCTGCACAACCGCCCGATAACGTCCGACGCGCTCCGGCAGAAATTCCGCCGTGAGCCGGCCGGTGCTGGCGGGAGCGGGAGCCAAAGTTGTCCGTCCAGCTTCCGTGTCGCCGTAATAAATCGCAACCGGGACGGATTTTACTTTTGGATCCGGCTGCCGCAGAACCAGCCGGAAATAAACTTTTTCGCCGAGCAAAATGTTGGCGGAACTGGGCCGGAACGAGAACTGGCGGTTGGGAATGAAATCGCGGCCCGCCAGCAACCAGAGAATCATCTGGTCCCAGAAACGGTCGAACGGTGAATTGACGCCTTCGACTTTGGCGTTGAGCGACCAGCGCCACATTCCGTCCACGCCGATGCTCACGACCTGGCCCTGACCGTAATGCCGGTGCACAATCGCCGGATCCGGGGTGGCTTCATCCCGGCCTGACGCCACGGCAAATACCGAAGTCAGCGGTTGCGTTTCCTGGGGGATTTTCCCATCCACCAAATCAGGAAGCGTATCCAAACCGCCCGCACCATCCTTCAAAACCTGAAACGGCGAGAGATTGCGGCCTTCGGCAGTTACGTTCAAGTGGACATGATCGCGCGACTTGTCGCTCCACAAAACCGGCTCCATTCCCCCGGACGACGGATTCTGAAAAGCCCGACCGCGGCTGAAAATCACCGCGCCGCCACGTTCATTGACATATAGATCCAAAAGATCCGGGAAGCTGGGGTGCCCGCCGAAAGACTGTCCGGCGGACAGCATTGCGAATTGGCCGGTTGAATTTCGGGAATCGGCCAGGGAGTCCACCGAACGTCCGAGGATGACGACGTCGTAGGCGGCAAGTTGATCCAGCGTTTCAGGCAGATGCAGTTCGCCGGTGCCCGGCGTCTTGCGAATCGCGCGGACATGATTCGGTCCATAACGGATCAGCGCATCTACTTCGAGCTTGTCGGAGCGCATCAATGAACGTTGCAGGAACGTCGTGTCCCAATAAGGATCCCCTTCCAGCAGCAACACACGGATTTGCTGGTCAATCACATTGAGATAGGTGATCGCGCTGTTATTCACCGTGTCTGCCTCGTTCTCCAACGGTTGCACGTGGACTTCATATTCGTATTGCCCAATTTCTGGTTCCGTGACCTCAAATTCCACCGGCAATTCCTGGAGTTGCTGGGCGTTGACCCTTTTGGTCTGGACGACTTGACCTTGCCGCGACAATTGCACCGTGAGGTCTTCCAGTTCACAACCAATCAACCGCAGCGTGGCATTGATGCGCGCTTTCTGCTTCACGTAGCAATACGGCTGATAGCCGGTGATGCGGACGGCGACGTCCCGCACGTTGCCTTGTTTACCAAGCGCAACGGCGTAAATCGGCGCTGCACGGTTGTGCGCCGCGATGCCGGTCTTCACCGGATTGACCATTTCAAAGTCATGGCCGTCCGTCAGAAAAATCACCGCGTTGACCGTCTCATCGCCAGCCGAGGTGCTTAACATGGTGTTGATTGACTTGTGGAAAAGCGTGGTCTTGCCCGTTGGCACAAGGTCGAAGATGGATTGCTGCAACGGCCGGGCGTCGTCGCTGAATCCAAACAAGCGCAGGCGTGGATCGGCAGGCATTCCGTTTTGAATTACCACGCCTGATTCCT
>JBEKEJ010000241.1:0-4233 GCA_050013895.1 Verrucomicrobiota bacterium | reverse complement strand
TTCTTGTCGGAGGGGCGAGTTACGCGAGCCCCCATTTTCAGAGGCATTCGATTAGTCAGGGGCTCGTGTAACTCGCCCCTCCGATACTTTTGAGACAATCTCAGCGCGCCATCCCTATCAATTTCGGATTTTGGGTTGAAGTGAGGGTCAAGATTCCCGGAAGGGAATACCGGGCGGCCTAAAGAACCGAGCTCGCAGGGTAATTCGCGCTCAAGCGGCGTAAACGCCGCGCTCCCGACCCGCATCGGGCGCATCTCAGTTTTTGGAAAACCGAAAAAGCCATGTCCCGCGGGGACATTCTGAAAATAGCCCGGCGTTTGAACGCCGGGGTCTGACACGATATCGCCATGAGTCCCGCAGGGACGGCTGAAAAGAAACGCCGTTTTCAGCCGTCCCTGCGGGACTCGATTTTTCCAAACCTTCCCCGGCATTGAGATGCCGGGCTATTTTCGATTGTGCCTTCGGAACAGAACGCCTGCTCAATAGTTGAGATGCGCCCACCCGCATCCGTTTCATCTGGACACCATCGCGAAATTTCAATATTTGCATTCAATGTCCTGCAAGTCATCGCCGATGCGGCTGCGCCATTTATCGGGCATCAGCAGTCACGGCGGTGATTTAACAAAAACCCCGGCAAACGAAACGAGCGTATGAGAAATCAAAAAACCGACAACCGGCGCCGAGTTCTCGTGGCCGCACTCATCCTGTTGAGCTGCTGCCTTCACGGGGCCGCCCACGCGCAAACGAATTCAGCGACTGCTAGCCCCGCCCCGGGAACAACAAAGCCGCCCATGCACTCACAGGTGTTTCAGTGGAGCGACATGCAGGCGCAGGCCTCCGACTTCGGGACGATCCGAAATGTTTTTGATGCGCCGACGCCTACGCTCGAGAATTTTTCCTGCCACGTCACGACGATGGATTCCGGCAAAACGATGCACCCGCCCCACAGCCATCCCGAAGAGGAACTGGTGATCGTCAAGGAAGGCACGCTGGAAGTCATGCAAAACGGCGTCACCAACCAGGTCAGCGCCGGCGGGATGGTTTTTTGCGCGTCGAACGAACTGCATGGCTGGCGCAATAGCAGTGACAAACCGGTCACCTATTATGTGATCCACATGTCCCCGCACGATCTGGCAAAACCGGCGCCGGCCGGGGAACAGAAATCGAACAAGTGATATGAAAACAGCCAACACGGCAAAGAATCGGTATTCCCGCGCCAGCTTCCTGGCCCGGACAGGTGCGGCCTTGCTCGCAACCATGGCCGGAGCCGGCATCGCGTCCGGCGAGGCGCTGCCGTTTCCCCGATCGGCAAAAAGCAGGGGAAATTCGAAAGTGAAACGGTGGGACATCATCACCATCGGCGACCTTTCGCGCAACGAGTATTGGGGTGAGGCCAGCGACAAGGCGGTTCGCAAAGTGCTTTGCACCTGCACGCTCATCAGCGGGGATGGATTCCGGCTGCTGGTGGATCCGTCCGAGCCCGATGCCGCGGACATGGCCCGCGAATTGGACCGCCGCACGGGACTCAAGCTGAAGGACATCACCGCCGCTTTCATCACTCACGACCATGGCGACCATTGGGCCGGGCTGGCGCATTTTCCCGATGCCCGCTGGATGGCCGGGCCGGGCGCCGCCGAACTTCTGAACAAAACTGGACAACTGACCCGCCGCGTTGAACCGGTCACCGGAATGCTTTTTGACAGCATTGAAGTCATTCCCACACCCGGACACACACCATCCCATCACAGCCTGCGTTTCGATTGTGACGGTCTCTCGGTCATGGCCGCCGGCGATGCGATGGCGACCCATGATTTCTTTCGTGACCGGCGAAACTTTTACAACGCGACGGATCCCAAGCAGGGCGTCGCCACCATGAACAAGATCGCCGAACTGGCGGACCTCATCATTCCGGGGCACGACAATTATTTTGTGACTGGTTCCTAGAAGCACCCCTTGCCGGATACGCCGGCCTTGAATCCAGTGCCGCGGCGTTCCGCCACGCATCGAGTGCAAGTATCTGAGGATTCGCGAACCGACAAGAGCATGGATTTAAACGACTTTTTGGGTCCGAAACCAATCGTCATTGACCTGCACGCCGATAACCGTTGGGAGGCGATTGACGAATTGATGGACCAGCTCGTCGTCCATCACAAGATCAAGGCCGAGCACAGGGACGCCATCGCGGAGAGTGTCAGGAAGCGCGAAACCTCGATGAGCACTGGAATCGGGATGGGCATCGGATTGCCGCACGCTTCCACCGATTTGGTTGGCGAAGTGGTCGGGGCGATTGGACGTTCGCGCAAGGGAGTTCAATTCGACGCGGTGGACGGCAAACCGGTCCATTTGGTGATGCTATTCCTCGTGCCGCAGGGCCAATTCCAAAAGCATCTGCACACGCTGGCCAATCTCGCCAAGCTGCTCCATAAACAGGATTTCTGCGACGGGAGCCTTGGAATTTAGACTTCCTTGTCCACTATAGCCTCGGCGACAGTGGAAGCCTTCTTCTTGCTGCCGCCGGCAAGAGCGAAGATGTGAGCAACAGTCATCGACCATCCGTCCACAAACCTGACAGGGAAGAAATGTCACTATTCTAGGACCCTTTCAGGAACGCGCGTCAATCCCGTCGTCGTTTTGGCTTTGGCTGTTTCGGACGTTTGGATTTGCTATCTACCGCAGGAACGGAGGATTCCACCGCTGGCGGGTTGGTTTGCTTTTTATGCAGCCGATCACTCAGCCACTGGCGTTGCCAATAATTCATTCCGGAATGGAAGGGGCTCATGCGATTTCAAGACGTTTCAATCGGCGATTCGCTGTCGGTAACTTTCCAGGTCTTCTTTTGTGACTTCTTCCGGCGGGACGAGTTTGTAATGTTTTTCGGCACTGATCCTCACGGTGCCATCGGCTTGCTCAAACTCAAACAGCGCGATGATTCCGCCGTCCATAAATTGTGCTCCGATGGGCCGGCAAATCAGATCGGGAAATTTATTCGCGCAAACGGCAAAATCCTGCTCCATCTGGACCACGTTCAGTTTATCACTTCCACCCTTCGCCTGGATCGGGAAAACGTAATGCGCGCCTTTTTTGTCCAGCCCCACATAGAGTTCGTCCGTCTCGACCTGCCCCATTTCTGGAACGGTGGTGCGCAAATGGTTTTGCAACGAGTAGCAGGTTACGCCGGTAAAAACGTCGATCAAGCGGTTGTAGCGAAGCCGGGCCAACAAAGCCTGCTCATCGTCAAACGCGTATTTTGTGACAATGCCCGGTGTCGCATCAGGGACTTTGGTAATCGCCAGGTTCACGTTGGGCTGGATTGGGCGGTCAGCAACCAATGCCAGTCGGTAGCGTGCTTTCCCAACGGGGCGGATGATCCACGTTTCGCCCTTGCCCGCCTCCGCCTGGATTTTCCCGGGCAGGTCAGCCCGGTATCGAAAACTGTAAACCAGGTCGCCAAGGTTCTTCGGCAGTTTGATTCGAAGCTGGCGCGCGACAGTTTCAAATTCCTCCCGTGCAAAATCCACCGCCTTCATCCCGGGTTTGAACTTGGAGGTGAATATTTTTTCGATGATGGCGGAGTACCGGTTCTTCTGTTTCATATCCCTCACTTTTTGCCGCGCTTGCCACCGGGCCAACGAAGGACCACGACTTCTTCGCGCAGTTGTTCTTTGGTGGCGGTTGATAAGCGGGTACGGAATAGATCCAAACCGACAACTTCGTAACCGAACGATTCCGCGATGCCGGCCAGCAATTGTCCTGTCCGAATCATCACCCGCAGATACGAGGCCTGATCGCCAACCACGTAGGCCAGTTGCGCGCCGGGACGAAGCACGCGACGCAACCCGGCGAGATGACGGGCCATGCCACCGAAATAGAGTTTGGTCACTCGCGCATAGAGTCGTTCAAAACCAGAATCCTTATTCAGTTCGATGCGACGTTTTTCAATCGCAGCGGCAATGCTTTCAATCTGCGGGTGTCCTGCTACAAGCAGATCGTCCGTATCAGCCTTGTAAACGCCGCGCGTGTTGGAGCGAACCATTTGTTTCTTAAGATCGCGCAAATTCTGTTTGGATTGAATGAATCCCAGCAATACCGCTTCCAGACGGGTCGTGCGGGTGTAATCCTTTTCGTTGGGATAAGGCGGGGAAGTGATAACCGCATCCACTGAATCGGCAGGCAACATGGGTGCGCCATCGCGGGCGTCCGCCGGATAAACCACGGCTTTCGCCGTTTTGATCT
>JBEKEJ010000240.1:0-4299 GCA_050013895.1 Verrucomicrobiota bacterium | reverse complement strand
GGGGAACGCGAGGGGACGATCCTGGTTTTTCATGATTTGACGCGGCTCAAGCAGCTCGAACGCACGCGCGAGGAATTCGTCGCCAACGTCAGCCACGAATTGCGCACGCCGCTCTCGCTCATCAAGGGCTACGTGGAAACGCTGCTCGACGGCGCGCGCGACAATCCCGAGGTCTCCGAGCGCTTTCTCAAAATCATCGAGCGCAACGCGCAACGGCTCGATTTGCTCATTCAGGATTTGCTGACGATTTCCGCGCTGGAGGCCGGACGGGTCAAATTGAACCTGCAGGCCGTTGAATTGCGTCCGCTGGTCGAAAAAGTTTTGGGAGATTTGAAACCGCCGGCGGACAGCAAAAGCATCACGCTCGTCAACCAATTGCCCGAGCTCACCGCCACGGCGGACGCGGACCGGATCGAGCAGGTCCTCGCCAATCTCGTGGACAACGCCATCAAATACGGCCGTGCGCGGGGCACGGTGACCATCGGCGGCGGAAAAACGGAGGAGGGGAAGGTCGAGGTTTTCGTGCAGGACGACGGGCCGGGCATTCCGCCGGAATCATTGGACCGGGTGTTCGAGCGGTTTTATCGCGTGGACAAGGCGCGTTCACGCGAGCAGGGCGGCACCGGCCTGGGTTTGTCCATCGTCAAGCACATTGTGCAGAACCACGGCGGCAAGGTCTGGGTGAACAGCGAACCGGGCAAGGGCGCGACATTTTTCTTCACGCTGCCGCAGGGAGAGAAATAATCCTGGCCGGCGGTCGCGGAATCCGCGCGCAGGAAAATTGTTTCCGTCCACGGCACGCCCGCTTTTTCGAAACAGGGCTGGATTTTCAAGTGACAATCGAGCGCGGGTCCCCTACCCGTGGAGAGGAAGCAGGCGAGGGCGAACGTCAAAACACGTTCAGTCTGCAGAACATCCACCCTCATCCCGGCCTTCTCCCCCGGGGAGAAGGAGAAGCATTGGCCGCCGCTTTGAAAATTCACGCGTCTGGATTTACGAATGCTTGCGACTGGATTTGCGGGGCGACCAGCCGAAAGCGCAGCGCCGCGAGGACGCTGTTTCCTCTCCCGGGGGAGAGGGTCAGGGTGAGGGCTGACCATAACACAAAATGGTTCAACACCCGCCCTCATCCCGGCCTTCTCCCCACCCGCCTACGCCAAACTACGGCGCGGTTCATTCTCCACAGTCGCGTCGGAGCGAAGCGAAGACGGAAGGAGAAGGAAAACCATTCACCGCGCGCTTCCGTGTTGAATCCACGTTTCAACCGAGGCTGAAATGTTGCCGGAAATTTCCTTTTTTAGCGTGCGTAAAGATTTTATAGTCTGGCATGGTTCACGTTGGCATCGGCTACGACGTTCACGCGCTGGTCGCGGGACGCAAGCTCATCCTCGGCGGCGTCGAGATTCCGCACCCGAAAGGCCTCGACGGCCATTCGGACGCCGACGCGCTCCTGCACGCGATTTGCGACGCGATTCTCGGCGCGCTCGGCGAGGAGGACATCGGCCATTTTTTTCCGAACACCGACCCGCGCTGGAAAAACGCGCCGAGCAGGGTGTTTTTGCAGGAGGCCGCGCGGCTGGTGGCATTGCGCCAGGGCAAAATCGTGAACGTGGATGCGACGGTCGTGGCGCAGGAGCCGAAAATTCATCCGCACATCCGCCAGATGAAAATCCACATCGCGGAGGCATTGGCGATCAATTCCCGGCATGTCGGCGTCAAGGCCACGACCAACGAAAGAATGGGGTTCATCGGCCGCGAAGAAGGCATTGCCGCCATGGCCGTGGCGGGCGTGGATTTGCCGGCATGAGTCTGGAGTCCACAGTCCAGAGTCCGGAGTTCCCAGTCACGGCCTCGCGCGACGACCGGATTTCCGACTGTGGACTCGGAACTGTGGACTGTGGACTGAACCATGCCCAAGGCTGAAATCAGTTGGAAACGGGTGACCGACGACGGCGTGAAGCTGCAGGTCTATGCGCGACGCGTGAGCCGCGAGTGGCTTTTTTTCCAGCGCGAAAGGCGTTTCGACCAATGGCAGCGCGTGCCGGAACCTCCGCTGGAGGACTGGCTGGAATTGCTCGACGCGTTGCAGCGGCTCATCACGCGCCGCCGTTATCAGCCGGACGACGAGGAACATCTTCGCCGCCGGATTCGTGAGCGGTTCCCCGAGGCAGAACTTTAGCCTGGACTCTGAAGTTGATGGGGAGCGCGCCCGCCCCGGGTGCGGTTTTCCGCGCCCTTCCGCGGCGCGCCAAAGTGCGCCAGCGCGACGGCGGCGCGGAAAACATCGGACGCAGCGAAATTTCCCGAACGCCGGTGTCGATCGCGCGCACAAGAGGCTGGACGCGAGGCGCGTCCAGCCACACCCGAGGCGGGTGTGCTCCCCACTTCGGAATTCGGGTTTAGTGGGAGTGCGGTTTGGCGTATTCGCCCATGCCGGTGATGTCAATGACAACCGCCGGTTCGTTGCCAACCACCCACGCATCGTGTCCCGGCGGGAGAAACGAAACTTCGCCCGGGCCGAATTCATCCTCGCTGCCATCGTCCATCAGCACGCGAAGCCGGCCGGAGACGTGATATTGCAAATGCGACGCTTCGCAGCTCTTGGTTTTCACCAGCGGCTTGATGCAGGTTGACCATTTCCATCCGGGCTGCAACGTGGCGCGGCCGAAGGTGACCCCGCCCAGGCTGACGAGTTCGAGTTTGCCTTTGTCGAAGGTGCGAAGTTCGTCCGGCTTCGACAGCTCTTTTTTTTGCATTTTGGCCATAACGCTCCTTTTTGTTTGTTAAACCAGTCGAATTTTGTCAAGCCCTTCCGGTTTGGCAAACCAAATTTCATCACCTGGAAACCGGCGTTTGGTTGGAGTTCGAGCTTCAGCCGCATCCCTGCAGTAAAGAAGCCTTCCAACTACGGAACTGCCGCGACGGGCGCGAGCACGGATATTCCCAACGCGGCTTGCGCCGCGACCGCAGTTTTTGGACTGCGGCGGGAAACGCAGCGCCACGCCGCTTTCGGAAGTTGGTGGACATGCGAATAGGGGTGTCGCCGCTGCGCTCTGCCACCGCACTCCATATCTTTGTCGAAAACGCTGAACTTTCGTCATTGTATTACGCACGAAGACTAGCTGTGAACCCCCATTTCACGGCAGGCGCAAAATCTCCGGGCGCAACTGGCCGACGCATTGATTCGGAAGTCTTTGGTCCAGCGAACCCGGCATCATGGTTTCCATTCCCACGTGGCCGTCGCAAAACGCGACATTGGCCCTCTGCGAATGGCGGAAGTGGCCGTTGGGATAGTAATTCGCGCTGGAAAAATTCGTGTCCAGGTCGAGATAATACCATTCCTCCAGCAGCGGGTTCCCGGGCGAAGCGGGGTCCTGGAAATCGTTGATCTGCGCGGCGTCGGCGAAGAGCGCGGTGTCCGTCGAGCGCTTGATTTGATCCACGTTCACGGGCGGCGAATTGTTTCCCGTCGGCGAGAGGGATTTGTTGTAACCATAACTGAAGATCACATCATTGCCTTTCAATTTGAATTGCGCCGGGGTCGCGTAAAGCGCCGGACAAAGCCGCACATCGCTGCCGGCGAGGTACGGGTATAAAACGCCACGGGACAAATCAAATGCGCGCTGGCCTTCGGCCGTCGCGTCCGATTGCAGCCAGCCGAACCAGTAAAGATGTCCCTCACTGTTGGTCGTGCCATAGAGCCATTGAAAACAATTGCCGCCATATTCGTCCCAATACAATTGCGTCGCCATTCCAAGCTGGCGCAGGTTGCCCGCGCATTCGGCGCGCCAGGCGGATTGTTTGCTCCTGCTCAACGCGGGCAACAGCATCGCCGATAAAATTCCAATGACGGCGATGACGACGAGCAGTTCGACGAGCGTGAACGCAAAAAAGTGACGCGTGACGCGCGACATGTGACGGGAAAATAACCGTCCGGCATGCGGTGCGGCTTCAGTCACGTCACCCGTCACCCGCCACTTGTCACGTGCTTTCATGGTCTTTGGGCGCTGATCCGGTAAAACGACTTGTCCGGCGGCGGGCCGGCGTCCTGCAAGATAAGATTCGTCGCGTTGCCCGGCATTATTGGTGAAGCATCTGTCCACGATTGCAATTCCGCCGAACGTTGGAGCGTGTAAAGCCAGTTGCTCCGGCTGAGGAATTGAGCCTGCCAGACGCCGTTGGTAAAGCTGCCGATGAAATTTTGCACCGGCGGCGGCGGAACGGTGACAACAAAATTGTCCATGGTGCCCTGGGCGAACAGCGAACCATCCGCGCCCGCATCGCTGTAACTGCAAACGG
>JBEKEJ010000239.1:0-4645 GCA_050013895.1 Verrucomicrobiota bacterium | reverse complement strand
GGCGGGTAATGCTCCGAATCGCTCTTGATGGGAACAACAAAAACGGTCTCCGGTTCGTGTGCGTGGACATCAATCGGGAAGCCGAAATCGGACGGTAAATTGCCGCTGACCTCGGTCCACGATCCGCCGGCGTCGTCGGTGCGCATCACGTCCCAATGTTTCTGCATGAACAAAACCTCCGGGCGCGACGGGTGCATGGCAATGCGATGAACACAGTGGCCGACTTCCGCGTCGGGATCGGGAAGTTCGTATCGGGACTTCAGGCCGCGGTTCACGGGCTTCCACGTTTTGCCGCCATCATCAGTGTGGAAGACGCCCGCCGCCGAGATAGCAACGTAGATGCGGTCCGCGCTTTTCGGATCGAGAATGATCGTATGCACGGCCATGCCGCCTGCGCCGGGTTGCCAGAGGTGTCCCCTGGCACTGCGCAAACCGGGAAGCTCCCGCCACGTTTTGCCGCCGTCCACGGTCTTGAATAGCGCCGCGTCTTCCGCGCCGGCGAAAACCGTGTTCGGGTCGGTCAGGGAGGGTTCGAGATGCCAGATGCGCTTGAACTCCCAAGGATGCTGTGTGCCATCGTACCACAGATGTTTGCCGACCTCGCCTTCGTACACGAATTTGTTGCTTTCGCCCTTGGGCATTTCGCCGGGAACGGGCGCCGGCCCGCCGCCGGGGATTTCCCAGGTCTTGCCGCCGTCGTCCGAACGCTGAATGATCTGCCCAAACCAGCTGCTCGTCTGCGACGCGTAAATGCGGTCCGGCTCAACCGGCGAGCCTTTGAGATGATACATCTCCCAACCCGCAAAATGCGGTCCGCTGATTTTCCAATTCCGGCGCTTGCCATCCGCCGTCAGGATGAACGCGCCCTTCTTCGTGCCAACCAATACACGGATTGAACTCATGATTTTTTCCTCCGTTGGTCTGTCAGGATGGTTTTGACCCATTTTCCCTGTTGTTGTTTCGCCGCCTGCTTCAATTTCTGGATGTCGAGCTTGACCATTTTGAGCATGGCCTGCATGACGCGCTGCGATTTCGCCGCATCCTTGCCGCTGAGCAACCTGCCCAAAACGGCGGGCACGATTTGCCATGATAGTCCGTATTTGTCTTTGAGCCAGCCGCACTGCACCTCTTTGCCGCCAGCGGAGAGTTTCCTCCAAAAATAATCCACTTCCTTCTGCGTCCTGCAGTTCACCACAAACGATACGGCTTCGGTGAATTTGAAGTGTGGACCGCCGTTGAGCGCCACGAATTCCTGGCCCTCAAGCTGGAATTCAACGGTCATTACCGTTCCCTTCGGTCCGGGCCCTGCTTCGCCATGACGGATAATTTTCTTGATCCTCGAATTCTTGAAGATGCCGGTGTAAAACTTCGCGGCCTCCTCGGCCTGGTTGTCGAACCAGAGGAATGGGGTGATGGTTTGCATGGTTGGCTCCTTGTTTGCTTTTGTGTCACCTACTCAACCGGTGTCACAAGGATCATCCATGACACGCCGAAACGGTCGGCGACCATGCCGAAGCGCGCCGAAAAGAACGTCCTGGCCAGCGGCATATGCACCTGTCCGCCATCGGCCAGGGCGGTGAACAGGCGTTCCGCCTCGGCTTCGGTGGCCACCGTGAGCGATAGCGAAAAGCCCTGGAAGTCCGGTTTCCCCGTGCAGCGTCCGTCGGATGCCATCACTGTGGTTTCACCGATGCGAAAATTCGCGTGCATGATCTTGTTTTCGGAGCCGGGCGGGTGCAGCCCTGGCGGGGGAGGCTCCGGGCTGTCTTTGAAACGCATCATCATGTTCACCTCCGCACCAAGCGCGCGCCGGTAGAATTCGAGCGCTTCCTCGCAGCGGCCGTCGAAGAACAGATAGGGTTGAACAATGGGGCTTTTGGTTGTGGTCATGGTTATATCTCCTCTCGGGTATTAGCCACGCACTTGGCGGCAAACTTGACAGCTCCTGGCGGCGACAATCAGCGTCTTATGATCAAGCCTTCGATGAGGACCGTTTGCCCTTCGCGGAGCGGCGTCGGCGCGCCACCTCGCTTTTGGATAAAACCATTCCCGCGCACAGTGGTTCCATCGTCCATGCCCGTGACCTGCACCGGCTTGAGGTGAATCAATGTGCCGTCTTTTTGCACCACTACCTGGCCGTTGATCAAGGTGACCGCGTCTTTGGCAGGAATGGAAACCCCGTCCAATCGAAACAACTGCCCGTCCACCAAACGTGAGCGACTGCCATCGGGATAGATGCACGCGCCGTCCGGGGCAACACCCAAATGGTTGCTCAAAGTCATTGATTCTGCAAGCGGCACGGCTTGGCCATCGCGCACCACAATGACGTGACCCTCCTTCATGGCCACATGATCAAAAACGGGCTGAACTGAACCATCTGGATTCAATAACCATCCGTCGCTGCGAATCACCTGCCCCGCCTCGAGCTTCCGCTCTTTCCCGTTCGCGACTTTGAAGTTGCCGTTCGTATCCACCTCGACGTCGAAAGGAAGTTTGAGGTTATCGGCAAGAACTTCCAACTGCCCGCCGCGCAGGCAATACACTTTTCCGTCTTTGACTGTGACGCCGTCTGCTGCATCGCTGGTCTGGGCTTGGAGCGAAGGCACACAAACGAGGGCCAAAAAGCATTGGCAGAATAATACACAAACAATTCGTTTCATATTCAACATGAATGGTTGATACATCTTTGTATTGGTTTTGACGAATGACAATCAATCCGTGGCCGCGATGCCGGGATTCCACACCGGGCCGCCCCGGAGTGGCGGGACTGGGTTGATATTCTCCTTCGCCGCATTTTTGTCCGAATATCGCTCCGAACTGCTGGAGCGCAACTGAAAAATGGTTTGGGAAGATTGTTGGCTTGCCAGCCGGCGCGCGGCAACAGAACATCATCGCCAATATTTGTGAATCCAATCCACATTCCGTCTGACGGAGGCAAGAAAGTGAACATCCTGGGCATTCCGATGGTCATCCGCCTCCACGGCCGCGATACCGGCGGCGTGGTCAGCGCCGTCGAATCGCACGACGTGCCGGGCGGAGGTCCGCCGCCGCACATCCATCGCCGCGAGGACGAGACGTTTCAGATTCTCGAAGGCGAATACGAGTGGACCGTTGGCGGAAAAACGTTCGTCGCCAAAAAGGGCGCGACCATCTTTGCCCCGCGCGGGCTGCCGCACACCTACCGTTACCTTGGCCAGACGCCCGGCCGGCTCCTGTGCGTCATCACGCCAGCGGGATTTGAAGGATTCTTCGAGGAAATCGGCGCGCTCAGTCCGCAACAACAGCAGGACATCCCGCGCGTGATGGCGATTGCGAAAAAATTCGGGCTGGAAATCCTACCGCCGCCCGGCGCGTGAGCGGTGTGGCTTTGCGTCCGACCAAAAAATTATGCCACGGGAAAAAGAGATTATCCGGGCAGGGCAAATTGAAATCCGCTTCCTGCTTGAAAGCAAAGACTCCAACGGCCGGTTGGCCATGTTTGAATTCACCGTTCCGGCGGGCGCGAAAGTTCCGGCGACCCATTCGCACGCACATTACGACGAGACCATTTACGGTCTGGAAGGCGTGATGACGTTCACGGTCAATGGCAAGCCGACGGACATCGCCGCCGGTGAAACTTGTTTTATTCCCCGCGGTGCGGTGCATGGCTACAACAATCTGAAGCCATCGAACGCAAAAGCCCTTGCCGTCGTGACACCCGCGCTCATCGGCCCGGAGTTCTTTCGCGAAATGGCCGCCATCGTCAATACCGGCGGCCCGCCGGATTTGGAGAAAATCAAGGTGGTGATGACCCGGCACGGGCTCGTTCCCGCTCTGCCGCAGAAATAAACCAGCACATGGTGGCCGCGTGCAAAGACCCGCAGCCACCATAGGACATTCCGCGCGGGATGGAGATGGCGAAAGAATTTAGAGCAAATTAATTAAAATCATAGCCACAAAATGCACAAAAGTCTCAAAAGAAGGCTTTTTCTTGTGACTTTTGCGCCTTTTTGCGGCTACAGAAATAGTTAAACCGCTCTAGCCTGGAAATTCTGCCGCCACCAAAAAATTGACCAATAATTTAAGAAGCTGCTG
The DNA here is from genome assembly GCA_050013895.1 of Verrucomicrobiota bacterium. Classification (GTDB taxonomy): domain Bacteria; phylum Verrucomicrobiota; class Verrucomicrobiia; order Limisphaerales; family UBA11358; genus UBA11358. The sequence continues at coordinate 571 of JBEKEJ010000239.1, read as the reverse complement.
AACTTGATGCTTTCTCTTCAACGACCATTTTGCCTGCTTCTTCAGGGATGGCAGGAAGAACTACCATCGTCCCTTCCGCTGCCAGAATTGCTTCGACACACTTTTTAGAGAACTCGGCATCGCCTGATTCTTTTGCGTAACGTGCAGCAAAAAACAAATCGGACGACGGGGGAGCGCACGCGCCTCGCGTGCATCGGTCAGCGCCCTCGCTGACCGAATCGGGCGTCGCGCGAAGAAAGTTTCGACGAGGGCGTCGAAACCCACACGCGAGGGCGCGTGTGCTCCCCAGTCTATTTGCTGAAGAGCGCATCAATTTTCTTCCGTGTGACCTCATCCATTTTAATCAAAGGCGGCCAGCCACGCTTGTGGCCTTCGCCGGGCAGTTTCTTTGTCGCGTCAATCCCAAGTTTACTGCCGATGGCCATTTCGCTCGTCGCGTGGTCGAGCACATCGGACGGGGGAGCGCACGCGCCTCGCGTGCATCGGTCAGCGCCCTCGCTGACCGAATCGGGCGTCGCGCGAAGAAAGTTTCGACGAGGGCGTCGAAACCCACACGCGAGGGCGCGTGTGC
>JBEKEJ010000238.1:0-4364 GCA_050013895.1 Verrucomicrobiota bacterium | reverse complement strand
GGACGAAGCGTTTGTTAGTTTTCCTGGAGCAACCGGACGGCTTAAGGCGCGCAAAATCACTGTGACTGGAACGCCGGTGCGCGTTCAATTTTGTAGCGGCGAATGTGAGTCCGCTCATTCTAAAAAGTCGGAAATTGGAGATCGGAAATCGGAAGGCAGTCAGAGCCGACTCACGTCGGCTGCTACGATTGCAGATTGCCGCGCGGCGCTCGGACTCGAACCGGATCGTCCGACCGTTTTGGTGATGGGCGGCAGCCAGGGCGCAAGCGGCATCAATGAGATGATTCTGTCCGCGCTGCCGCTGCTGGCCGGCCACGACTGGCAATGGCTGCATCTGACCGGCGCGAACGGTTTTGAAAAAGTGAAACAGGCTTACGCCACGCGCGGATTCAGGGCCGTGGTGAAACCGTTTCTGGCTGAAATGGACCTGGCGCTGGGCGCGGCGACGGCGGCCGTGAGCCGCGCCGGCGCGTCGTCGCTGGCGGAACTGGCCGCGATGCAATTGGCGTCGCTGCTCGTGCCGTTCCCGGCGGCGGCCGGCAATCACCAGTTTTTCAATGCCCGCGCGTTCGCGAGAACCGGCGCGGCGCGTTTGCTCGAACAAAAGGATGCCACGCCGGAAAAAGTGGCGGCGATGTTGCGCGATTTGGTCGAAAACGATGCCGCGCGCGCGGTAATGCAAACCGCGCTGGCGCAATGGCACTCACCGAAAGCGGCGGAGCAGATTGCCGAGAGCATTTTGAGCGCATGTTGGAGTTCAAGCTTCAGCTTGCCGATGAAGAACAGGCTGAAGCCTGAACTCCAACCAATCCGCGGGCCAGGCTGCCCGCGTTCTGATGCCGTTGAACGACAGAGTTTATCCGCCACATGAGCGCCATTTTGGAACAACCGATGAAAGCCGGAAAACAAATTGCCGACGAACTGGCGGAACGCGTTCTTTCGCGCGCGGCGGTCGTTCGCTGCGACGAACCGCTGGCGAAGCACACCACGCTCCGCGTCGGCGGACCGGCGGACGTGTATGTCGAGCCGGCGTCGGAGGAGGATCTGGCGGGGGTCGTGAGATTTTGCACCGGGCGCGGCGTGCCGTTCTTTGTGATTGGGCGCGGCTCGAATCTGCTCGTGCGCGACGGCGGCTTCCGCGGCGTGATGATTTGCCTCGCGCATGCAAATTTCAGCCGTATCGAAGTCAAGGACGGGCGTTTGCATTGCGGCGCGGGCGCGAAATTGAAGAACGTTGCGGTCGAGGCCAGGCGCCACGGGCTGAGCGGGATGGAATTCCTTGAAGGCATTCCGGGCAGCGTCGGCGGCGCGTTGCGCATGAACGCTGGCGCGATGGGCGGCGCGACGTTCGAGGTCGTCGAGTCGGTCCGCCTGATGGATTTCGACGGCAACTCGCGCGAACTTACGCCGAAGGAAATGGCCGTGGAATATCGCGGCTGCGGCGCGTTGAAAAATCACATCGCGCTGGGCGCGGTGTTCAAAGGACGGTCGGATTCCCAGGAATCCATCATGCAACGGATGAGCGCGTTCAGCCGTCAACGCTGGACGACGCAGCCGGCGGCGCCCAGCGCCGGTTGCATGTTCAAAAATCCTGAAACCATTCCGGCGGGCAAATTGATTGACGAACTGGGATTGAAAGGCACGCGCGTCGGCGGCGCGATGGTTTCCCATGAGCACGGGAATTTCATCGTGAACGACGGCAACGCGACGGCGCGCGACGTGTTGGAATTGATTGCGCTGTTGAAACGGCGCGCGAAAGCGGAGCGCGGCATCGAATTGCAGGCCGAAGTGGAAATTATTGGCGAGTGAAATCCTCCTCGTCCTCGTCCTCCTTCTTGTCATCGAGGACGAGGACGAGAAGAGTGGACGGAAAAATGAGCGGAAAATTAAACATCGTGGTGATGTTGGGCGGGCCGAGCGCCGAGCGCGAAGTGTCGCTGCGTTCCGGCGCCGGCGTCGTGAAGGCGTTGCGTTCGCTCGGGCACACGGTTTTTGAAATTGATCCCCAAACGCCGGACTGGGTTCTGCCGCCGGGGACGGACGTGGTTTGCCTCGCGCCGCTGCATGGAACCTACGGCGAAGACGGCACGGTCCAGCGGCAACTTGAAAAGCTCGGCGCGCTTTACACCGGCTGCGACGCCGAATCGAGCCGCATCGCATTCGACAAGGTGCTGACGAAAAAGCGTTGCCTTGCGGCGCGGGTGCCCACGCCGGAATTCCTGGTCGTGAATTCGGAAAAAGCTCCGTGGCCGAAAGGCTGGCAACCGCCGCTGGTGGTGAAACCGGTGCGACAGGGTTCCAGTGTCGGCCTGAAATTCGTCGAATACGAGGCAGACTGGCCAAACGCGCTGGCGCTGGCATTAAAATTTGATTCCGAGGTTCTGGTTGAAGAAAAAATCATCGGACGCGAGACGACGGTGGCCATTCTGGACGACGAGCCGCTGCCGGTGGTCGAGGTCCGGCCCAAAGTTGGCAGCTACGATTACCGCAACAAATACACCGCTGGCTGCACGGAATATTTTTGTCCGGCGGACTTTGACGCCGCGACCACGAGACGCATTCAAGACGCCGCGACTGGGGCGTTCCAGGCCGTGGGGGGGCGCGATTACGCGCGGGTGGACGTGATGGTACGCGAAGATGGCCAGCCGGTGGTGCTCGAAGTCAACACACAGCCGGGCATGACGGAAACCAGTTTGCTGCCCAAGGCGGCGGCGGCGGCGGGATTGAATTACGCGCAGCTATGCCAGCGCATGGTGGAGCTGGCGTTGGAGCGTAATGGTTGGAAACGGCGAACGCCGAACATCGAACATCGAACGCTGAAGGCTGCAGGCCGATGAATCTTCCGGTGTCGGAGGTTGGGCGTTGCACGTTCGAGGTGCCACGAAATTGAGTTTTGAATTGAACAATGTTGTTCAAGCGTGAAAAGAAAAACCGGCGGTTGAGCCGCGGGCATGTGCTTGACGTGAAACTGCGTTCGGGCCAGGTGCGCGCGACCCGCACACGGTTGGCAGCGGTCGCCTTCGGCGTCCTGTTCGGCACGGTCTTCGGCCTTTATTTGTTCTGGCGCGCGGGCGAATGGGCGCTCGACTATTTCGTTTATGAAAATCCCGAGTTCGCCATCCGGCACGTTGACGTGCAGACGGACGGCGTGATTTTGCCCGATCAATTGCGCCGCTGGGCGGGTGTGAAACCCGGCGACAACCTGCTGGCGCTCGACTTGGCGACGGTCAAACGCAATCTCGAACTGGTCTCCCTGATTGATTCGGTGTCGGTCGAGCGCGTTCTGCCGCGCACACTGCGGATCCGGGTGAATGAACGCGAGCCGGTGGCGCAGGTGAACGTGCCCTGCGCCGACGCCTCGGGCAAGATTGTAGTCACCGTGTTCGAACTCGACGCGGACGGTTACGTGATGCAACCGCTGGATCCGCGTCTGTGCGTGATGCCGCTGGCGCAGGTGGGCGATCAACTGCCGGTCATCTTCGGCGTGAATGCCTTTCAATTGCAACCGGGCCGGCGCATGGATTCGCCGCAACTGCGCGCGGCGTTGCAATTGATCACGGCCTTCAACGCTTCGCCGATGGCCGGGCTGGTGGATTTGCAAAGCGTTGACGTTTCCGCGCCGGAAGTTCTGGTCGCCACGACGATGCAGGGCGGCGAAATTACTTTCGGTCTGGACGATTTTCCCCGACAATTGGGGCGCTGGCGGGAAATATATGACGCGGGACAACGCATGAACAAGGCCATCGCTTCGCTCAATCTGGCGGTGCCCGGCAATATTCCCGCGCGCTGGATGGACGGCGGCGCCGTGCCCGGTTCGACGCCAAAACCGGTCAAACACGCGCGCACCCTGAAAAACAATGTTTGACACCTCGAACATCATCGTCGGACTTGAAATCGGCACGTCAAAAGTCTGCGCCGTGGTTGGCGAACAGAATGCCGACGGCGCCTTGAACATCATCGGCCTCGGCCAGGCGCGCTCGCGCGGCGTGCGCAAAGGCGAACTGGTGGACGCGCCGCAGGCCGAGGAAGACGTGCGCAACGCGATTGTCGAAGCCGAGCAGATGGCGGACGTGGAAATCCGCAGCGTTTATCTCGGTGTCACCGGCGGGCATATTCGCGGCTTCAACAACCGCGGCGTGCATCCGGTGGTCTCCGCCGACCGCGAAATCTCCGACGACGACGTGCAGGACGTTATCAAGAACGCGAAGGCGATCAATTTGCCGACGGAAAACAGCGTCGTTCACGCCATTCGCCAGCACTTCTTTGTGGACGGGCAGGACGGCGTGACCAACCCGGTTGGCATGCTGGGTTCCCGCCTCGAAGTGGACATGCACGTGGTCCACGGCAACACGAACCGGCTCCAA
>JBEKEJ010000237.1:0-4375 GCA_050013895.1 Verrucomicrobiota bacterium | reverse complement strand
GCAGTAGAAAAGCAGTTGGTGGTTGGAGGCACTACGCAGCCTTCCTCATATCGGATTGTTTGTCCAGACGCGTGAGCCAAAACGGACAACGACGGCCTTGGCCACCGAGGCTTTGGTGGCCCGTGATTTCCTAATCGAGCACGAGAAACTAGACGTAGCCCATCAGCCGCATACAACTGTTCGCACTGTCTCATCTTCCATCCGCTTTCAGTCCAAAACCCGGAGAAATCGGCCTCTGATTGGGAGCAGTTAGAGACGGACTGGGGGCAGTCGGCCACGGACGGGGAGCAGTCCGTGACGGATCGGCAGTAACCCTCAACTTGTTTCATTCGCGTTCAAACGGTTCCGGTCTGTTTGGCGGTATGAAAGCTGCGCCACAGCCTTGGCGGCATCAGGCCGAGGAGGATGAGGATGATCTGGGTGGCGATGAAGAAACTCAGCCATTTGAACGCCGCGTCGGTGAACCCGTAACTGTGCAGGCCAATGCCGAGCATGTTCACGCCGAACCACGACCAACTGGTGACGATGTTGCCGAACACGGCGAGGTTCATGAGGCCGCGCTCGCGCACGAGACCGCCCCAGCGCGCGTGCAGGATGGTCGCGTTCCACAGCACGATGAGCAGCGCGCCGTTTTCCTTCGGGTCCCAGCCCCAGAACCGCCCCCACGACTGGTCGGCCCAGATGCCGCCCAGCACCGTGCCCACAAAGCTGAACAGCGTGGCGAAACAGATGATGCCATAAACCATCTTGGCCATTACCTTTCCGATTTCCATTTTACCGATTTCAGACGACAGACCTTTGCCCATTGCTAGGCCTATCGCAGGGGCAGCCATAACCGGGGCAGCCACAGCCGCGACGGCGGTCAAGCCTGCCGCCGCCTTGGTGTCCAATGGCTGCGTCAGACGCCTGGTAAACAGACCCAGCAAGATGTAAACAATTGCCAGAAATCCTGCCAGGAAAGTCGAGGCGTAGCCGAGGGTGACGGTGACGACGTGAGTGGCGAGCCACAAATTTGTGTCGAGCACGGCGCGCATCATTTCCATGGTGTCGCCGCTCAGCGCGAGATGAAGCGCAATGATTTGTGTGACAAAGCCGACGAACGACGCCACCAATATGCCAATTCCGATCGGGTAGATCTTCTCCAAAACCAGCCCCAGCAAAACACAAGCCCAGCCGATGAAGATGGCTGATGAATAGAGATTGGTCACCGGCGGCCGGCCTTCGAGATACATGCGGAACACGAGGCCGAACGTGTGAATCACCACAGCCAACACCACCAGATAAAAGGCGGACTTCCGAATCCATTCAGATGCAACCAGCAAATAGATACATGCCAGCACGAGCGCGAACACGTAAATGACGGTGGCATTGTAGAACGGCTGGAGCGTGTTGAAGAAATATTCCTGGCCGGCCTTGCGCACCTCCGGCGCGAAACGCTCGGCCAGCCACGCGTGGTATTGATCCACCAGGCGGTTGAATTCGTCCGGCTGCCCCGAACGATAGGCGGTGACCATCCCGGCATAAAATCGTGTCGCCGGGTTGAATTCGCCGGTGCGCGCCGTTTGCATGAGGTTGGTGCCGATGTTCTCCCAGGCATCGCGCGGCAGGCCGGGGTCAGCGGGCGGAATGGTCAGCGGCAGGGCAAAATTGGCGACGGTGCTGTAAGCGCCCATGAAACCCAGCAGGGTGTTGAAGGCGTCCTGGTCGAATTTTTGGCCGGCGTCACGGGCGTTCATGGCGGCAATGCCCGGCGCGATGCACTTCTGGTAGGCATCCAGTTCCGCCGCAAAATCATCCGAAACCGGCGGTCGAAGGCTGACTTCGAGCCGCTGATACAGGTCCATGGCCTCGTAAAGCTTCATCAACTGCGACTCGAAGACGGTGCGTTTGGCGGCGTCGAGCGGCCCGATGCGGCTGATCTGTTTGTCCATCTCGTCCAACTGGGGCCGGAGCTGGTTGAAGGAATAATATTTCTGGCCGTCGGGCAGCTTGAGCAGTTCGGTGACCTCGTTGTTGTCAATGCGGAAGACTTTCCGGTCGTCGGCCGACTCGGGTTTCATCATCGCTTCAAGCAGCCAGTCCATGGCGGACATCGTCCCGCTTTTGCCGTTATCCTCGATGGGGACGGTTTGCCGGGCGCGGATTTGGAGCAGGGAATTGCGGGCGACGGAATCGAACGGCTGGAAGCGGCCGCTCATGAGGACGGGTAGTTTGCCGAAGGCGCGCGCATCGAAGCCGGTTTCCGGCGGCTGGCGCAGGCCGGACAACGCCCAGCCCGCCATGACTACGACCAGAATGAGGGGAATCCACTTTTTCATGATCAGGATGGAGCGCCGGCCTCCGGTCCGGCGTGTTTCAAGCAAGTGTTTCGCCTCGCGCCGGGCCGGAGGCCGGCGCTCCGATTCAATCGTAAATCGAAAATCGAAAATCGTAAATTCACTGCAGCCTCCGTTTCAAAAATGGAACCAGGTGACTGAGAAACTGGATGATGAGACCGGTTGCCACGAGCACGCACGAGAAATACGGCGTCAACCAGCTCGGATTGTGCACCACCTGCAGCACGCTGCCATGGTCGTCGGGGTCGAAGCTGGCCTGATAGAAAGTTTCACCGGCGTAACGCAGGGGGTTGTTCATGAAGATCTGCACTTCGCGGTCTTCGCCGTTTTCCAGGTTTTGCAGCCGGACCCGGCTGGAAAAGTTTTTGGGGATGTCGGTGCCGGGATATTTGTCGTGTCGGAACTCGATGAGGTGGAGGCTGAACGGCATGTAATACCGCTCCTGGCGCATCCGCAATTCGTAGGTGTGCTGCTGGCAGATGAACGATTGCGGCTGGTTCAGCCAGGCGGACACCAGGAACGTGCCCAGCGAACCCTGCGGGGTGGCGATCTCAACGGTGGCCGATGGCATGTCGAGCCGGTTCATCTCGGTTTCGCGCGGTTCTTCGCGCCACCAGATGCCGGAGCCGATGCCGGCGGTGGTCTTGACCGGCTCATAGCCCGGCTGGGATTGTTGCACGAGCGATGAATTGGCGTAAAACGTCTTCAGGCGCACGGTGAATGGCATCTCCGGATCGCTGACCTCTCCCCGGCGCGCCAGCAGCGAGCAAGGAATGGCAACGACCTTGTCCGAGTCCGGGTCCGTGGTGTCCATGACCGCCAGTTCATAGGCGCGCTCAGCCTCGGAGTAATTTTTGGTTTCGCCGATGCGCAGGTGCAGGGCGCTTTCGCGGGACAGGAAATCGGTGAGCATTTGTCCGAGCAGCAGCAGCACGACGCCGAGATGAATCAGCAGGATGCCGATCTTCCTTTTGCCGGGCTGATAATAGCGGAAGTGCGCGACGAACAGGTTGATGAGCAGGACGGTGCCGACGAGGTAGCCGCCGGGGAAGATGGGGATGTGGAAGCCCGATCCGGCCGGCGTCCAATAGACGAAGAAGCTGCGGAAAAATTCGTTCTGGGCCTTGAAAAGGCCGAGGTGCACCTGGGCGACGGTGCCCCAGAATACCAGCACGCAACCCAGCACCAGGCAGGCGACCGTCAGCTTGAGCGAGGAAAAAAAACGGTAAAGGCTCGTGAGCATTTCAGAAAAGGGTTCGCATTTGCCCATCGAGTTGGTTAGTCGCGCCAGCGTCCTGGACTGCGGCAGCCCTCTGCCGCTGTTGGAGTGTCAACCTGCCCCATGAAAGCGCCAGAGGGCTGGCGCACTCCAGAACCTTGCGGCATTTCGGCCTGGCCTGGGAATAACTCCGTTCCAGATGCATGGTGGCAATCAATACTTCACAGTTTGAACGAACTTCGTGAAAGCTGCCTTCTGAGCTTCCACCACCTTCGCGTCGCCCATCAGCTTGTAAAACCAGGTCTGGCCGGATTGCGGGACTACGACGCCGACGAGCCGGGTCGGCTGGCCAGTCCGGGCATCCGTGCCGCTCAGGTCCACCAGCGAGGCCTTGCCGCCGGCCACGTCAATCGCCGTTGCCGAATTGTTCACGTCGGCGTCGGACAGCGGACCCAGGCCAAGCTGACCGCGCCAGCGGTTGACGTTGCCAGTAAGGCCACCGCCTTCGCCGGGGGAACTGCTGACGTTGACGGCTGCCGTCGCGCCGGTTTCACCGGTGAGCATGAATTTGGCGACCAGAAATTGTCCCCCGGGAACTTCCTGCCAGCCGGCCGGCACCTGCCAGTTCGGCTTGCCTTCGCTGGAAACCGGGGCGGCGGCCGGGGGCATCTCCATGCCCATGTCGCCGACCGATGGGTGTGACGGCGGAAGCGCCGTCGCCGGAGCGGCGGAGAAACTCAAAGATCTGAGGAAGGCGACAAAGGCCGGCTTTTGCTGCTCAACCAGCCCGGAGTCACCGGTCATTTTGAAGAACCAGGCC
>JBEKEJ010000236.1:0-4411 GCA_050013895.1 Verrucomicrobiota bacterium | reverse complement strand
AAATCATTTCACTGTCGATAGTTGCATTGACCGCCGGTTTGTTGTTGCGGGGGCGCTTTCGCCCGCGCAAATTCAGTTTCCAGCGTGACACGCATTGCGGCTGCTCCGCGGCGGGAGAGTCGTCGCGGAAAAGTTCGATCGTTTTTCACGCGCGCAAGGGCGAACGCCGTGAAGTGGTTGTCCGCATGAACTGATTTCTTTCGCTTGCTTATTTGCAAATCAGACAACATCATTTCCAATCATGGCCGTAACTAAAGTGAGTTCTGCGGTGCATTTCATCTCCCGGGCGACGGGGGTACGCGGACGGGAAGGCGCGGTCAGCGGTCATTGGGTACCGAACACCGACGTGTATGTGACGGACACCGGGCTGGTCGTCAAGGTGGAGCTGGCCGGCATGAAGAGTGACAGCCTGGAAATCACCGTGGAGGGCAATTGCCTTCGCATCAGCGGCAATCGGCCGGACGGCTGCCGCGCGGCCAAATGCAGTTTCCTGGTCATGGAAATCAGTTACGGCCCGTTTGAAAGCGTGCTGGAATTGCCCGCCGGCTACGATCTCAGCCAGGCGAAAGCGGCTTACGTAAACGGCTTTTTGCGGATTGACGTGCCTTTGGCACGACAGCCGCTTTCCAAAACAACCAAGGTGCCAATCGCCGAAGGGAACTAGTCTTGCCTGAATTTTTCAGGTTCGGCGGCATCTAAACTAACAGCCAGAGCGACGATGACCTCGCCAGAAACGGAGTTTGTCAGCATTCTGGACGCGCCTGAAAGTTCGGCGTCGTCGCCCTCCCGCATTTCCTCGCGTTCTCTCCCGGAGACGCTGCCGATTCTCGGCCTGTCCGACATTGTGATTTTTCCGGGGGCCATCGTGCCTTTGCTCGTGGAGACCGGGCCGAGCCTGCGGCTCGTTGATGATGCGGTGGCGGGCGACCGCCTGATTGGCGCCGTGCTGCAAAGCAAACCCGACGTGGCCGAGCCGCTGCCGGAGGATTTGCACAAGGTCGGCTGCGTCGTGCGTCTGGCGAAAATGGTGAAGTTTCCCGACGGCACCGCGCGCATGCTGGTGGAGGGCCTGTGGCGCATCCAGGTCAAGGAATACTCGCCCGCCGAGCCGTATCTGCGCGCCAAATACGAATTGTTGCGCGATGTGACGGAAGATTCGATTGAAGCGCAGGCGCTGTTTCGCAACGCGCAAAAACAGTTTCAGGAAATCGCCAAACTTTCGGCCGCCCTGTCCGACCACGTGAAGGTCGCCGCGATGAACATGGACGCGCCCGGTCATTTTGCCGACCTGGTCGCCGCCAACCTGAACCTCGAACTCGGCGACCGCCAGAAACTGCTCGAAACCGTTTCCGTCCGCGAACGCCTGGAAAAGCTTTTGCCCATGCTCAACCGCGAGTACGAGGTCCTTACGCTGAGTTCCAAAATCCAGAGCGACGTGGCCACCTCCATCGCCAAGACCCAGCGCGACTTTTTTTTGCGCGAGCAGATGCGCGCCATCCAGCGCGAACTGGGCGAAACCGACCCGGGCGCCAATGAAATCAAAATGTTGCGCGGCAGAATCGAGCAGACGCCGATGTCCGACGAGGCGCGCAAGGCCGCGTTGCAGGAATTGGAACGTCTCCAGCAGACCCCGCCCGCCGCGGCCGAATACGCCGTTTCGCGCAACTACCTCGACTGGATCTTGAACCTGCCGTGGGAAAAGGAGACCGAGGATAAACTGGATTTGAAGACCGCCGAGCGGATTTTGAACGAGCAGCATTTCGGCCTGGAAAAAGTCAAGGACCGCCTGCTGGAGTTCATCGCCGTCATCAAGCGGCGGAAACAGATCAAAGGCCCGATCCTTTGTCTGGTGGGCCCGCCCGGCGTCGGCAAAACCTCGCTCGGCAAGAGCGTGGCGGACGCGCTGGGCCGCAAGTTCGCGCGCATCTCGCTCGGCGGCATGCGGGACGAGGCCGAGATTCGCGGCCATCGGCGCACCTACGTCGGGGCGTTGCCCGGACGCATCATCCAAACCCTCCGCCGCATCGAAAGCCGCAACCCGGTCATCCTGCTGGATGAACTGGACAAGGTGGGCGCGGATTTCCGGGGCGACCCGGCGTCGGCGCTGCTCGAAGTGCTCGACCCGGCGCAGAACAACACGTTCACCGATCATTTTCTCGATCTGCCGTTCGATCTGTCGCGCGTGTTGTTCCTCACGACGGCGAACTGGCTGGACCCGGTGCATCCCGCGTTGCGCGACCGGCTCGAAGTCATCGAGCTGCCCGGCTACACCGAATCCGAAAAATTGCAGATCGCCAAACGCTATCTCCTGCCGCGCCAGATCGAAGAGCATGGCCTCACCCGGCGGGAGATGAAGTTCACCGAGGCCGCGCTGCGCAAGTTGATTCAGGAATACACCCGCGAAGCCGGCGTGCGCCAATTGGAACGCGAAATCGCCGCCCTGGCGCGCAAGGTCACGCGCAAAATCTTCGGCAACAGCGCGGCCAGAAGACCGGTGGTGGTTGCGGGTTCCACGCTGCGGGATTTTCTGGGCGCGCCGAAATTCGTTTCCGAAACGGCGGAAAAGATCACCGAATTCGGCATTGCCACCGGCCTGGCCTGGACGCCCGTCGGCGGCGAGATTCTGTTCATTGAAGCAACGCGGATGCGGGGCCGGGGCAACCTGCTGCTGACGGGCTCGCTCGGAGACGTGATGAAAGAAAGCGCACAGGCGGCATTGAGTTACCTGCGCAGCCAGGCCCCAAAGCTTGGCATTGACTTGAGCGATTACAACAAACTCGACCTGCACATACACGTGCCCGCCGGCGCAACGCCGAAGGACGGCCCGAGCGCCGGCGTGGCCATCGTCGCGGCGCTGGCGTCGCTGTTATTGAAACGGCGCGTGCGGGCGGGCGTCGCGATGACAGGCGAAATCAGCCTGCGCGGCCGCGTGCTGCACGTGGGCGGCATCAAGGAGAAAGTCCTGGCGGCGGCGCGCTTCAAAATCAAGGAAGTGATTTTGCCGGAACAAAACAAAAACAGCTGGCTTGAAGTGCCGGCGGAGGTGCGCGCAAAAATCAAGGTCCATTTTGTCCGGCATATCTCGGATGTCCTGCAGCTCGCGCTGGAACCGAAATGAATTCTTCCTCCTCGTCATCGAAGGGAAAAATTCGTTCGAGAACGGGGATGAAAACAGACGCATCTCAATCTTTTAACGCGGGCCGACAAAATAGGGTTCCGAAGGAACATTGGGAAATAGCCCGGCATTTTAATGCCGGGTCAATGTGTATATGGCATCAAGTCCCGGAGGGACGGTCGAGAAACGAGCAACGCCGGTTCGACCGTCCCTGCGGGACTTGTCCGACAACCCACCCATTCCCGGCGTTGAAACGCCGGGCTGCTCTCAGGATGTCCCTGCGGGACTGCGCCTGGTTTGCCATTGCCTCAATTTTGCTGGCTTGCGTTGGCGTGAACGCGGCGGCCACAAACACTTTGTCCGACGCGGAACTTCAAGGACGCCGACTGGCGCAGCAACTTTGCGACGCGCGACCAGCGGAGAATTTCACCAACACCGGCGTTTTGCAAATCCGCGGCGTGAAAGGCCCGCGTCTGGAAATGTCGGTGGAATGCGAAGTCATCTCTACCGCCACAAACTGGCAAAGCATTTACAAAACCATCATCACAAATTCCGACGGCTTTACGGACGGCAATTATCTGAAAATTGTTCACACCGAAAACCAGGCGGACCAATACACTTGGAACAATTTAGATTCGCCCCATATTGCCCCTTTTCGATCGGACCTTGGGGAAGTCAAATGGTCTGGCACAAAGTTTATTCATCCGTTTTCCCGGTCGGATTTCTGGGCGGTGGATTTGGGCCTGGAATTTTTACATTGGCCGGAGCAAAAGGTTTTGAAAAAGGAATTCCGGCGCAATTGCAGCTGTGTGGTTTTGGAAAGCGCCAATCCGAATCCGGCCACGAACGGCTATTCCCGGGTGGACTCGTGGATTGACGAGGAGAGCGGCGGCATCGTCATGGCCAAGGCCTACGACGCGCAGGGTAAATTGCTCAAGGAATTTTATCCCAAAGAGATCAAAAAGGTGAAGGGTCAGTGGCAGGTGCGGAGCATGGAAATTGACAACGTCCAAACCGGCTCGAGCACGCGGCTGACGTTTGATCTGAAGTCGCCCTGACCTTTGCCAGGGCGTATTCCTGGCCATCGTCCCAATCCCCATCCCCCTCTGCCCCGGCGAACCGGATCAAAACTGCAGGTCCGGGCCGGCAAGTCTGTTGAATCCGAAAACCGAAGTTGGTAGGGACGGCGCGCTGCTGTAGAGTATCAAGACATCGGTAACAGGTTGAGGATAGGCTTTGGCCCATGCCTTGGCTTGATGTCCGACCGATGGATCAAAAGATTGCTTTCATCAGGGG
>JBEKEJ010000235.1:0-7640 GCA_050013895.1 Verrucomicrobiota bacterium | reverse complement strand
ATTACAGACGGCAAATGCGCTGGCGCGGTGCGAGCCGCACAGGCCACCCGCGCCAGCGCGAAACTGAAAACATCATCCAATAAAAATTTATGGGCAAAATTCTACCTCAGAGTTTTGAGCGGATTCGTTCGGGTGAACAAATCCAGTATCCCACCTTCGCGAACGTCGCGGCGGCGGTCGCCGCCGGCGTCACGGCGGCGAAGTATCCGCGCCGAATCATTTATCTGTCCGCCGGCGGCACCGGCTCTGTGCCGTGTCTCGCCATTTCGGACGGTGCAAACTGGAAACAAATCGCGATTGGCGTCAACGCCATTTGAAAACGTCCGCGCTTTCACAAGCGCGGCCACCTTAAAAAATGGACAAATTGTTTCCCATCATTCGGCGGAAGCGGCGTCCGCTCATTGCAGCCGACGCGCCGCCTGTCGCCGCCGTAACGGGTCAACCAGTGGCCCCAAAGCCACTGGTTGAATCCGTGGTCCTTGCGGACGGCCACCATGCGGACGGCCAGCTTGCTGCACCGGAGCAACCGGGAAAATTAAATGACGGCACAACCCAAAATTAATCGCCGCGCCTGGCTGGCAATCTGGTTGCAGAACCGGCGGCGTGCGCGGCAATGTCGGTCCGCGCAATCGTTTCCCGCTCCTTTCCTGGTTTCGTTGGGAACAGTGGCTGGGGATACCACTTGGCGGGCTGTCGCCCCGATTGCCGTGGACGACTGGCAGTTTTGCACGAGTGACAATGCTTTTGACCCTCGAGTAAAGACTTTCGATCGATGGGTGTATGAGGCGGATGCGCCGGACGCAACGTTCGACAACGTGGATGCCTGGACGGCCACTGTGACTGCGAACTTTGGCTGGTGTGCCGCCCGTTATCTGGTCGGGACAACATGGTCAAGTTGGACGGGTGTCTTGGATAAAACTGTAATCCCGCCACCGGTGGACGGCGGCGGCGGTGATTTGTTTGAAAGCCTCCTGTTTGGTTATGACGGCAGCACAAACGAGGATGGGACGCTCCGGGACCTCGGGCCGTATGGCGGCGACCTTACGTTTTACGGCTCGACGCGGATCACCAATTATGTTGACCCGGACAGCGTAGCGCATCCGCAAGTGATCAGTTGTGACGGCGAGTGGATGGTGGATTACGTCGAAGGTCAGGTGCGCCAGACGCCTGAGGTTTTCTCCGGGGGGACGTGGGCGACCAAGCTCGTCTTTGGAGACAACGAGTCCATGAACATGGGTCTGCTGGATGGCGGTTCCATTCTGTCGGCGGGCAATAATTACGCCTGCTCGATTGTCCGTGACGATGCCCAGCTTCCCTTTGGCATGCTGGCTTACCAGTATTCCTACGATCTGGCCGAAACTGACAAGTATCTGGTCCCGCAAGACGGGCGGTTTCACTGGTTGTTTCACACTTGGGATGTCGCGGCAGGAAAATATTTTCTGAAAGTGGACGATGGCGAACCGATCGACATCGGCTACGCGTTCCCGATTGTTGGGGGCACTGTCCATGGGACAGAACTACCGGACTGCGTTTTTCTTTTCGGTGGGTTGATTGAGAAAACGTATCTGTTTTCGCGGGCGTTGACGGCGGAGGAGATGGATCAACTCTGCTATGCAGAATAACAAATTGGGCAAAACGAAAGGCGCAACATGACACTGACAATCAACATTCCGGATGCAGTCGCGCCGCAGGTGGTGGACGGCATCTGCGCGGCGACGAGCTACGACGCGACCTCGGGCAAGACCAAAGCGCAATGGGCGAAGGAGCAATTGATTCGCACCATGAAGAACCTGGTGACGAGTGGCGCGGTGAAAACGACGCTGACAACGACCAAGGCGACGCTGGACGGGGCGGCGATCAACTGAACATGGCGCTGACCCTCATCAAAGAGGACGGAACCGGCAAGGCTGACGCGAACAGTTACGCGGACGTGGCCGATGGTGACGCTTATCACGCCGGGCATCTTTATGCAACGGCGTGGACGGCGGCGTCGGCGGATCAAAAGGCCGTGGCGCTGGTGATGGCAACGCGGCTGATTGACGCGGAGTTTCAGTTCAACGGCACGCGGACGACCGCCGGGCAAAACCTGCAATGGCCGCGCGCCATGTGCCCCGAACCTGACAACGTGCATGTGCCAATCTCGGTGCTGCTGCCGATTCCGTATGACTACGTTCAATATGACACCGTGCCGAAAGCGGTCATCCAGGCGGCGTGCGAAATGGCGCGGGAACTTCTGATTGCCGACCGGACGGTCGCGCCGGCGGGTGAAGGTTTGAAGTATTACAATACTGCCGGCGTTCAAACCGGTTACGACAAAACCGATAAACGTCCGGTGCTTTCACAAATCGCGCAAGTGATGCTGGCAAAGTATGGCTCGCAAATCAGCGCCAGGAGCGGTGCGGTGCGACTGATGAGAACATGAAGACGTCCATGCTCATTTTACTGGCGGCGTCGTTCCTCGCGGTGGTGGCGCTGGCGCAGTCGGTGGATCTGGCGTGGGATGCGTCGGGTGGTGTTGCCGGATACCGGCTCTATTACGGCACCAATTCCAGGGCATACAGCTATCAGTTGAATGCGGGATTGGTGAATACGCAACGTGTCGTGCTGCCCCGAAATGGGCGCTGGTTCTTTGCCGTGAAGTCGTATGACACAAACAAAGTGGAGTCGCCATTTAGCAATGAGGTCGAGTGGGAAAGCCTGCCACCGGCTCCAGTGTTGGCGGGCAAGGATGTCGTGCGGATTTGCCCGGTCATCGAGCGGAGCACGAATCTGGTGAATTGGACGGCGGCGGCCGGGAATCCAACATTTTTCCCCGCGACAAATAAGGCGGAGTTTTTCCGCGCGACGCGACTGACGATTGAAAAGGTGAAGCGGGTGGAATGATGACGAACATGAACCCAGCCGATTTCCTGAACGCAGTGGACCATGCAGCCGGCATGAATGACCGCTGGCTGTTTTTGGCGGCGTTCTGCCTGTTGCTGCTGGTTTGCGGCGTGGTCATCTACTGGCTGGTCCAACAGCTTCAAGCCGTGATTGCTGATCACAAGTCACTGCGAGACGAACATCATGCGGCGCTCACGCAAATCATCGAAAAGCAAAACGAGACATCGCTCAAGCTGGCGGTGTGCATTGACCGCAATAGCGCGGCGCTTCAGGAGTGCGCGTTTGAGTTGCGGCGATTTCAAGAGGGTGCGAGCCGCAGTGCGAGCCGCACGGGCCAATAGCCATTGAATTTATGAAAAAAACAAAATTGGTTCTGATTAACCTGGCCGTCATCACGATGACGGGTTTTATGTTCGGCTGCGCGATGGCCCCGCTCAAGGGCGGCAAGGCGACAACCGTGAACAAACCTGCCCAGGGCATTGAACAGACCGTCGTGCAATCCGACAATCCGGCGCAAGTGTCGCGTCAGGATCAAGAGACGGTGAAGACGCGGAGTTACACCGTCCCGGCCGGTTCGCGGCTGGAGGATGCGCGCGTCACGTCGAACGATGCCGGCGCGGTCGTGACGAACGTGCAAGCCGTGGTGGTGAGCGCGCCGATGCCTGTCGTCGAACATGAGGAGACGCGGGCCAAGACGGAACTCGGCGCGGCACAAAAGGACACGGCGCGCGAATTGAGCGCGAAGCTGGCGAGCCTCAAGGGGATTGTTTGGGTCGGCGTGGCGTTGTTCCTGTTCGGCCTGGCCTCCATTTTTTATCCGCCGTTGCAAGCCATCATCGGCAGCGTGACAACGAGCGTGGCGATTCTGGTTGGCGGCCTCGCGTTGATGATTTTGCCATCGCTGGTCGTGGGCAATGAACTTTTGATTTTGGCCGGCGTCGCTTCGGCAGTCGGCCTTTGGTTTTTCGCGCATCGGCATGGCCAGTTGCGCGGGCTGGTGGATGCGGCCAAGGCTGCCGTGGCTGCACCGCCGGACAATTCTGGCAAAACAGGTGGAACATGAACCAGGCAAAGAAAGAATTTCTCTCCCTCGTCACGCCGCCCGCGCGGCTCGGTATAAATGAGACCGCCTGGCTGATGGGATTCAACGAGCACGACATTCCGGTGCTGGTTTCCGGCGGGCTGCTCAAACCGCTTGGGCGCCCGACCGCCACCGGTTCCAAGTATTTCGCTGCCGTCGAATTGCAAAGCCTGCGAAACGATACGCGCTGGCTGGCCAAAGCCTCCGACGCCATTGTGAATCATTGGCGGTCGAAGAATTCAGGCCGCAAGAATCTACGCGGCGAAAAACTCGCCATCGCGGCTCGAAATTGAATTGTTCGGGTCACGCCGCTGTTTCGACTTTTTCCGCTGGTCGCGGGTAAAAGCGCCCCGCCCAATAATACTGTTAGGCCACATCCGAATATGAACACACCAGCAACACCAAAAACGACATCGTTCTCACACCGAGCAGCGAGGCTCGGCTGGGTCTGTCCCGTCATTAGCCTTATTGTCTTCGCGCTTTTGATATTCGACAGACAGATTGTCGCACGAAAGATTATCCCGATTTTTGTGGAGCTTGCGCTTTTGCTCATCGCCGTTGGCCTGGTTTCCGGCATTGTGGCCTTGTTCGGCGTTTCCAAGCACGGTAAGAAAGGCATCTTCGTGCCAGCTATCGTTGGCATCATCATTAGTGGATTATTGATTTTATTTTGTGTCATTGTGGCCTAACAATGCGCTGGAGCCAACAGCCACTGTCCCTCCGGTTTTGACCGCGATATGAACATTGACTATCATCATTGCATGGTTGAGTTTGCTGCCAGTGGCTGTGGCTTGGATTCGTTAGGCGGCTTCGCCCATGAACCACTCGTGACGAACACGCGACACAAGTGTCTAAGAGTCTGTCTGAATAATCAATTTTTTGGATTGGAGACAGGTCACAGGGCTGTTTGGCGAGTGAAGGAATGATGAAAGGATGAGTTGACATCCGACTTGGAGTTTGGCGGCCCATTTTAAGCGCAGCTTCAGTTGAGGCGTGAAAAACGCCATATATGAAACCAGTCTCACAGATGCCCAATGGGCCTACCTCAAACCGATGCTCCCCAAACCCGCCAAACGCGGACGCCCACCCATTGATCGGCGGCGCATCTTGGATGCCATCTTGTATATCGTCAAGTGTGGCTGCCCGTGGCGCTATCTGCCCACTGACTTTCCCGCTTGGAAAACGGTTTACCATGTCTTCCGGCAATGGATACGCAACCACCAATGGGCCGCGCTCAACGACGCGTTGCGCACGCTCGTTCGGAGAACTCACGACAAGCGCAGCCGCCCAACGGCGGCGATTCTGGACAGTCAAAGTGTAAAATCCGCTGGTCACGGCGGCCGGGTTGGCTATGACGCCGGCAAGCGGATCAAAGGCCGCAAGCGGCATCTGTTGGTGGATACCTTGGGGCTGGTGCTTGGCGTGGCCGTAACCCCGGCCAGCACCACCGAACGCGACGGGGCACAAATGGTTTTGGGCCAGGTGTTGGGCTGGTTCACCTGGCTCCGCATCCTGTGGGTGGATGGCGGCTACACCGGCGAGACGTTCGCCCGATGGGTCAGGGGCCTCCGCCCCAAGCTGGCCGTCGAGGTCGTCAAACGCTCCGACTCCACCGCGGGCTTCAAAGTGTTGCCGCGCCGCTGGGTCGTGGAGCGAACCTTCGGTTGGTTGATGCGCCAGCGGCGACTGGTGCGCGATTACGAAACCACGGAGACCAGCGCCGAAGCTTGGATCTATATAGCAATGATACGCATTCAACTCCGCCGACTGGCGTGATTCCTCTTCATTCATGACTTTTCAGACAGACTCTCAGTAATAAATCCTGAAGAATCCTTCATCGTCCAGTATTCGCCAGCCAAAACCCCATTGTGATAAAAAATACCCGACTGACTTTCTAGCGCGCCGTGTCTGGACATGGTTATGCGCACAAGATTGGTCTGCCCGTCCCGCATGAACACATCCCTTGAGAAAATTGTGTCAGATGCGGCATTGGTCTTAGCGGTAGTGAAGACCTGAATACCGGTGTCTGCACCGAAAATAGAAGCGCATGATAGAATCAGAACGATGAATGATTTCATAGTATGGTTTTTAACACCGAGTCTCGCGTATGGTTTCGGTCTAACGTCCAGCCACAGCCACCGGCAACCGGGCATACGCCTGGAATGATGATGTTCAAATTTCATATCTCATCCTAAACTGAACGGGCAATGGCTGTTGCCAGCGATTTGTTAACAAAATCGTAATATCTCATGGTGTCTTAATCTGCTCAACCTTCCCATCTGCATCGCGCACTCTCAAGACCACTCGCGTAGCATTCGTGGACGAGACAAAAACCTTGCCGTCCGCGTTCGTCGTGACAGACGAAACTCCCCAAACACCTGTTTGAACCTCCAAAATCTCCCAAACCCCATCTTTGAACTCACACCGAAGATGCGAACCCTGGGGTAACTCTTTAAACGCAATGTCAACAATCTGACTCTCGGACATGTGCCGCCCCGGCAGGACCGCATCCTTGTCATCTACCGACGTATGGCTGCTCGTCTTGCCATCCGAAACATTGGTCGGAAAATAGGGCGAATCCGTATTGGTCGGTGACTTCCCTATTGGCCATGTTGCAACTACACGCATCCCATTCCGTTGATAGTCACGCGAGTCCACAATGGTCGGCGTCACGAACACTAAAAGGCTTCTTGGTCCAGCCGCGATATTGGGGGCATCGGGCAACCATCCGTCGCTGGGAATTTCCTTTTCCAAAACCGCGGTCTGGCCGGGAACCAGATTCATTTGGTTCGTAAGTTGTGTGGTCTGCACGTCGGGCTGTGACGAATCACCGACCAACTGCTTTAATTCCGCAACAACAATCAAATTAAAAGTGGATGAACTGGTCGAAAAATAAGGCATCACGCCCAAGTTTATGCCGACATTCACGTTTGTGCCGCCTGCGGGGACAAGTTTGGAGGCGGACACTTGAGTTTTTTGACCGCTCGACGTGATTACCGTTGGCGAGCCTATGAGATTTACGTCACTCGCTCCTCGCAACGCTTCATTGATGACTTTGAATTGCTGTTCGGTCAGCAGCGCTGCTCTACTGCCTTGCGCGCCGGACCTCCATTCAACGCCGAGAGCTTGCAAAGCTTCCGTCGGGAAAAGAATAAATTCCGTTCCTAAGCGAATGCTGGTGTTTTCCACGCGGTCCAAATTGTTCGTTTCCGGTTGCGCCGCTGCTGGTAAAACATTTTGCTGATGCCGCAACCGTGTCACTTCACCACGTAATTTCAGAAGCTCGGTCTCGTTGTTGCGCAATTGTCCATTTTCCTGTTGCAGCGCCGCGAGTTGGTTCTGCGCATCGTCGCGCTCCTGCAGCAATTGCTGAATGTGCCCGGTCAACGCCGTTTGTTGTTGTCGCAGTGAATGGGATTGATTTTGCAGTTGAAACGCATAAATGGCCGCGCCCGTGGCGACGGCAATCGTGGCAGTGACTAGAGTCTTTTGGAGGGTGGTCATGGCAATGATTTTGGTTGCGGTAATTATGGTTGAAGTATGAACGGCGGTTCCGGCCAGAACCGCGGCGGCGGAAATGGCGGCCACCAATCCAACGGGCGCGGCTTGGACGGCATTGGCGGAAATCAAAACGGCCAGGGCGCTCGCGCCAATGGTCACGTTGCGTTTTGAGAAA
>JBEKEJ010000234.1:0-5960 GCA_050013895.1 Verrucomicrobiota bacterium | reverse complement strand
ATGAACGTTGAAGGTACAGATGTATCGCTATCACCTCCTGCTATCGGAATCCAGTTTGTTATCATTGCAACGATTGGCCCGGGGGTGCCGCCGGCGACTATGATTTGCGAAATGCCACTCACCATGTTGGAAAGCGTAGGTGCATTAGTAAACAATTGGGGGAAGCCCAGAATAGCGGGAGCGCTCGTGATGCTTCCATACGCATTGCTCACAACGATGGTGTAAGTGGATGCATCATTCGTGGTCACGTCGGTAAGAGTAAGTGTGGTATTGGTTTGACCCACAAGAATTATGGAGTTTTTCAGCCACTGGTAAGTCAAGGGCGGAGTGCCTACAGCCGTGACGCTGAACTGTGCAGTCGCACCGGGAAGCTCTGTCACTGATTGTGGATGCCACGCCAGTTGAGGCAATAAGCCGGTTAATTCGATTCCCGATACGACTGCTGGTATGCCGGGTGTCTGACTCTGAAATGAAATGTTCACCAACCCATCGGAGCTGACGTTCACGAGGTAATCGCACACGAGCGCTCGGTTCTTTGCCCCAGATAATGCGCGAATGTCGAGGTTCGTATCTACCACCACACCATTAATAAGCACATTTTGCAAGCGGACCCCGGTCGCGTTAAAATCAGTCTCAACGAAGTGCAACCGTGTGAGACTCGGAGCGTTCGGCTGCAGGCCAAAGAAATTATATCCGAAGTTGGTGCCCTCGCGACGCGATTGGTAAAGTGTGGCTGGTGCGGCGTTGGTAACGCCAAGAATGTCGATTGGACTGGCAGTGTAATTAGTCGCCGAAAGGCCATACCAAAATGCATCAGGTTCGAACGCTCGGTTGAGCGAAGCGGCTACTTGTGTGCCGGTTGCTACGTTTGTGCTGCCCCACCCACAGTTAATGCGGTATGGCAGAAAAATCGGAGCAAGATCGCTAGCGGGCAACATTGGAATATTGTTAGCGGCTGTAAACACGTCGTTGCTGTCAAAGCACCGATGTCGCCAACCGCCCCCGATCGGTGTAAGCACAGCGGGGTCGCGTGCATCAGTCCAGTTGGCCGCTGTGATATTGTCCCACTGGTTGCTAAGGTCGAGCAGCCAGACGTTGCGAATGTCAATTTCACGGACTTGGTTGGTGTTGCCGCCGTAGGCCTCGGCAAAGCCTTCAAAACCCTGCATATTCCGCGCGCCGTCCGTGTTCACGGGTATGCGAATCGTTCCGACCCAAACCCAGCCGAGTGCATTCGTGTCGTAAGGATCAAAATAAAAACCTTCATAGGATGCCATCGTGTTACTTGGCTCGGCGTAGCGTCGCCAAGCCATGCGGTATGGTTGATCGAGAAGCCAAGCCCAATTGAAAAGCAATTGTGCTCCCGTGCCCTCTCCTCCAAAACGGAACGTATAGTTGTTAAACAGATGAAACCGACATCGTTGCCCAATACGTCGTATTTTGAGCGATTAGCGGAGTGAATTCTAGTTGGTAAGTCTGGTTTTGAACGATGCCGTTGTATCCCCAATAGTTAGCATGAGCGCTACTGGCTATCAGCACGAAAAAGCCTGCTATTAGAAGAAAGAACGAGCAGACCGAAAATCGCTGAATTTTCATATATTTAACGGCTTTATCAGCGCCGCCCCAAATCGAATATCTTAGTCGCCATCAGTATCTTGATCTTGAGACTTCTTCGATTTAGGACTGACCATCCTGGCATTGCTGAAACCTCTACCGAGCAAATAGCCGGCAACCGCAGAAAGCAAAGGCATTCCAGCCTCAGATTTTACTACGTCTTTTGCCATCAAGATGCTAAGGATCACTATAATTGAGAGTCCGAGAAGGTGCTGAACAGAAACATGAATGGAACCCAACAATGTCTGTGCCATTGAAATGGGAACTCCTGATCCCGGGAAGATACTTTTCGAGCCTATATAAATAGCCCAGATAACTATGAGAAGTATTCCAATCCCCACGGCTGCTCCCACGATTAAAATCATGTACGAGGTGTCCATTTTAGGTCTATTCCTGTTTTCTATGAATTAAACTGATAGGGAATTACTTTTGATGCTGTACGGAAACGGAGAATTGATGTTTGGCTTCGCTCACATAAGCAACTATAACAGGCTGCGGAGCGACGTCAAGCACATTGGATTCTCAAAATTCGCCACGGGAGAAAATATTCTTCATTGTCGAATTTGAACCGGTTGCTCACCGTCGGCACCTGCTGAAATTCAGCTTCGATGCTCAGGTCGCCAAACACAACATCGGCGGCACCATCAAATTAGAACACTACCCGGTTTTTCGCTGATTTTGAAACCGTATTCCAGCCTAATTGATTGAAGCAAAAGCGGCGGCGGGAAAATTCCCGCCGCCGCAAATGATTCAGGGATGGCTTTATTTCAACCCGACAAGGTAGCCGAAGCGCGCGCGGAATTGTTCCGGCTTCAGGGAAACAACGGCGGCGAGTTTGGCGATTTGTTTGGCGTTCTCGAAATCCTCGCGTTCGAGCCGGATCATGTAGGCGCAGGCGCATTCGAAGGCTTCGCCATCCACGTTGACCTTGCGGTTTTGCATCCGGCCGGTCTTCGGATCGAGCATCTTGTCGAACGGCAGCGGATTCATCTTGCCGTCCACAATGCTGATGATGGCGCCGTATTTTTCAGACTCGGGCGACAGTAAAAATTTCACCGCGGCGTAGCCGAGGTCGCGCGTGTATTCGGCGTCGAACGGAATCGGATCGGCGCAGCGCAGTTCATAACCCAGGTCCTTGTCAATGAAGGTCATTTTGATGCCGAGCTTTTCCAGGCGCTGATTCAAAAGCTCCTTCATCAGGCGGCCAAATTCAATCTCACCCAGCCGCAAGTGGCCGTGGTCGTCGCGCACGATCTTGCCGAAACGCTCCAATTGTCCTTCGGGCAGCGCCTTGATCAGCCCTGGTTCGCCCATCGCCTCGATGAGGCCTTCGGCCAGAATGACGATGCCGTTTTGCGAACCTTCCGCCAGGCGTTTGATGATGGAACCGATGATGATGTCGCAGACTTCATCCACTGACACCTGGCGTTTGTGAAATTCCTCCGGGATGATGACCAGCGTGGCCGCCGCCGCCTTGCCAATGCCCAACGCCAGGTGCCCCGCTGCACGGCCCATGCTGATGATGATATACCAGCGCGACGTGGTGCGGGCGTCCTCGGCCAGGTTGCGCACGATATGCACGCCGTAGTGCCGCGCCGTTTCAAAGCCGAACGTCGGCGTCGAGCCGGGCAGTGGCAGATCGTTGTCAATCGTCTTGGGCACGTGCGCGACGTGGATTTTTCCCTTGCTGCGCTTGGCCACCTGGCTGGCGGAAAACGCCGTGTCATCGCCGCCAATCGTCACCAGCGTCGTGATGCCCAGCTGTTCAAAAACCTTGAACACGTTCTGCATGCTGGTTTCGGACTTGGTCGGGTTCGTGCGCGAGGTGCCGAGAATCGAGCCGCCGCGCAGATGAATCCCCGTCACGTCGCGAATCGCCAGCGGCCGGCAATGCTGCGCCTCGCCCGCCGCGAGCCATTTGAAGCCGTCGCGAAAACCGATGACTTCAAAGCCCTGGTTGATGCCTTCGATGGTGGCCGCCGCGATGACGCCGTTGATGCCCGGCGCCGGACCGCCACCAACCAAAATACCCAATCTGCCTTTGCTCATGTGAATGTTGTCGCTGTCGTTTGTTGGTTAAAAATCAGAAACCATGACAGGATGCCTGGCGGCGGCAAAGAATTCAATTCCATTCTTGCCATAATCAAACCACAATTTGCCGGAATGAACCGGGCCGTTTTTCTCGACCGCGATGGCACGCTCATCGTGGAAAAAAATTATCTGTGCCGGCCGGAAGACGTGGAAATTTTTCCGGCCACGCCGACCGGCTTGAAACGGCTTTGCGACGCGGGCTTCAAGCTGTTCATCGTCTCGAACCAGTCCGGCATCGGGCGCGGCCACTTCACGCTTGCGGACGTGGAGCGCGTCAACGAGCATCTCTGCCGTGAACTGGCAAGCCGCGGCGTGAGCTTCAGGAAAATTTACATCGCGCCGGAAGCACCCGGCGAGCCGGCCCGGGGACGCAAACCATCGCCGCAATTTTTGTTCGACGCGCGCGACGAATTCGGCCTGGACCTGGCGCAAAGCTTTTTGATTGGCGACAAACTGAGTGACTTGGAATGCGGCTGGAACGCGGGCGTGAAAAAGAGCATTTTGGTCCGCACCGGCTACGGCGCGGAACTCGAACGCGAATCGCCGGGAAAAATTTCGCGCGCGGTTGTGGTGGATGATTTGAACCAAGCGGCAGATTGGATTTTGAACCGGAGATGAATCCGCTAATTTCGCCAATTTCCGCGAATTCATTTTCAGAAAATTCGCGATAATTAGCGCAATTCGCGGATGAAAATTTATGTGCGGCATCATCGGATACGTCGGAAAAAAAGCGGCCTCGCCCATCCTGCTGGAAGGATTGCGACGGCTGGAATATCGCGGCTACGACAGCGCGGGTGTGGCCGTGCTGGACGGCGATGAACTGCTCGTGCGCAAGAAAAAGGGGAAAATCGGCGAAGGCCTCGCCCGCTTGCTGAAATCCAAACCGGTCGCGGGCAATCTCGGCATCGGCCACACGCGCTGGGCCACGCACGGGCCGCCGTCGGATGTCAATTCCCATCCGCACCTGGATCAGTCCGGCCGGATCGCCATCGTCCACAACGGCGTCATTGAAAACTACGACGCACTCAAACAAAAGCTGCTCCAGGCCGGACACAAATTCAAATCCGACACCGATACCGAGGTGCTCGCGCATTTGATCGGCGATTATTATGAGAAACGCAGGAGCCGGGATAACAAGGCCCAAATTAAAATCGGAAATCGGAAATCGGAAATCGGAAATGAATTAATCCAGGCCGTCTGCGACGCGCTCCGTGAAGTCATCGGCACCTACGGCCTGGCGGTGATTTCGGCCGACCAGCCTGACACCATCATCGGCGCGCGGCGCGGTTCGCCGCTCATCATCGGCATCGGCACGGGTGAAAATTTTCTGGCCAGCGACGCCAATGCCATCGTCGCGCACACGAAAAAGGTCGTCTATCTCAACGATTACGACGTGGCCACCGTCACGCCCGGGCGGTTCGACGTTTTGAATCTCGGCACGGACACCGCCAACGTCCAGATCAGCAATCTCGAATTCAACCAGGAAGACGCTGCGCGCGGCAAGTTTGCGCACTTCATGCTCAAGGAAATCTTTGAGCAGCCGCGCACCGTGGAAAACGCCCTGCGCGGCCGCGTGGACAAGGAAGGCGCCACCGCCAAGTTCGGCGGCCTGAACCTGACGTCCGCCGAGTTGCGGGCGATTGACCGCATCGTCATTGCCGCCAGCGGCACGAGCTGGCACGCGGCGCTGGTCGGCGAATATCTGATTGAGGAACTGGCGCAAATTCCGGTGGAGGTCGAGTTCGCGCACGAATTTTGTTATCGCAACGCGCCGCTCGAAAAAAACACCGTGCTGCTCGTGGTCTCTCAATCCGGCGAAACCGCCGACACGCTTGCCGCGTTGCGCGAGGCCAGGCGCCGGGGCCATCGCGCGCTTGCCATCGTCAACGTCGTCGGCAGCGCCATCGCGCGCGAATCCGATGGCGGCATTTACATGCACGCCGGCCCGGAAATCGGCGTGGCCTCGACCAAGGCGTTCGTCTCCACGCTCACGATTCTTGCGTTGCTGGCCGTGCATCTGGGCCGGATGCGAAACCTGTCCGCCCGTCGGGCGCTGGAGATATTGCACGCGCTCGAAGCCGCGCCCAAACAACTCGAAGCCATCCTCGCGCAGGACAACGCATTGAAAAAACTCGCCAGGAAATATGCGAAGGCCGAGGATTTCTTTTTCCTGGGACGCGGTTACACGTTCCCGATCGCGCTGGAAGGCGCGCTCAAGCTGAAGGAAATTTCCTACATCCACGCCGAGGGTTATT
>JBEKEJ010000233.1:0-4574 GCA_050013895.1 Verrucomicrobiota bacterium | reverse complement strand
ATGAAGGCGCGGTGTGAACAAATCCTCGGCGCTCCCCTGCCCCATTTGAGCATGGGCATGAGCGGCGATTTCGAGGTGGCGATCGAGGAGGGCGCGACGCTGATACGGATTGGAACGGCGCTTTTCGGCCCGCGAACCAGGGCGAAACCGGCTGCGACGGCTGATTAAATTTTGCTGCATTGCGCGCCGGATGAACTATGTTGAAGCCGTGACCATTGAAACATTCAAGCGCGAAATCGCCGCCGCCGTCAGGGCTTACGAGCGATACATCGTATGTTTGGACAAGACGCCGGAGGATTTCGAAACGTCGCTGGTTTCGCTGATGGGCAAGGCCATCAAGGCCTATGAAAGCCGCGGCGCGGGTCTGCGCCACGGCATCGCGCTGGACAAGCGGGTCACGATCATTTTGAGCGAGAGCGGCGAACCGCGGCCGCTGTGCGGAATTTATTTCAATCTCCATTCGCCCTACCAGAAAAACGCGCTGCCCAGGACCGTCAAGCCGTTCACGGAAAAATCGCGCAAGACAGATGAATGAATCCCGGAGGGACACGTTACACGAGTCCCTGACTCCTGCAATCCGTAGCCGGAACTGGAACTCGTATAACTCGTCCCTCCGGACAAATCATTGATCGCGCACTTCGTCGCCCGCCTGGGCGTCGCCGCTCACGAGATCAGCCACAATGTTGTTGTCGCGTTGCGGACCGGTCACCTTGATTTCGGCGACTTTCAAACCGTCCCGATAAAGAAACAGCGTTTGATCCAGCTTCGGCATCTGGCCGACCGGAAAACTCAGCACAACGAACCGGCCGGCGACATTGTAGGTGGCGACCCGGGCTGCGAGTGAATTGTCCGGTTTGACAACGGTCTCTGACATGCGCGGCGCGGACGTGGACGCAGGGGTTTTCTTCGCCCTGTGAAAAATACAGCCGGCAGCCATCATTCCGGCGAGCAACAACAGCGTCAACGGCGTGAACGTTTTCATGGCCACAGTAGAACGTGCGGCGGCGCGGAGGTCAATTCACGATTCGGTAATGACGGTGTCATCGTGCTCATAGGCTGGCGCGCAACAACACAGCAGCCGGAGCGTTTCAACTCCGGTGTTCCAGAGCTTGTGTCTGCTTCCCGGCGGAATCGCGACGGCGTCGCCGGCGCGGACATCGCGGGTTTCGCCGTCGATGCGGATCCGCCCCGTGCCGTGCGTGAGATAATAAACTTCCTCGGCCCTGACGTGATAGTGCTCCTGCGTGCTGGCGCCGGCTGGAATGCGCGCTTCGGCCAGGCTCTGGTTGCGGATGACGGAATTGCGGTGCGCCAGCAATTCGCGGATTTCCGAGCCGTCCTTGGTGAGGAAGGACGGAACGGTGTTCAAATTTTTCACATCCATGAAATGATTGAATCATTTTGCCAGTCGCCGGGGAATGAAATTCGTTTGATGGTGGGTGAGACCCTTGGCGACTGGAACAATTTCTTCGCACGCAACTCGCGTGTTGCCACGGTATGGAGTTCCGCGTTCACGCGGCAGAAACCAAATACTTCCCGGAAACCGCCTGAAGGCGGAACTCCAAACCGGGTTTCCCAACATGAAATTTCTTTGACCGCCGCAGCGCGCGGCTTAACTTGGCCACATGCACCATTCACCCGGATTTCTGAGCCTGGTCAACGACGCCAAACAACGGGTCAACGAAATCAGCGTTGCCGAAGCGCGCGCGCGGCTGGCAGCCAATTCCGGAACCGTTTTGCTGGACGTGCGCGAGGACCACGAATGGCAGGCCGGGCACGCCGTCGAGGCCGTGCATCTGGGCAAGGGAATTCTGGAGCGCGATTTGGAGAAAAGGTTTCCCGACCCGAAGACGGAAATCATCATGTATTGCGGCGGCGGATTCCGGTCGGCGCTCACCTGCGATGCCGCGCAAAAAATGGGTTATCGCAACGTCCAATCGCTCATTGGCGGCTACCGGGGGATGGTGGCAGCAGGTTGGCCGATGAAAAGCGGCACTTGATTCTTTATTTGGAGAGTAGTTATTTCGCTGCCTGAACCGCCGGCGCCGGTGGCGAGACATGCCGGCGGAAGCAGACCCGGTTCAGCGCGTTCGTCACGGAGACGACCTTTTCATGCGTGCACTCGCCCATGAGGCAGATTTGAATCCAGTTTTTCCGGCGCAGATAGCCGCTATTGTAGCTCAACAGATACCCGGCTTCCTGCATGGCTTCGCCGATTTTTACCGAGTTCAATATGGGCGGCAGCGCAATCGTAACGACCGCCGGTGACGTTCTCGCGCCGTTGCCGATCAAGTCAAAACCAAGTTCCGTCAGCCGCGAACGCAGCCACGCCGACCATTCGGCCGTTTCCGCAAAGCGCTTTTCCCAATTCACGCGTTTCACCGCCGCGTGCAGCGCGTGAAGCAGGTTCGACGAAAACGTGAACGGCGTTCCTTCTTCCTCCGCGTAATATCCGAGATCCAAATAGCGCGGCAATTTGTCCGGCGCCGGGGTGATTTCGTGGTGGTAGAAAATCATCGAGATGCCCGGATACGCGCGGAGGCCTTTGCCACTGGAGCAGGACGCCAGATAAACACCCTCCAAATTCACCGGCATCGTGCCGATGGCGCTGATGCTGTCGAGGCACAGCTTCACGCCGCGTGCGGCGCACATCGCCTTGAGCGCGTCGAGATCGGCCAGAATGCCCGTGGAGGTCTCGCAGTGCGCGCACCAGAGCCAGGCGAGCCGGTTGGATAGCTTTCGCTTCACCACGGCCAGGTCCAGCGGCTGGCCCCAGTTGAAAGCGAGCGTGTCACATTTCAAATTGAACCGCCGCGCCTGGTCCACGAGGCGTTCGCCGAATTCGCCGTTGCTCAAAACCAATCCCCGGCCCTTGAGCCGCGACAATTGACCGGCGACCGCGTCGTTGGCCAAAGTGCCGGAGCCGACGAACAGCTCGACGTTTCTGGCGCGGACCAGCTCGCAAAGGATTTGTTTGGCGGACTGAAAATCCTTTTTGAAACTTTCGCCGCGATGCGATTCCGGCGCCTGCTCGAACGCGCGGCGCACCTCGCGCCGGATCGCCACCGGGCCGGGCAGAAAATTCACCGCGCTGGGATGAAACGAGCGTGCGGGCGACGACCGCAGAAATTCGCGCGCGGTCACCTCGAACGTTTCAAGCGTGACAAACATGGGCTGAAACTGCGCGTCGCCGCTGCCGACGAGCGGGCCGAACGGCACAAAACCGAGGTGCTGATACAATCTTTGCTGCCGCGTGGTGCCGGAAATGATGGCGAGGTCGTAGCCTTTTTCGACGCCGTGCTGCCAGAGCAGCGCGAGGATTCCCTGCAACACCTGCGCGCCGCGGAATTTCTTCTCAATGGCCAGCAGCCGGATTTCGCAAACCGTCCGACCCGCCGGCAAAAAGCCGTCGAGGTTCGGCAGTTTCTGGTCGAGTGAAAACGGCCGCTTGCCGCGCACGGCGAGCATCCCGACGAGTTTTTGACGGCTCAGGCAGATCAGATAAGTGTTCTCGGCGTGGAATTTGTCCACGAGCCGCTGGGTGGGGGACGCCTGATGTTGGGGGATTTCCTCGACGAAGGTCTTGTAATTGAGCCGGTGAATCTGCTCGAACTCCCAATCCTCGCTCGCGAATTTGAACACCAACGGTTCCGGTGTACTCATAATTTTGTGTGTTCGGGTTTGGATGCCATGGCGCGCCGCGCCAGCAGCGCTGCCATTTCTTCCGCTAAATTCCTCCGGTGCGCAAACAAAATAATCGCCGCCACGGCGGTCATGAGGGTCGCCGTCAAGCCGGCGCGGTGGAACCACCCGTCGGCCAGCGGCAGACACGCATAGGCAAACATGGCGGGAAACAAACTTTTCCGCGTAACGACCAGGCCGGCCAGAAACACCACCAGCATCGTCAATGCGACCCGGTAGTCAAACATCAGCAACGCCGCGAACGAGGCGGCCACGCCCTTGCCGCCGCGAAAGCGCAGTTGCGCCGGCCAGACGTGCCCGGCAACCACGGCGAGCACCGCCAGCGCCATGGCCAGCCGGTTGTGGTTGGCAAATTCCGCCGCGAACCAGACCGCCAGCGCGCCCTTGGCCATATCACCCAACATGGTGAGCAGGTAGCCGGGTATGCCCAGAACGCGACCGGCATTGCGCGCGCCGACGCTGCCGCTTTCGATTTCGCGGAGGTCCCGTCCGGTGCGGGCGCGCACGAGGTAGTAGCCGGTGGCGAAGCAGCCGAGCACGTAAGCGCCCAGCGCACATCCGGTTGCCCGGAGCCACTGTGCTGACTGCATTTGTTCGATCCACATCATGCGGGCGCTTGCTTTCCGATGAATCTGCCGCCAGCTTAATCCAAATCGTGCCGGCGTGTGAATCAAAAATTTCAATTGCCGCTCTTTTTTTTCGATGTGCCGCCCCGGCGGCTTTTGGAGCGCGGAGCATTGCTCCGCAGGCTGCATCCCTTGATATATGAGGAGCAATGCTCCGCGCTCCGGTCAAATGACGCCACTGCCCGGTCTCGCTTTATCTCGACAACCGGTCAAATTTGCGGCAAATTTCCCTTCGCCAGGGCCCAT
>JBEKEJ010000232.1:0-4580 GCA_050013895.1 Verrucomicrobiota bacterium | reverse complement strand
GCGTGAAGATTCATACGCCAATCCGGACGGCAGGATGCCGCCCTCCACGGCAGGCAGGATGCCCGCCGCCACTGCATTTGACCTCCCAACCGATTTCGATCTCGTCGCCATCAGCACGTTCACGGCGCAGCTCCACGAGGCATACGCCGTCGCCGATTTTTACCGCGCCCGAGGAATTCCGGTCATTCTGGGCGGCATCACCGTCAGTTCACTGCCGGCGGAGGCGCAGGAGCATGGCACCAGCGTCGTCATCGGCGAAGGCGAACCGCTCTGGCCGCAAGTCCTCGCCGATTTCGACCGTGGCGCACTCAAGCCGGTTTATACGCCGTCGCGGGAATTCGACCTGGCCGACGCGCCGATGCCACGTTTCGATTTGCTCGACCCGGACAAATACAACCGCCTCACCGTGCAAACGAGCCGCGGCTGCCCGCATCGCTGCGAATTTTGCGCCAGTTCCATCCTGCTGACGCCGCGTTACAAGGTGAAGCCGGTCGCAAAAGTCATCGCCGAAATCCGCGAAATCAAAAAAATCTGGCCGCGCCCGTTTATCGAGTTCGCCGACGACAACAGCTTTGTCCACCGCGAACATTACAAAAGACTTCTGCGCGAGCTCGCGAAGGAAAAACTCCGCTGGTTTACCGAGGCCGATGTGCGCGTGGCCGACGACGACGAGCTGCTCGGGCTCCTGCGCGACTCCGGCTGCCAGCAGATCCTCATCGGTCTCGAAAGTCCCTGCCGCACCAGTCTTTACGGTGTGGAATTGAAATCGAACTGGAAACTGCGCCAGCAGGATTTTTACAAGGAAGCCATCGCGAAGATTCAATCCTACGGCATCACCGTCAATGGCTGCTTCATCCTCGGCCTGGACGGCGACACGCGCGACGTGTTTGATGACGTCCTCCATTTCGCGCGCGATTCCGGGCTTTACGAGGTGCAGGTGACGTTCATGACCGCGTTTCCCGGCACGCCGCTTTACGCGCGGCTCAAGCGTGAAGGGCGCATCATTCGCGACCGCGCGTGGGAGCTTTGCACGCTGTTCGACATCAATTTCCGTCCGAAAAACATGAGCGTCGAACAATTGCAAAGCGGTTTCTTGAAACTGGTGAAGCAACTTTATTCCGCCGAAGAAACCCGTGAACGCCGGCGCAAATTCAAGCGGATGCTCAAAACATCACTGAATTTTGGCCGCCGCGCGGTGCGGGAGGCGGAGGCGCTCGCGACGTAGAAACGCGCAACTCATTTCGACGACGGTTGCGCGGTTTCACGTCCCGAAGGCAAAACAGAAAGGCAAATCATGAAGACACGAACCATGCACCAACCGACAGCCCGCATTATTGCCGTGCTGGTTCTGGCTTTGCTCGCGGGTGGATGTGTGGCCCCCGCGCCGCCCGGCAACCAGGCGCGCAATGGAAGGACGGGTCAGGTCAGTGCGCGCACCAACCAATGCGGATTGATCACCTGCCGGCTATGGCGCAAAACGCTGTATCAAGCCGCGAAAGATCCACATCTCCGTCTAACGCAGGCTCCACAAACCCGGGATGTGTTGGTTGAGTATGACGAACAACAGGGGAAATCCACCAGGCTCGAGCTTCGGGCCTATTCGTTGTTCGCCTATGCCACCAACACGTCAAAACATCCAAAACCTGGGTTTGTCAACCCGGCCGCTTGTGCCGCCATGGAGCCGATTCCATTGTTGGATGCGACAGCGAGTGACAATCCTCCGTCAAACGGTTATTGTGCCGTGTTGGCAGCCGACCGGCACAGTTTCGTTCTCTGGCATAATGGCGCCGATCTGGGGTGCTTTGATCTACCGGTCTATCGGGAAGCCCGGCCAACCGTCTGGAGAATCGCGCTCACACCGGTCTGCGTAACCGCTGATGCCGCCATTATCGGCGCCGTCATTGGTGTCGCGGGCTTGAGCGCAGGCATGGGACCATGAAAACCGAAGTAAATTTATAAACGCGGAATCAGTGGCCGGTGAATTGGTTCATTCTAGAATCAAACCAACCCAACTGGGAAAATGAAACACGCCGACATTCAAAAAATTCAGGACGCCGGCCTCATCAGCGATGACCAGCGGCGGAAAATCATCGAACACTTCAACCTGAAGGAGGACGGCGGCAATAAATTCCTCGCCATCGTTTCCATCATCGGCGCGGCGCTCATCGCGGCGGGCGTCGCGCTGCTGATTTCCGCGCACTGGAATGAAATTCCGCGCGGCGCGAAAATCGCCGGCGGCCTTACGCTCATGCTCGGCGCGCACGCCGGCGGCTGGTGGCTGCGCGAAATTCGGGGAAAATACCGGAAGACCGGCGAAGCGCTGCAGCTCATCGGCTCGTGCCTGTTCCTCGCCAACATCGCGCTCCTCGGCCAGATCTACAACATCGTCTCGCGTCCGCCGAACGCCTTTCTGCTTTGGTGGCTCGGGATCGCCGCGTTGCCGTGGCTGCTGCGCTCCAAATCGCAACACGTCCTGTTGCTGCTCGCCTTCGGCATCTGGTTCGGTTTCGAGGTCAACGAACGCGATAGTTGGATTTACTGCCAGTCGGAACGGCAGGTGTTGCTCTACTCGCTGCTGGGACTGGCTTATCTCGGCGCAGGTTATTGTCTGCGCGTGACAAGGTTTTTTGAATTCGCTGGCGCGACGGAAAAACTCGGACTGTTCCTGTTTCTGATTTTCTTTTTCCCGTCGACGTGGAAAAACTTTTTCGGCTGGGAAACCGGCGAAACCTCACAATGGGTCTTTCCCGCGCTTGTCCCGTTTGCAATTTTGCTGGCCGCATTTGGGATTAAATGTCTCCGTTCGCTGACGATGCAATGGCGCTGGACCTGGTTCGCGTCGCTTTTGGGAATGCTGGCTCTGATGACGTGCATCTGGTTTGGCATCTGGCGGAACGACTACGACGCCGGCTGGCGATACACCCGTTGGAACGAATCGTGGGCCTATCTCATCGCCACCATCGCCCTTTTCGTCTTTTGCCTGCTGCAAATCCAGGTCGGCCTCCAGGAACGCTCGCCGTTCCTCGTCAACCTCGGCGTCGTTTTCATCGCGCTGGACATCATCGCGGCCTACTGTGACTTGCTTGGCTCGATGGCGCGCACCGGCCTGATGTTCGTCGTTTCGGGCGTGTTCCTGATTCTATTCGGTGTTTATCTCGAAAAGAAACGCCGCACCCTGATGAAACACATCAAACTACCTGTGGTGAAGGAGGTCCCATGAAACTCAAGCTCTTCATCCTCGTCCTCGCGCTCCAAAGCGCGTGGCTGCTCGGCACCGTCGCCGTGCAGGAACACGCCCTCGCCACCGGCAAAGTCATCCTGCTGGAAACCCGCCGCGTGGACCCGCGCGACCTGCTCCGGGGCGATTATCTCATCCTGAATTACAACATCAGCGACGTGCCGGTGAGTTTGTTTTCGCCGCCGGTGGCAAAGGGTTTGCCTTATGGAACGAAAGTGTTCGTCGCGCTGGCGCCCGGCACGAACCGGTTCTACGAAGTGACCCGCGCCGCCACCAACGGGTTTGCGCCGGCGGCGACTGAAATTCTGCTGCGCGGCAAAAGTGACCAGCGTTGGTGGAGCACAAATTCCGTTCACGTCACCTACGGCATCGAGAATTATTTTGTCGCCGAGGGCACGGGCAATCCCACGGGCAAACTCACCGTCCAAGCCGTCGTCCCCGCGTCCGGCCACCCGAGAATCAAGGAGGTGTTCGTGGACGGCAAACCGTATGCCGGGGCGATGAAACATGAAGTCCAGTGATTGAACCGCCCGGCCGATGGCTGATGAAACCGCGATGGATTTCTCCCCGGCCGAAAACAACTAATTCGGTCAGGCCGCCGTTTTCTCCAGCTTCTGGGGAAGCCCGCGGTCAACTTGACCGTCGGGGAAGGCACTGTCTTTGGCCGGCGTTTCCGCCATCAAATTCTGGATCGCTTGCAGCAACATCGGGAAGGTGCAGTGGTCTTTGATGAAACGCCGGTTGGCGCCCTCCAGAACATACTCCTCGTCCGCATCAATTATCGAGTTGGTTGACAGGATGATGACCGGAACGGTTTTCAGACGGGGATTGGCCTGCATGAATTTGAGCACTTCCCCGCCGTCGAACTTGGGCAGCATCAAGTCCAGCACCACCAGATCCGGTTCCAGTCGCAACAGAATCTTCATCGCCTCCAAACCGTCTTTCGCCGACTCGATGGAAAACCCCTCGCGCTCCAGGCGATGACGATACGCCATCTGCACGACCGGGTCGTCCTCGACATAAAGAATGGTCCTGGTGTTCATCCCGCCTATGTTCGTCGCTGAATTCTCATTCGTATGCGCCGGCAATATCGCCCATATCGCCCCCATTCGTCTGCCGTTGCCGGGCAAGTGAGCAGCAGCGCTTATGCCACAAATTATAAATACGGCGGCACTTTCCGGCCATCCGCCATCGCGTCAGGCATTGGTGTGCATCGTGAATGTTCCCCCGGAACGCCGCCTTGAGGCGGCAGGAAAATGAGAATTGATGCAGTTGCCCTGCAAATGTGGCGTTCTGACTCCAAGGCATTTGAAGACCGGGGGAACTTCCAAGATGCACACAG
>JBEKEJ010000231.1:0-4611 GCA_050013895.1 Verrucomicrobiota bacterium | reverse complement strand
CGCCGACGCCACGACGCTCACCGAGGCCGGCTACGTTGGCGAGGACGTGGAAAACATCATTCTGCGGCTGTTGCAAAACGCCGATTACGACGTGAAACGCGCCCAGCGCGGCATCATTTACATTGACGAGATTGACAAAATCGCACGCAAGTCCGAAGGCCCGTCCATCACGCGCGACGTTTCAGGCGAAGGCGTGCAGCAGGCGCTGCTTAAAATCCTTGAGGGCACGGTCTGCAACGTGCCGCCGCAGGGCGGGCGCAAGCATCCGCAGCAGGAATACATCCGCGTGGACACGACGAATATTTTGTTCATCTGCGGCGGCGCATTCGTCGGTCTGGAAAAAGTCATCCAGCGGCGGCTGGGCCGGCACACGATGGGTTTCGGCGCGATTGGCGAAACGCAAAAAAACGCGGGCACGGCGCGCGATGAATTTTTGCAGCACGTCGAGCCCGAGGATCTGCTCAACTTTGGTTTCATTCCTGAATTCATCGGCCGATTGCCGGTGGTGACGACGCTCGCGGAATTGTCCGACGAACAACTGGTTTCCATTCTGGCGGAACCCAAAAACGCGCTGACCAAGCAATACGCCAAGCTCCTGGCGATGGAGGGTGTGGAATTGGAATTCACGCCCGACGCGCTGCGCGAGCTGGCAGCGCAGGCGCACAAAAAAGGCACCGGCGCGCGCGCGCTGCGCAGCCTGCTGGAAAGGCTGATGCTCGATTTGATGTATGAAGCGCCGGACGGCGGCGACATCATCCACGTCAAAATCACCCGGCAGGTTGTGCGCGGCGAAATCAAGCCGATTGTGCGGCGCAAGCAGGACGCGGAAGCGGCCTGACGATTTATGATTTGCGATTTCAGATTTACGATTGAGTCTTGAACTTGGAACTGGCGCATAATTCGGCACTGGCAAATCGCCATCAGAGGCCAACATCTTCATTCCCAAGCTCCGGCCCCGCCTATCGCGCGAAAATCTGGCGGATGACGTCCTCGATCGGCACTTCCTGAATGTCAATGTCTGTGACGGTCAAATCGTCGAGCAGCGACTTGCAGACGGCGATGACGCGGTCGCGTTTGACCTTGAGCGTAATGGTGCCCGGCGTTTTTTCGACGACCTCGCCGTAGCGGGAGAGGTTTTCCTTCGAGTGGGCCTCGGTGCCGGCGCATTGAATCGTGATGAGTTTGAAATCGGCAAAGCGGTCCACAATTTCGGCCAGCCGGCCGTCAAAAAAGATTTTGCCGTGGTCAATGATGATGACGCGGTCGCAAAGCGCCTGGATGTCGGCCATGTAATGGCTCGTGAGTAAAATCGTCGTCTTTTGCCCGGAATTGTGCCGGCGGATGAATTCGCGGACGATCTTCTGCGAAACCACGTCGAGGCCGATGGTTGGCTCGTCGAGGAACAGCACCTTGGGCTGGTGGAGCAACGAGGCGATGAGTTCCATCTTCATCCGTTCGCCGAGGGAAAGTTCGCGGACGCTGACGTCGAGCTTGTCGCGAACGTTGAGCAATTCGCTCATTTCGGCGACGGTGCGCTCGAAGCGGTCGGCGGGGATGCCGTAGATTTTTGAGTTCAGTTCGAGCGATTCGCGCGCGGGCAAGTCCCACCAAAGCTGGTTCTTCTGGCCGAGCACGAGCGCAAACTGGCGGCGGTAACCGTCGTGGCGTTCCCACGGCACGTAACCCAGCACGCGCGCCGAACCGCTGCTGGGAAACAGCAGCCCGGCGAGCATTTTCAGCGTGGTCGTCTTGCCCGCGCCGTTGGGACCCAGAAAACCGACCAGTTCGCCCGGTTCAATTTTGAAACTGACGTCGTTGACGGCGACGAGTTGTTCGTATTGACGATGAAAAAGTCCCTTGATGGCGCCGGCAAATCCCGGCCGCTTTTTGTAGGTGCGAAAGGCTTTTGTCAGGCCATGGACTTCGATGACAGGCATGGGGAAATGGAGTAATGGGTCTCGCGGCGATTCAGATTGTTTGTTTCACCACTCCATTACTCCATCACTCCAACACCGCCCGGCTTACCGCGTCAACTGTTTTTCGAGGTAATTGACGACCTGACGAACATTGGCGTCCACCTCCATGCGGTCTTTGACGAGGCGGCAGGCGTGAAGCACCGTGCCGTGATCGCGTCCGCCGAAGGCCTCGCCGATGGTGTTGAGCGAGCTTTCGGTCATCTGCCGGGAAAGATACATGGCGACCTGGCGCGGAAACGCGATGTTTTCCGGGCGCCGTTTGCTGGCCATGTCGGCGAGGCGGATGTCATAATGCTCGGCGACCTTTTTCTGGATGACTTCGATGCTGATGGTCAACCGGCCCTCTTCGTGAAGGATTTCGCGCAGCAATCCTTCGACGACCTCGATGGAGAGTTTTTTGCCGGTGAGCGAGGCGTAAGAAGCGACGCGGATGAGCGCCCCTTCGAGCCGGCGGACATTGGTGCGAATGCGGTTGGCGAGGAAATTCATCACTTCATCCGGCAGGGTCACGCCCATGATTTGCGCCTTCTTTTGGAGGATGGCCAGGCGCATTTCGACGTCCGGCGGCTGCAAATCCGTGACCAGCCCCCACTCGAAACGCGAGACAAGCCGATGTTCAAGCCCCTGAATTTCGCTGGCCGGACGGTCGCAGGTGAGCACGATTTGTTTCCGCGCCTCGTGCAGCGCGTTGAAGGTGTGGAAAAATTCCTCCTGAATGCGTTCCTTGCCGGCCAGGAACTGGATGTCATCAATCAACAGCACGTCCGTCTGGCGGTATTTTTTGCGGAACTTGACGAGCTGGTTGTTTTGGATGCCATCAATGTATTCGTTGGTGAACTTTTCGGAGGAGAGATAGGCCACGCGCGCGCCTTTTTTGTTGCTGACAACGTGCTGGCCGATGGCGTGAAGCAAATGCGTCTTGCCCAGACCAACGCCGCCGTAAAGAAAGAGCGGATTATAGGATTTGCCGGGCACCTGCGCCACCGCGAGGGCCGCGGCGTAGGCAAAATTGTTATTGTTGCCGACCACGAACGATTCAAACGTATTCTTGGGATTGAACTGCAATTCGCCGCTGCCCGGCGAGCGTTCGTGCGATGATTCGGCGGTTTTTGTCTTGGCCGGCGCTGCAGCCGGAGCCAGCGTCGTCGGGGCAGTTCCTGTTCCGATCTTGAATTTCACCTGCAATTGGCGGCTGGCGGCGATGGCCACGGCGTCCTGCAACAGGCTGAGATAGTTGTCCTTGAGCCAGAGTTCGCAAAACTCGTTGGGCGTTTCAAGCGTGACCTGGCTGTTGTCCATGGCACAGACGCGCAACGGCGCAAACCACATGTTGTAAGTGTCCTTGCTCAACTTGGAGCGAAGTTGCTCCTGGGCCGAATTCCAGATTTTTTCCGCTGAAAGCTGCATGTGTTTCGTCAAAAGCCTGTTTTGTAAGCCTTTTATTCACCTAGCCCCGAAATCGGCGTTTATGGCCGTTTTCCGCGGGCGCTCACTTTGGCAAAGAGCAATCGGTCCGAATAGGCAGCCGCTGAATCATCTCTGATCGCCAAAAAATTCATTTTGCACCAAAAACAACTTGTTGAACAGCAACAAGTTACACAATCAAAAAACCGAATCTCCATCCGCAATTTCACCAAAATTCTTAAACGCCTGGGAACACCTTCGAACAACGCGGCCATTTTTATGGTATTGGGCCGAAAGTTTCTAGGAGAACATATTAACTCTTGTTCACGGGTTATTCACATGCCTTTTCTTGTCAAATTAATCAACATTTTTTGCTCCGCAACACTGCCGGTACTTCAATCAAACAGCCTCCTCGCCGGTTTCGCCGGTGCGGATGCGGACGACACTCTCCACGGGACTCACAAAGATTTTGCCGTCGCCAATTTTTCCGGTCTTCGCGCCTTTCAAAATCGCGTCCATCGCTGATGAAACCAAACCATCGGCCAGCACCACCTCGATTTTGACCTTGGGAAGAAAATCCACGGTGTATTCACTGCCCCGATAAATTTCCGTGTGCCCCTTCTGGCGGCCGAACCCCTTCACTTCGGAAACCGTCATCCCTTGCACCCCCAGCGCCGCCAACGCCGCCTTCACGTCGTCGAGTTTGAAAGGCTTGATGATCGCTTCAATTTTCTTCACGCGTCTTCCTCGTCTTGTTTGTGTTTCGATATTAACACCCGACGCCGCGCTGTAAACAGGAATCTTCTCCAGAAATCTTCGTCGGGCGGATTGGCTGGCGCGCCTGGACACGGCAACGGAACGCCGCATTCATGCGCCAGCGGGTCTGCGCGACGGGATTACATTGTAATTCCAAGCCCATTTTAATCGAACAATCTAGTTATAATCAATTGTCTTATACTTAGCCGTATGTATTTGACATGAATAAGTGATTGTGATTTATTGGCCATCACCAAGAGGTGATGGGGTGTGGTTGCCCGCTGTTCTTTGAATTTTTAACCACCGATTTTCGATCTGTGTTCCGGTACAAACCAGGTCGGAGTTCTCCGTGATCCTACGTTGTACTCATTCAAAATTCCCCGGGCTTCTCGGTCATCTTCTGGCCGCTTGGCCCGGTTTTTCTTTCTCCCAGGGAGAGTCTGAATAATGTGGCGGCAGGCATCCTGCCTGCCGT
>JBEKEJ010000230.1:0-4640 GCA_050013895.1 Verrucomicrobiota bacterium | reverse complement strand
TATCTGCGCAGCGATTCCGGCACGTATGGTTTTAGCGGCGACCGCGAACTCAAGGAGCAATCGCATCTGTTTTGGGCGGAAGCGGCGCTGGCTTACACGCTGCCCAAAAGCCAGCAAAGTTTCTACGTCCGCCTGACTGCCGGCACGAGCGTGGACGCCGACCGTTTCAGCGCGTATCGGCTCGGCGGATTTCTGCCGCTCGTCGCGGAATTTCCGCTGTCGCTGCCCGGCTATTATTTTCAGGAGATCAGCGCGCGCCAGTTTGCGCTGCTCAACGCCAATTACCTTTTGCCCCTCGACCCCAAAAAAAGCTGGAACATTGACGTAAACGCGGCCAGCGCGTTTGTGGATTATCTGCCGGGGCTCGAACAACCCGGCACCTGGCTCAACGGCGTTGGGGGCGGGCTCTTGTATCATTCGCCATCGCAGAGGCTCAAAGTTATGGTCAATTACGCTTATGGCGTGGATGCCATCCGCTCGCATGGGCGCGGCGCCAACAGCATCGGGGTTTTCCTGCAACTGGACCTGGGGCGTCAGCACGGCCCGGTCTTCAATCCCGCGCGTCCCGGCCCCGGACTCTGGCGCGGGTGGCAATGGCTTTTCGGCAGTTGAAATCGCTTGCGCGCGAGCGTGCCGCTTGGTTCATTATGAGGACGGGGCGCATATGGTGGAATTGGCAGACACGCTACTTTGAGGTGGTAGTGGGGCAACCCGTGCAGGTTCAAGTCCTGCTATGCGCACCAGTTTCCGCCGCGGCGAAGCAGGGACGAAAGCGAAGGCGCCCAGGTCAGCGGCTGCAGAGCGGCAGGCTGAATTATTTTCCCGCGAGAAATTTCTCGATGTATTTGCCCAACAAATCCGTTTCCAAATTCACCGCGTCCCCGACCTTGCGCTCACACAAGGCGGTGATCTCATAGGTGTGCGGAATGATCCAGACGCGGAAACTTTTTTTGTCCACGCCCGCGACCGTCAGGCTGATGCCGTCCACTGCCACCGAACCCTTGGACACGATGTAACGCATCACCTCAGCCGAGGCGGCGATGTCGAGCACGTGGTCTGGTCCCGCGCGTTCCCAGCGGATGATTTTGCCGACGCCGTCAATGTGGCCGGTCACGAAATGCCCGCCGAATTCGCCGTCCGCGCGCAACGGACGTTCCAGGTTCACGAGCGAACCGGGCCCGGCAAATTGCAGGTTGGTGCGCCGCCACGTTTCCTGGAGCAAATCAAATTGAACCCGTTTGAATTTGCCGCGTGTGGCAACCTTTACGGCGGTGAGGCAACAACCATTCACCGCCAGGCTGCCGCCGCGTTTCAGGCCGCGGCCGGTCACGCTGGCGCGCACGGTCAACTCAATGGATTTCGCCGCCGGTTGGATGCGTTCGACGATGCCGGCTTCTTCGACAATGCCTGTGAACATGATTTCCAAATTGTAGCCACAGGCTTCAGGCTGCGACAAACGTAAAACGCGCCTTTGGCCTGCGAACGCAGCCTGAAGGCTGCGGCTACGTCACCCGCCCCGTCAACAATAGATCCGGGCCGAGTCGTTTCCATTCGATGTCGTGAAGTTGGAGCGCCTCGGCCAGGGATGTCGCGCCTGCGCCGGCCACGGCCTTCCGCGAATCGCGTCCGCCCAGAACTTTCGGCGCGTAAAGAAACGCCACGCGCTGCGCGAGTCCGCCGAGCAGGAACGATGCGTTCACCTCGCCGCCGCCTTCGACCAAAAGACTGGTCACGTTTTCCGCCCCGAGTTTTTGCAGCAGCCAGGGCAGATCAACTGCCGGTTGCCGG
Source organism: Verrucomicrobiota bacterium (assembly GCA_050013895.1). Lineage (GTDB taxonomy): Bacteria > Verrucomicrobiota > Verrucomicrobiia > Limisphaerales > UBA11358 > UBA11358. The sequence continues at coordinate 2,852 of JBEKEJ010000230.1, read as the reverse complement.
TTGCCGATTGCCGATTTGGCCGGAGGTGCGACGATTACTTTCACCCGTTTCGCCAGTGCCGCCACGCGATTCTTTGGCGCGCGTTTGCTCACAACGATGGTGGTCAGACTGGCGAATTTGTCGCCGACCACTTTCGCCTTCAACGGCGTCCGCGCCAGCGAATCCAGGACAATTCTGCGGATCGGTTTCCCCATCTTCGTCCTCGCTGTAAGAGCCGGATCATCCGCCAGAATCGTGTTGATGCCCACCAAGACCGCGTCGCTGCCCTGCCGGAGTTTCATTCCATGAGCGCGCGCCTTTTCACCCGTGATCCATTTCGATTCGCCGCTGGCCGTGGCAATGTTGCCGTCCAATGTCATCGCCGCCTTCACCGTGACAAATGGAGTGCGATGAACAATCCAGTGATTGAATGTTTCGTTGAGCCGGCTGCATTCGGCAACCAGAGTTTGGAGTTCCGCCTTCAGGCGGTCTGCCCGCGGTTCGCTGCTCTTGCCGCGTGAACGGGGAACTCCGAACGCTTCCACCGCAAGCCCGGCGCGTCGCAAGATTTTGAAAGCCCGACCGGAATGTTTCGGGTTGGGGTCCGTCGCGCCGACCACAACACATTTGACACCCGCTGCGATGATGGCGTCGGTGCAAGGCGGCGTGCGGCCGTGCGTGGAACACGGTTCGAGCGTGACGTAAAGCGTCGCGCCGCGCGGATTGCGGCCGCGCTTTTGCGCGTCGCGGAGCGCCTCGATTTCCGCGTGCGGCAAACCGGCACGCCGATGCCAGCCGCGTCCGACGATTTTGTCGCCTTCGACCAGCACCGCGCCGACCATTGGATTCGGCGAAGTCCTGCCGTAGCCGCGCCGGGCGAGCCGGAGGGCGAGGCGCATGCATTGGACGTCAGACATGGTTCATAGCGTAGCGGCTTTCGGCGGAAAACCGCCATCGGAAAAACTGGTTGAGTGCGGCGGTCTGCCGACACGCCACTGCGCAGGGGTTGACTTTATTCCTCAAACAACGCCCGCGCGAATTGTTTCGCGTCGAAGGGCTGCAAATCGTCCGGCTGTTCGCCGAGGCCGATGAATTTGATGGGCAGGCCGAGTTCCTGCTGGATCGCCACCACCATGCCGCCCTTGCTCGTGCCGTCGAGCTTCGTCACCACCAGGCCGGTGAGCGGCACGGCCTTGTTGAACTCGCGCGCCTGGTTGAGTGCGTTCATGCCGGTCGTCGCGTCGAGCACGAGCAGCACCTCGTGCGGCGCGCCGGGGATCTGTCTGCCGATGACGCGGTGCAGCTTCTGCAATTCCTGCATCAAATTGTGTTTCGTGTGCAGGCGGCCCGCGGTGTCAATGAACAGGTAATCCGCCCTGCGCGCCTGCGCGGCAGTCACGGCATCGTGGGCCACGGACGCCGCGTCCGCGCCGTAAGCGCCGGCGATGACTTCCACCTTCAACCGTTGCCCCCACAATTTGATTTGTTCGATGGCGGCGGCGCGAAACGTGTCGCACGCGGCGAGCAAGGCGGTTCTCTTCTGCGATTGAACCAGGTGCGCGAGCTTGGCGGCGGCGGTGGTTTTGCCCGTGCCGTTGACGCCGACAATGGAAACAACCGTCGGACCCCGCGGGGCCTTGATCAAATCCGTCTTGTTCGATGCAAGATTCCTTTCAACTTCAGACCGCGCAATGGCGAACACATCGTCGCCGGTCGTTCCCTGTGACTCGTAGGCTTGTTTGACGGCGGCGACGATCTGTTGCGTCATGGCCAGGCCGAGGTCGGCGGCGATGAGCGCGGCTTCGAGTTCTTCCAGCGACGCGGTATCCAGTTTCGGCGAGCGGGTGACGATGCGCTTGATTTCGTGGGCCAGCCGGTTGTGCGTTTTTTGCAGGCCGGCTTTGAATTTGGAAAATAATCCCATGAGATTTTAACCACGGATGGACACGGATGGACACGGATGGAGCGCGGCGTTCACGCCGCTTCGATTCGCGAAACGAAGAGGGCATGAATTTTCAAACGCTGTTTCGTTTTGAATGTTGAAGCGGGCTGAAGCCCGCGCTCCGAAGCGCAAAATAAATCCATGTTTATCTGTGTCCATCGGTGGTTTTGGCGTTTCGTTCGGCAACTTTTGACTTCAATTTCTCGACGTGCTCATAGGGCAGCTTGACGGTGCCGATGAGCGGTTTGCCCTTGCTGAATCCGTGGCAATCGGAGCCGCCGGTCACGAGCAGATGAAACTTGGCGGCGATTGCCAGATAGCGCGCGGACGTCGCGGCCGAGTGTTTCGTGTGAAAACATTCGATGCCGTCCAGCCCGGCATCCACGAGCACGGGGATGACATCGTCCGTGCGATTCAAACCGGGATGCGCCATCACCGCGAGGCCGCCGGCCTGATGAATCAATTCGACGCCTTCGAGCGCGGACATCTTGGCCTTGGGCACCCACGCCGGCCGGTTTTTTTTGAGAAAACGCTCGAACGCCTCGTCGAGCGATTTGCAAAGCCCGGCCTTCACGAGGGCGCGCGCGACGTGCGGGCGTCCGGGTGATTTGCAATTGGCCAGCGCAAAAACGGCGTCCGCCTCCAGCGGCACATTCAATTCGTTGAGGCGCGCCACCATTTCGCGGATGCGGTTCTGCCGGACGGCCTGGAACCGGGCGATATCCGCGAGGAATTTCTCGTTTTGCGTGTCCACGAAATAGCCGAGCAGGTGAAGTTCGGTGTCGTTGTGCTCGGCGGTGAGTTCCGTGCCGGTGATGAATTCAATGCCCGCCGTACCGCAAAGCGCCGCCATGCGCGCGCAACCTTCGACCGAATCGTGGTCCGTCAACGCCAGCGCGGCAAAGCCGAGAGGCTTCGCCCGCCCGGCCAG
>JBEKEJ010000229.1:0-4651 GCA_050013895.1 Verrucomicrobiota bacterium | reverse complement strand
CGCGCCGGGAATCAAGGACGCCGCGTTTGTGCGGTTCACCTCGGGGACGACCGGCAAGTCAAAGGGTGTGGTGTTGACCCATCGCGACGTGCTGGAACGCACCAAAGCCGCCAATTCCGGATTGGGTTTGACCTGCGAGGACAAAATCCTCTGGGTGCTGCCGATGGCTTATCACTTTTACGTGTCCATCATCCTTTACCTTGAGGCCGGGGCCACGGTCGTGGTCAACGCCGATTATCTGGCCGAAAGCATTCTGGACGCGGCCGCGAAGCATCAGGCCACGTTCCTTTACGTGACCCCGATGCACATCCGCATGTTGACCGGCGAAAGTTCGGGACGCGTGTTGCCGCCGTCGCTTCAGCGGGTGATGTCCGTTTCCAGCCGCCTCGAACCGCAGATGGCGGGGGATTTTTTTGCGAGGTATCACGTCCCGGTGTCCCAGGGCTTCGGCATCATTGAAGTGGGACTGCCCATCATGAACATCCAGGAAGCCGCCGGACATCCCGAAGCGATTGGCCGGCCGGTTTCCGGTTTCGAGGCGATGATCGTGGATGAAACGATGAAGCCATTGCCTGAGGGCGAAACGGGCCAGCTCGTCCTGCGCGGTCCTGGCATGTTTTCCGGCTATCTGAATCCTCCCCAGCCGCGGGAAGAAGTATTGCACGACGGCTGGTTTCTGACCGGTGATCTGGCGCACCGCGATGGCGGGGGACGAATCGTGCTCGACGGACGGACTTCCTCCGTGATCCAGGTGGCGGGGCACAAGGTTTTTCCGGAGGAAATTGCCGGCGTGCTCGACCAGCATCCGGCGGTGCTGCGCTCGCGGGTGTTCGCCCGTCCGCATCCCCAGATGGGCGAAGCGGTCTGTGCCGAAGTGCAATTGCGCAACGGCAGTTCCGTGACCGCGAGTGAAGACATTCTTGCCTTCTGTCGCCGCCAGCTTTCGAGCCACAAGGTGCCGACTTCACTCGAATTCGTTGCGGAAATCAGCATGACTTCCAGCGGAAAAGTCCGCCACGGCGCAGCCGACGTAAAGAGGCTCTGACTTGATAAATCCGCGAATTACGCGAATTACGCGAAGCGGATTTTCAATTCGCGCAAATTCGCGCAATTCGCGGATAACCTCGCCGAAATATATGAAGCCGATGAAATCTGCGGGAAGAAGTTGGATTCAACGACCGTCTTCCCGGCCCTCTCCTTGGGGCTGCGCCGATTTGGCGGACAAGGGTGAGGGCGGGCGCAAGACCCAAATGATGTTCCCGCGCCGACCCGTTTTCCCGCAGCAGTCGGCGAGCGCCGTCAAGGATTATGCGCTAAAGGGTAACGCTTTGTTTCGCGCGATTTTCGAGAAAATCCTTCCGCCATTGCGCGCGTGAAATCTTTCCGTTCCCGTTGGTCCCGAGTGATTCCACAAACCACCACTCGCGCGGCACCTGCCAACTCGGAAGCCGCTGGAGCAAAAATTGTTTCAATTCATCCTTGGTGCCGCGCCGGTCGGCCGTGACACACGCCACGATGTGATCAATCCGGTCCGCGTTCCCGCTCGGCACGCCGAAGACCAGGCACTCGGCCACGGCTTCGTGCTCCCGCAACGCCTGCTCGATGGTCGCCGGGGACACCTTCCGGCCGGCCACGTTGATGTGGTCGCCGATGCGACCGCGCAGATAAACCGATCCGTCCTTGAGTTCGGCCAGATCACAGGTCTGAAAGGCGCCTCCATCGAGAGTTTCCTCCGGGTCAGGCCAATAAGTTTCGCCCACCGCCCGGCTTCGCACCACGAGGACACCGTTCGGGTTGAGCGCCACTTCTACATTCTTGATTGGCCGGCCCACGGAGGTTTCGTCCGTCCGCGGAGTTGCCGTTGCGTCGTAGGCAATGCCGCCGCATTCGGCAGAGCCGTAAAAATTGTGAATTTTTATGCCGTGTTCTTCGAAGACCGCGCGCTCCAGTGTCAGTGGCAACGGCGCGCCCGCCGAGATGGCCAGCCGCACGTTGTGCAGAATTGCTCCGGCCTTGTGCCAGGCGTGCCACAACGCCGGCACACCAGCTACAGTCAGGTCCCAGTGGGCTTTGGCCGCGCCCCGCAAAATTTCCGGCAACGGCGCGGGCGCCAGAAAAAGCGGAATGCCGTGGAGCAGAAGCGGCAGCACCAGATTCGAAAATCCGTAGGAATAGGCCATGGAAATCACGCCGAGGTTCGGCCAGTCCGCGAGCAAGCCCATCGTGGTCACGATGTTTTCGGCATCAGCGGCCAGCTGTTCCTCCGTGAAGGCGACCGGGCGCGGCACGCCCGTTGTGGCCGGCGTGGTCTTGAGATGACAGCAGGGCGGTGGCGGCGGGGAAACGGTGAGCGGCGGGTGATGCGATTCGAGAAGACAGACCACCCGGCGCTGGCGCCAGGCCCGCAACACGGTGAAGATGAACTCGGGTGAGTGGCCCTGCGGGAAAACCATCACCGGGTTGTCCGGCAACGGAGTCTCGGCTTCGCGGTCCATTTGCGCAAACGTCCAACTCCGTCCGGAAGCCAGATCGCGCAAAGCGACCTCATTACGCCGGTCTCGAGCCACCTTCTGCCAGCATTCGTAAAGCATCTGCCTTTTTTTAAGCGAACCGCCGTTTCGGTTGCAAGCTCGAACTTGCCAATTCCGCTTGTGCCAGCAGTCCCGCTGGTATGGTAGCGGCGGACGTCTCGTCTGCCGTAGAGGGCTGGCGTCCCGCCGCCCGGAAAGAACGTTGGCAGATGCGTGCGATTCTGAAGTGTTCCAGCGCGGTTCGTCGATTCAAGCGTTTTATCCGCCGGGCGGGACGCCCCGGCTCTACGGCAGGCAGGATGCCCGCCGCTACGGAAAGGCGACAGAGTACGCCAATGTCAACATGACCTGCCATAGATTTGCCGTTGCCACGTGTCTCGGTCTTGGCGGATCGCCAATTCCACTGGCTTGGTTTTCCAGGAGGCAGGTGGTGTCTTGATTTAACGCTTGACTCGATTTCACGGCAAAATTAAGTTGCAGCTAATGGACGTTGAACGGGTGAGTCCTTCATCACCTGTCCGGCATAACAAAAGAAATATTTGAAACGCTATGAAAAAATTCCTGTTCTCCTTGCTGTTCGTGGCTGCAATCCTGAACGCGGCGCCGGTTAGCATTGGCGCGCCAACGCTGTTCCCCGTTGTTGTCAATGGTCGCTGGGGATTTGTGAACATATCCGGCGAAACCGTGATCAATCCGCAGTTCGACCGGGCGGAAGTTTTTGCGGAAGGCCTGGCCCCGGTGCGTATGGGCCGGTGGGGCTACGTGGACGCTTCGGGGAAGGTCGCCATCAATCCGCAGTTTGACCGGGCCGACGTATTCAGCGACGGTCTGGCAGCGGTCAAGCTCGGCGGCGGCCCCGGCCCACTTGCTCCCTACGATCCGAGACCTTTCTATCACGTCGGTGGCGGCGGTCGCTGTGGTTACATCAATCCGGAAGGCAAATACGTCATCAATCCGCAATTTGAAGACGCCGGAACGTTTGCCGGCGGCCTCGCGGCCGTCAAGCTGGGACGTTGGGGTTTCATTGACAAGACCGGGAAAATTGTCATCAACCCGCAATTCGACGAAGCCGCCGCGTTTTCCGAGGGACTCGCTGCCATTAAAATGGGCGGTCATTTTGGCTATACCGACGCCAATGGAAAAATGGTCATCAACCCGCAGTTTGAGCGGGCGCAATCGTTTTCCGAGGGGTTGGCGGCAATCCGGACGGGCGGCAAATGGGGGTTTGTTGACAAGACCGGGAAGCTCACCGTCAATCCGCAGTTCGACGATGCGGGATGCTTTATTAATGGCTTGGCGCCGGTTCGGCAGGGGAAGCACTGGGGTTATATTGATGCCACCGGGAAATTTGTGATCAATCCGCAGTTCGATGAAGCCGCCGCGTTTTCAGAGGGGCTGGCGCCGGTGCGTCAGTCAGGACATTGGGGATTCGTGGACAAGACCGGCAAGGTCGCGATTAACCCGCAATTTGACGAAGCCGCGCCCTTTACCGACGGTTTGGCGCGCGTCAAGGCGGACGGGAAGTTCGGTTACATCAACGCCAGTGGAAAGTACGTCTGGAATCCCACCAAGTAAGCCGCCGCGGATGTCCGCCATCTTTTTCTAAGGAAGCATTTCCGTTCGGGCTGAGGCAGGCAGGGATGATGGAATGGCTGAACCCGCCGGATCGCGCGCGTTCGAGCGCCGGCCGAGATCCCGCCACCATCTCAACCAGCGCAACGAGTCGGCCACCGGATGAATGTGACTGCTTCGACTGCTGCGAATGACACGCACCGGCACGAACTCGACCCGCCGCCCCGCCGCCAGGAAGCTCATCAATGTTTCGGATTCAACTTCGAAGCGTTCTGTCTTGAGAGGCATGGCCGCCCAGCTACCCAGATGAATGAGCCGCAAACCGCATTGCGTGTCAGGCAGATGCCGGTTGGCCACCCGTGACAGTGTGCGGCTCATCCACCGATTCACCTGCCGGCGCAGCCAGGGAATGGCCTGCGCATTGTGCATGCGGTTCCCGATCACCAGCGATGCCCCGGTCTGCCCGGCACACCGAAGCAAAGTTGCCATATCCTCCGGCGCGTGCTGCCCGTCCCCATCCAAAGTCAAAGCCCATTCAAATCCTTGCG
>JBEKEJ010000228.1:0-4653 GCA_050013895.1 Verrucomicrobiota bacterium | reverse complement strand
TGGCCAGATAACGCAGCGGCCGTCCACCGGCGGCCTGGATGGAATGCAACGTCTTCGGCGGGATGCGAACAACATCGCCGGGCTTGACGGGAAACTTCTTCTCCGCGGCGCCAATTCGTAAAACGCCCCTGCCTTCGAGGAGGTAAAAAATCTGCTCAGTGTCATCGTGCCGATGCAGCGGCGGCGCTCCGCCGGGCTTGAGCACCACGACGAAAACTTCGGACGTGCGCGCTTCAGCGCGATCCAGCACGAGATCGTTGATGTGCGTCGGGAAACGGTAGCGTTTGGTTCGGGCGGTTGAAAATATGAATTGCATAAAAGCGTGCCTTGAATTTCGCGTCGAGGTCGGCTCCCAGTTTCATGTTTTTCAGATTTTTGACAATCCAATTTCAGCCGGTGGCCGACCGCAGTGCGCATCGGCGATGTTCCTCCGGAACGCGGCCTTAAGGCGGCAGGAATGTGAGACAGCATGGATCTGCCGCGTGAACGCGGCGTTCCGGTTCCGAAGCAGTTTGAGACCGGGGGAACATCCCGATGCACACCGTCCGCAAGGACTTTGACATCAAGCGCGTCTGCGCTCAACATGCGGGCGCCGCATGCTCGAAACGCGAAACCCATCCGCTCCGGCTTCCGGCCAAACCACCCGCTTTCGCTGGTGCATTGTCGCCCTGCTGTTTCTGGCAACCACCATCTGTTACATGGACCGCCAGATTCTGGCGCTGCTGAAACCGATCCTCGACGCGGAACTGGGCTGGTCGGACACGGATTATGGTAAGGTGAATGCCGCCTTTTTTGGCGTCTATGCCGCGAGCTACGCGGTCTTCGGCTGGTTCATTGACCGGTTCGGCGTGCGGATGGGTTATGCGGTTTCAATTTTCTGGTGGAGCCTGGCGGCCATCTCGCACTCGCTGGCCGGCAGTGTCCGTGGATTTTTTTGCGCGCGGATCGCGCTCGGCGCGGGCGAAGGCGGAAATTTCCCCTCCTGCATCAAGGCAATTGCGGTGTGGTTTCCAAAACGCGAACGCGCCTTCGCGGCGAGCCTGTTCAACGCCGGCGCCAACGCGGGGCCGGTCATCGCGCCGGCGATTGTGCCGTGGATTGCCGTTCACTGCGGCTGGCGGATGGCCTTCGTTATGATTGGCGCCGCCGGTCTGGTCTGGCTCGCCCCGTGGCTGTGGTTTTACACGGACTCCCCGGAACGGAGCCGTTTGGTCTCCGCCGGCGAACTGGAAATCATCGAGAACGACAAGGAACAGGAGGACGTCTCCGCTGGCAGCGTGAGCTGGTGGCGGCTGTTCGCGCATCGGCAGACCTGGGCGTTTGTGCTGCTGAAGTTTCTGACGGACCCGATTTCGTGGTTTTGGCTGATCTGGTTGCCGGATTTTTTCAATTCGACGCGCCATCTCGACATCCAGAACAGCTGGCCGCATCTCGTGACGATTTACCTGCTCGCCGCGGTGTTGAGCATCATCGGCGGCTGGTCGGGAGGATTCTTGATCCGGCGCGGCTGGACGCCGACTTGGGCGCGAAAAACCGGTTTATTGATTTCGGCGCTGTTTGTCCTGCCGGTGCTGTTGGTGCAACATGCCGGCAACTGGATGGCGGTGGGTTTGGTGGGGTTGGCGATTGCCGCGCATCAGGCGTGGTGCGCCAACGTGTATGCGGCGGTTTCCGACGTGTTTCCCAAACGCGCCGTGGCGGCCATCGCGGGCATCGGCGGCTGCGCCGGAGCGATGGGCGGAATGCTCTTTCCCTACATTGCCGGGATATTGCTGGATCATTACAAAACAACCGCCGGCGGCGAGTCGGCGGGGTACGCGGTGCTCTTCGCGATTTGCCCAAGTGTCTATTTCGTGGCACTGGTCATCCATCATGTGCTCGCTCCGCGCTATGAGCTGGTCAAGCTCGACGCGTCGCGGAAATGACGCGGGACGAATTTCCGGGGCGCCCTGCCGCGGAATTCCAGCCGGCGAATTCTACGCGCTGGAAAAGATTGAACTTTATCAACGCTCGCCCCGATTTTCTGAAAACATCTATTGCGAAGCAGCAAAATTTATGTCAAATATAAGGAAATAAAGGCGATATTCGCCAGGCGATGACTTATAGGACAATACCGCAACTCAAAAACACGGGGCCGGCGCGAACCAGCGCGCCGCCGAAACAGGGGCTTTACGACCCGCGCTTCGAGCATGAGGCGTGCGGCGTGGGTTTTGTGGTCAATATCAAGGGCAAAAAGTCGCACGCCATCGTGCAGCAGGCGCTGCAGGTGCTCCTCAACTTGAAACATCGCGGCGCGTGCGGTTGCGAGGCCAATACCGGCGACGGCGCGGGCGTTCTGTTACAGGTGCCCCACGCGTTCCTCGAGCAGGTTTGCCGCGAGGTGAAAATCCCCCTGCCCGGACCGCGTGAATACGGCGTCGGCGTGGTGTTCCTTCCGCCGAATCCTGCGGAACGTTACAAGTGCGAGGTGTTGTTTGCGGAGATCGTCGCCACGGAAGGCCTGCACCTGCTGGGCTGGCGGACCGTGCCCACCGAACACGGCGCGCTCGGGCAGACCGCCATCGCGTCCGAACCGATGGTGCGCCAGGTCTTTGTCGCCCGCCCGCGCGAGCTCGGCGACGATCTCGCGTTCGAGCGCAAGCTCTATGTCATCCGCAAACTGGCGGAACGAGGCATCCGCGCCTCGGGCATCCAGGGTGGCGACAAGTTTTACATCTGCAGCCTGTCCTGCAAGACGATGATCTATAAAGGCATGCTGACGCCCGACCAGGTGGAACCGTATTATTTGGACCTCACAGATCCCTCATTGGAAAGCGCGTTGTGCCTCGTGCATTCCCGCTTCAGCACCAACACGTTCCCGACCTGGGAACGCGCGCATCCGTACCGCTACCTGGCGCACAATGGCGAAATCAACACTCTACGCGGCAACATCAACTGGATGCACGCCCGCCAGGCGCTGTTCGAGTCCGAACTGTTCGGGGCCGACCTCAAGAAACTGTTGCCGGTCATCAACGAGGACGGCAGCGACTCGGCCATGTTCGACAATGCGCTGGAGTTTCTCACGCTGACGGGCCGCTCCCTGCCGCACGCCGTGATGATGATGATTCCCGAGCCGTGGGAAAACCACGAGAGCATGGACGCGGAGAAGCGGGCGTTTTACGAATACCACTCCTGCCTGCAGGAACCGTGGGACGGCCCCGCCTCCATCGCGTTCACGGACGGCGTGCGCATCGGCGCGTGCCTGGACCGCAACGGCCTGCGCCCTTCGCGCTACTACGTGACCCGGGACGACCGCGTCATCATGGCCAGCGAAGTCGGCGTGCTCGACGTGCCGCCGGAAATGGTTGTCCAGAAAGGCCGCCTGCAGCCCGGCCGGATGTTCCTGATTGACACCGAGGAGGGCCGCATCGTGGCGGACGAGGAGTTGAAGAAAAAAGTGGCCACGGAACATCCGTATCAGGTCTGGCTCGATCAGAACCACGTATTGCTCAGAAATCTGCCCGAGCCGCCGCACGTGCATGAACCGGACCACCGGACGGTCCTCCAGCGCCAGCAGGCGTTTGGTTACACGTTCGAGGATTTGCGGCTCATCCTCGGCCCCATGGCCAACGACGGCGTTCAACCCATCGGTTCGATGGGCACCGACACGCCGCTGGCGGTGCTCTCCAACAAGCCGCAACTGCTTTACAATTACTTCAAACAGCTCTTTGCGCAGGTCACCAACCCGCCGATTGACCCCATTCGCGAGGAAATCATCACTTCCACCGAGACCATGGTCGGCACCGAAGGCAATCTGCTCAAGCCCACGCCGGAAAGCTGCCGCATGATCAAGCTGGCGTATCCGACGTACCCGATCCTGACCAACGCGGAATTGGAAAAACTCCGGCACGTGAACCGCCCCGGCTTCAAGGCCGTGACGCTGCCCATCCTGTTCCCGGCGGCGGAAGGCGAGAAGGGATTGGAAGGCGCTTTGGAAAAATTGTTCGTCGATGCCGGCCGCGCCATCGCCGGCGGGGTGAACATCATAATTCTTTCCGACCGCGGACTGGACGCCACAAACGCGCCCATCCCCGCGCTGCTCGCCCTTTCCGGCCTGCACCATCATCTCATCCGGCAAGGCACCCGCACCCGCGTCGGATTGGTGCTCGAATCGGGTGAACCGCGCGAAGTCCACCATTTTGCCCTGCTCATCGGCTACGGTTGCAGCGCCATCAATCCCTACCTCGCCTTCGAGTCGCTCGACGACATGATTCGCGGAGGGCTGTTACCCGGCCTGGAAGAAAAGACCGCCATCAAGAAATACATCAAGGCGGCCGTCAAAGGCGTGGTGAAAACCATGGCCAAGATGGGCATCTCGACCATTCAGAGTTACCGGGGCGCGCAAATCTTCGAGGCCATCGGCCTGAACCACGATGTCATTGACAATTACTTCACCGGGACGGTGTCGCGGATTGAGGGGGCCGGCCTGGAAGTGCTGGCGGCCGAGGCGCTGGCGCGCCATCGCGCGGCTTTTTCGGAACGCCCGGTCAACGGCGAGGCCCTGAACCCCGGCGGCCAATACCAGTGGCGCAACGACGGCGAGTATCATCTGTTCAATCCGCAGACCATCCACAAGCTGCAACTCGCCTGCCGCACGGGCAGCTACAAGCTGTT
>JBEKEJ010000227.1:0-4689 GCA_050013895.1 Verrucomicrobiota bacterium | reverse complement strand
ATCCGATGCTTAATGAAACCGGGAACATTCTTGAGGATTACATTTCAATGCTGTCGAGAAGCAACGTGCTGATAGCAAACCATCCCGATTTATGAAGACGTTCATCGCTTTTTCCTGTGCGCTGTGCGTGGCCGGCAACGTCCTGGCCGATGCTTATTCGGCGGCCATAAGGCAGGCCAAGGAAGTCTCCGGCAAGGTGACCCGGGCGGAGCAGGGAAATCCGCCGGCAACCGCGCCGTCGCCCGCGGCGCCGCCGCAGACCAACCCGCGGCCCGATCCGGCACTCGAAGCCACAATGCGGAACATCGCCAATTTGCGCGCCGATTTTGCGGGCCTCGGCAATCTGGCCGGCACCAACTCCGCCGCCACCCAAAAGCAGTTGCTGCTGAACGATCTGGCAGCCGCGGCCCAGGGCGCGAAGCCGTCGCCCGCCTCCGTTTCCAGGCTGGCCAACGACCTGGCAACGGCAACCGCCGGGAAGATAAAAACGGACGCAACGCAACAAAAACTGGCGCAGGACGTTCACGCCATTTTCAACAGCTCCCGTCTTTCACCGGCCCAACAACAGATGATCATTGACAGCGTCCAGAAGAATTTGCAAAGCAGCGGAGCAGCACCGGATGTTGCCACCAATGTCGTCAGCGACATCAAACAAATTGCGGTGGAAACCAGGTGAGCGCAGGACTGGCTGCGATGTCTCCGCCCGCGCAATGGCGGGCGGACAAATCATGTCCCCCGCGCTTCCATCCCTCACCTCTATGGCAATTCCAATTGACATTGGCACCGTCTGATCTGCTTTTGGAAAAGCGGCTTCGCTGGTGTGGTGGCGGCGGACGTCTCGTCTGCCGTAGAGGGCTGGCGTCCCGCCGCCCGGAAAGAACGATGGCAGATGCGTAATTCTGAAATGTTCCAGCGGTTCGTGGGTTCAAGCGCTTCATCCGCCGGGCGGGACGCCCCGGCTCTACGGCAGGCAGGATGCCCGCCGCTACGGAAAAACGACGGAGCGCTCCAATGTCAATATGAATTGCCGTAGCGCCGCTGAACGCGGCGCGGACGGCGCAGCGCGCCGTCCCCCACCCGATTTGGACACTGGCTTGGCACCGTTAAATTTTACAGACGGAAAGCTTGTGCTACCTTCGGGAGTTGGAAACAAGCATGAAGCTGCCGATTTATCTCTTGCTGGCCGCCGGCGCGCTGAATCCGGCCGCCCTGGCGCAACGAACTCATTCCATGAACACGACCAATAAGACTGAAACCGCCACGCTCGGCGGCGGCTGTTTCTGGTGCATGGAAGCCGTCTATGAACGATTGCCCGGCGTCGTCTCCGTCACCAGCGGCTTCGCGGGCGGCCACACGACAAACCCGACCTATCAGCAGGTTTGCGCCGGCGACACCGGCCATGCCGAGGTCACGCAGATCGTGTTTGATCCCGCGAAAATTTCCTACGAAAAACTGCTCGACGTGTTCTGGCAGGCGCATGACCCGACGACGTTGAACCGCCAGGGCGCGGACGAAGGCACGCAATACCGCTCCATCATTCTTTACCATGGCGACGCACAAAAACAGGCGGCGGAAAAATCAAAAGCCGAAGCGCAGAAAAATTTCAAGCATCCCATCGTGACTGAAATCGTTCTGTTCACGAAATTTTACCAGGCCGAGAAATACCATCAGGAATATTACGACAACAACGCCAGCGCGCCTTACTGCCAAATCGTCATCGCCCCAAAACTCAAGAAGCTGGAAACGGAAAAAGTGATTCAGGCTGCTCCGCAAACCGGCGGCAGATAAGAGTTCGCGTCAAGGGGTCATTGGCTTCGGTTAACCACCGGCTTTTCGCGCCAGGGTTTGCCCGCCCGGTAGAGCGTCAAGAGTTGCCGGTTGACGGCCGCAATCTGCGTGTTGCCGACGGCGTTTGCCAGGGTCACCGCCTGTTCGGCGGTGGCGACCGCCTCGGGGAAACGTCCCGCCTCCGCATAAGCGGCAGCCAATGCGCTGACCACACCTGCCTGCGTGAACCCCGTCAGGCGACAGGCCCGTTCCGCGCACTGGACCGCCTCGTTGCCATCGCGCACACCGTCGTCCGGGCAGGTGGCGAGAATCCAGGCCAGATTATTGAGCGCTGCCACTTCATCGGGGTTGAGCAACAACACCCGGCGAAACTGCGACACGGCCTGGCGCGAGTCGCCGGTCTGGTAGAACAGCGCCGCCAACTCCAGGCGCGGTCCGGTTTTCGGCTGGAACCGCGGCTCATAGTTAATCGCCGCCTGCAAGTGGAGGATTGCCTCCCGATTTCTTCCCTGCCGCGCCAAGGCCTCCGCAAAATTTTGGTGCGTCTCCGGGCTGTCGGGCTTGATCTTAAGCGCGGCCCGGAAGTGCGCTTCCGCCTCCTCAAACTTTCCTTGCAGAGCCAAAAGGTGGCCGTAGTTCGAGTGGGCGCTGGAATTGTCGGGGTTGTATCGCAACGAGGCCGTAAAATGATCAATCGCCGCCGGGTATTCTTCCCTGTTCGCCAGAATGATGCCGAGATCATTGTGCGCGGGCCAGGCGGCCGGGTACTTCGCAAGGGTGTCGCGCATGAGGCTTTCTTCCGTGGCAAATACCTGCGCTCGTTTGAAGGACAAAACCGACAGGGCCAACAGCAGGACGATCGCCACGTATTGGAGGACTTTTCCGGGGAGCAGCGAGGCCAGCGCTGCCGCGGTCAGAGCCACCAGGGCAATCAATGGCTTGTATTGGAGGTGATCCGAGACCCGCAGCATGGCAAGAAATTGCGCGTCGAAAAACCCCAGCACTGGAAACAAGGTGACCACAAAGCATCCCAGCCCGAAGAGCGCGTGCCGGCCCCAAGTGCGGCG
This sequence comes from Verrucomicrobiota bacterium, assembly GCA_050013895.1. Classification (GTDB taxonomy): domain Bacteria; phylum Verrucomicrobiota; class Verrucomicrobiia; order Limisphaerales; family UBA11358; genus UBA11358. The sequence continues at coordinate 1,834 of JBEKEJ010000227.1, read as the reverse complement.
GAACCCCCAGCACAAAACAAAAACCGCGACGGCCAGCAACACCGGGAGATAGGCGGCCGGAGCCGCCGCATCAATCTTCTCCCGCACATAAAACACGCTCAAATGCACCGGCAGCAGCGCCTTGCCGAGGTAGAACCAGAAGTTTTGTCCGGCTCCGGCCAGCTTTTCCCCAAAGCTCGCGTGCGCAAGTGACTCGCCAACCAATGCCTGATGCTTTTGAAACCACAGGGACATCAGGCCAAAAGCCAGGGCCAGGACAAAGTACGGGCTGGTGTGCAACACGTCCTGCCGCGTGATCCGTCGGCGTTGCCAGGCTGCGCAAAGCAGCAACACCGGCGGCAGCATGACCGCAGTGGTTTTGCTTAACAGGGCCAGCACGAACGCAAGCAACGAGAGGGTGAACCACAGGGTCGCCTGGCGGCGAAGTCGCCCGTTCGCGGTCCGGTCCCGGTCAACGGGATACAAGGCAAGGGCTTCGTAATGAAGATAGCCCCAGAAGCTGAAGAGAAAGAAAGGCAGGGAAAGCGTGTTTTTGAGCTCGGCAACTCGTGCGACCGAGTTGACACACACCGGATGAACGGCAAAAATTGCCGCCGCCAGCCAGGCTCCCGGAATTTTTAACCGCGCCAGCAAACGCCACAGCAAAACCGCGCTCAAGGCCTGGAGCGCCATGTTCACGGCGTGATAACGCGCCGGGTTGTCCCCAAAAACCTGCCGCTCCATCCACCAAACGAACGTCGTCAACGTGAAATCCGTCCGGAACCAGATGGAACGCGGCGTGAGTTCCCCGTTCATCAAGGGATTGTCGCTTCCGATCAGCCGCCGGTCGTCCATCAAAAAGCTGCCCGGCAGGATCGGTCGATAGACGACCAGCACGAGCGCGAATATTAGCAGCGCGCCCAAGGCAAGACGAAGACGGCTGGCGCGGACGTTTTGGACTTGCTCACCGGTCATAACGTTGAATTTAAGCAAAAAATTCGAAAAGCACCTGACAAAAGCTGCCTGCCGATTCGCCTTTGCACGCAAGGCCAGCCGACCGCGTGGCGCTGCAATTTTTTAACGCCCAGCCGTCGCCCGGTGGAATTGCGCTTCGAATTTCACACGCCGCCAAACCGCCGATGGCGGCGGGCGTATTCTTCCAACGCGGCGTAAAATTGCGGCTTGCGAAAATCCGGCCAGAGCGTCGGCGTGATGACGAGTTCGGAGTAGGAAATCTGCCAGAGCAGGAAATTGCTCACGCGCATCTCGCCGCTCGTGCGGACCAGCAAATCCGGGTCCGGAATATTCCGCGTCCAAAGGTGCTGCGAGATGACGTCCTCGGTGATGTCGGCGGGTTCGAGTTTGCCGCGTTTCACCTTTTCGCCGATGCGCCGCACGGCGTCCACGATTTCAATGCGGCTGCCGTAGCTCAACGCCATGACCAGCGTGAGGCCGTTGTTTTTGGAAAGGGTGGCGATGGATTTCTTGAGGTGTTCCTGCACGTTGTCCGGCAGGCGGTAAATCTGGCCGATGACTTCCAGCCGGACGTTGTTTTGGTTCAGTTCCGGCGTTTCGGTTTTGAGATAATGGACGAGATACTTCATCAACGCGTCCACTTCGTCCTTGGGCCGGTTCCAATTTTCCGCCGAAAAGGCGTAGAGCGTGAGATATTTGATGCCGAGTTCGCCGGCGGCGCGGATGACGACGCGCGCGGACTCCGCCCCCTGCCGGTGCCCCTCGATGCGCGGCAGGCCGCGCGCCTTCGCCCAACGGCCATTGCCGTCCATGATCACCGCCACGTGGCGCGGCAGGGAAGCTTTGGCTTCGGGCGACAGATGTGGAGCCGTGCTCATTC
>JBEKEJ010000226.1:0-5207 GCA_050013895.1 Verrucomicrobiota bacterium | reverse complement strand
CATCACGTTCCCGGATCCCTGGCGATGGAAAAAGCTGCACTGACTGAGCCGTGCTGTGTAGCTTATAACGCGGTTTGCGGAAACTCCCACCCGCGCCCGGGGGACACGATTGTAGTGATCGGGCCGGGGCCAATCGGTCTGCTTTGTGCGACGATGGCCAAGCTCGCTGGAGCAGGGCATCTCATCGTAATTGGGGTTCCTGCCGATGCCTCGCGACTTGAAACCGCAAAGCGGATTGGTGCGGACACAGTTCTAGGCGCCCACGGCGAAGATATTGTCGAATGGGTTAGGAACTTAGGCGACGGCCTCGGTGTCGACTTGGTTATCGATGCCGCGGGTGTCTCTGCAACACTCAAGCTGGCGCTCGACATTGTCCGGCCGGCGGGACAGATTACAAAGGTAGGCTGGGGGCCGCAGCCCTTGAACTTCTCGCTCGATCAACTTGTTCAGAAAGCGGTCACCCTTCAGGGCAGCTTTTCTCACAATTGGCCGATGTGGGAAAAAGTTCTCTCACTTCTTTCCAGCGGAAAGATTGATCTCGATCCGATCCTCAACCGCGTTTCACCTCTCTCCGAATGGCGTGATGTATTTGAAGGAATGGGTTCAGGCAAGATTGTCAAGGGAGTCCTGAAACCATAAATGAGCCGTCGCTTCTATGCGGCAAATGGATCACGGGATCAACCCAAAGGCATTCACGAGGTCATATACAGGAATGCAGCGTGGGTGGAGTACCTCGCAGATCACATACCCGTGAAGGGGCCGGAAAGACGACGACTTTGATGGAGCCGTCGTCTTTCCGGCCTCCGAATCCAGCCGTTACGTAACCGGCCAGACGCTCGTCGTCGATGGCAGCATCTCGACCGGCGCTACCAAGGCCACAGTGTAACCAGCCACATTGGCACACGCCCTCCCCGGTCCAGACCGGGGAGGGCGATTCTGGCTGCTCCCCATAGTGCGCGCTCCAATCCCGTGCGGTCTTGTGCCTTGCGGCCAAAGCACACAAGGCCCGCCGTCGCATCCTTGCTCACGTGAGAACCGTGGATAAAAGACATCGGCTAAGCGGCACTTGACAGGTAAAACACAGTTGCTATATCAATTGTATGCGCTTGAGGCGGGCGCGTTACTCCCCACCGTAGCGGCGTGCGTGTTTCCGTTCGGGCTCAGTCTGAATCCATGCGGAGGAGCGCTACTTCATCAGGAGTGATACTCAATGAATCGTAGAGAGTTTCTTGCCTCGGCCGCGGCGTTGGCGGCAACTTCCACCTACCCCGGTCTGGCGCAGGCGTCAGAGCAGTCCCAAGGATCCCCGGCTTCCCTGTTGAGGCACGGGACTTATGAAGAAGAGAGGCAACTCGCTTGGGGAACCAACGCGGCTGTCCTCAAGTCGCCTTGGATCGGCGCGCCTTCCGTCGATGACCTGCTTGCGGATCATGAGCATACTCTTGTATTGAACCGGTTCTATCGCGTCGCCGGTGAAAATCTGCCGGCTACGCCGACGGAATGTCGCATTGCCTACAATAGCGACACGCTCTTTATACTGTGCCGCTGCACGGAAAGCGACATGTCTTTCCCTTACGCCAATCTGGATGCTGATTCGTGGTCAGAGGCGAATTGGCATTCGCTGCCTGGTTTGCCCTCCGCAAGTAACAACTGGCCTCCCAATCCCGATGAAATGGACTTTTTGATTCAGCCCGATACGGGCATTCCCTCCTATTATCAATTTGCGGCAACCCCACAGGGTTTGAAATATGGCTGTAACCGGTTATTGAATTCCAATACGGATGTGTCTGCTGATGAAGCCGCCGTCGCTCGCAATTCTTCAGCCCGCGTCAGCAGGATCGAAGCGTTTGAAGCGAGTGTCACCAAGAGAACCAATGAATGGCTGGCTTTTTTCCAAATACCATGGCAGACATTAGGAGGAAAGCCGAAGTCCAGTTTTGGAATTCTACCGATGCGGACTCGCTGGCGCGATGGCGAGTTCAGCACCCCAGCGGCGATCGATTTGAATGAATCTATGCCGGTTGACCTGCTCATCGAAACCTACTTTTCAGGCGATGCCCAGGTCCAGGATGCTCAGAGCAGTCTGTGCCGGTTGCCATCCGGCATCCTGCGCTGGCAAAGGCCGGCAATGCTGACCTATCCCGATGCCGAAACGCGCCAACGAATTTGGCAGATGGAGTCATCATTAACCACGCCAACGGATAAGAATAATCTGGCGCAGCGGCTCTATCTCACGCAACGTTGGGTCGACCTGGTGACCCAGGAAGGGCTAGTGCTGTATACCAGGGCATGGGCCGATCCCAGGGGATGGGACATTCTAAAGAATGACCTGACTTTGCCGCTCATCCGGCAAAAAGTGAACGCCGCTTTGCAGAAGAATGATCCGGCGCAGGCATATCAACTACTGGACACTTACCTGAGCCAGCTCGACAAGCTGTCCAGGTGGTGGTATGCCGATGGTTCGCCCGGCAACCTTCTGAATGAGGAATGGAAGCAGGTTACAAGCGCGGATAATCTGGAAGTACAGGGAAATACGCTGTTGATGCGGTGTGTCGCGGGCGGCCATGAAGTTAACCTGCGCCTTGCCCTGCCGGCAACGGGCGGCGTAAGAATCTACGGGAGCGACGAAGGTTACTGGAGACCGGCCGATCTATTGCCGCTAAAGGCCACCCGGACCTCGAACTCGTGTTCTATTGAAACCGCCGATGGCAGGATTGTGATCAGCCAAAAACCCTTTTCGGTTTCTTTCCATGACGCCGCGGGAAATGAGGTGACGCAGATCGGAGCCGGCTGTCTGGCTCTCCGGTTTGACTCGGACGGCAAGATATCGGCGATAGATTTCAAAAATCGTCTTGCCTCGGACGAGGCGATTTATGGCTTTGGAGAGAAGTATGATCACTTCAATCACAATGGAAGTGTGTTAACTCTTTGGGGAACGGATGACTGGGTTGGCAACGGGGAGGGTTTGGCGAATACAACCTACAAGGCTCTGCCAATCTTTCACAGTTCCAAAGCCTATATGGTTTTCGACAATTCGTCCTACCGTCTGCGAGCGGACATCGGAAAGACGGAGCCAGACCAGTACCGTATTACGCAGCAGGGCCCGATCTTCGACTACTACTTCTGGATTGGCGCGCCCGAAAAGACATTGCCGTCCTATACGGCTCTGACGGGCAGGGTTCCGCTGCCGCCCAAGTGGGTTTTCGAACCGTGGATGGGCAGAGGCGGCGGGGCTTGGGCACAGGGCCATTGGGAGGACATCGAGTTCGCGGTGTCGGAGGAAGAAAGAGTCACCCTCCATTACGCGGAGTTAGACATCCCGCATTCGGCCATCTATGCGGAAGGCCCTACGGCCCTGTCGCCGGAGCTAAACAAATTCATGGCAGACCGCGGGATCAGGGTGCTGGGCTACTTCATGCCTGCGGACGTCCCGCCGCGACAGCAACAGAGACTTATGCCCGAACTGAAGCCCGATCAACTCCCCATTTTGCGCTTCCCAAGCGGGGCCATCGCCCCAGACCTCGAAGAGGACCACTACATAGATTTCACCAACCCCAACGCACTGGAACTCTGCCGGCGCGCGCTGAGGGAAGCTTTGGACCTTGGCCAAGCCGGAAGCATGGTGGATTTTGGCGATTTGACTCCGGACGACGCTGTGTTCCATAGCGGCCAGCACGGAGCCCAGATGCACAACTTCTATTACTACGACTATCAACGGACGGTCAGCGAAGTCTATCAGGAAAAACGCGGCAATGACTTCATCTTGTACGCGAGAGGAGCCGCGCCCGGCACGCAAAGATGGGTCGGCCAATTTGCCGGCGACCACCCCGCTAACTTTAACGGGCTTCAGCACGTCCTGACCGGCGCGCTGAACTTGTGCGCCTGCGGTTATTCCCTCTGGGGCAGCGACCTGGGCGGATATTGGGGTTATCCGCAGCCGGCCGTGTATATGCGCTGGTTCCAGTTCGGATGTTTCAGTCCTTTGATGCGCCCTCATGGCACCGCGCCGCGCGACCCGTGGTATTTCAGCGAAGCAGCCGTGACGAACTATAAGTTCCTTGCCTGGACTCGGGAAAACATATTGAATTATACCTATAATGCCGCCGCCATCGCGCATGAAACGGGTATTCCCATCATGCGTTCCATGCCGGTGGCCTTTCCCAATGAAGAGCAGGTGGCCACCGACGGGGATCAATACATGTTCGGGCCGGATTTGCTCGTTGCGCCGGTTGTCAACGAAGATACTTTCAAGACCATTTCGTTCCCATCCGGGGTTTGGACGAGCTTATGGGACGGCAAAACGGTCTCCGGACCAGTCACACTCAAGGTTGACGCGCCATTAGATACGATCCCTGTCTATTTGAAGCCGGGGGCCGTCGTGCCGGTGCAACTAAATCGAGAATTGCAATTTGGCGCGAGCATGACAAACAATCGCGTCGATGTCATGGTTGTAACTCCTCCCAATAGGAATGAGACTGTATCTTTGCTCAACATGCTGGGCGAAGCTGCAAAAGTGACTGTGCAATCCAAGGCCGGTGGTTTTGGTTGGACGCTCGAAAACCTTCCTGAAACGGGTTATTTGCTGGTTTACGGCGTAACTGATGCTTTACGGCGTAACTGATGCCTCCGCGGTACGAGTGGATGGCGAGGACTTGCCGAAGGCGACAACGACCGGGTTTGGCTCGATGCCGGCTGGCTGGGAAGCCGACCTGGCCGGCAACCGGCTGGTGATTCGCCTTGAGACGCGCCAAGTCGAACATAGCACGCCAAAAACGACAATAGAAGTGAGCTTCAACCTAAGCAAGAAATAGGACGACCTGGGCAAAGAACAGTAGCAAATCGCGCCGCACTTATCCATCTAAGTGCGGCGCGATTTGCTACTGTTGCTCGGCGGTATCGTACACACCAGGACATTCTGAAGATTCCGGCGATCAGCACGGTTGGCGATGAGACGAGAGGGATAGATGAAAGTTCAGGGTCTGCAAGCCTGATGCGCGAAGCTGCTATGCCTACATCGCTTCAAGCTGAACACAACTCAAACACTCATGCACTGACTGGCAGTGCGGCAGATCGGGGTTACCGATACGAATAGGAGTGGATATGAATTGGTCTACATTCGTGCCTTGCTTGCGCCTTCAGAATTACCGCAGAGAGTTAACGGGAAGGAGTAAGAAATGAGTTCTGTTTCAAAGTTGCCCGATCCTGAA
>JBEKEJ010000225.1:0-4716 GCA_050013895.1 Verrucomicrobiota bacterium | reverse complement strand
GGAGATTTTGTCGAGCTGGCCGACCGCGGCTTCCACGGCCTTTTGAATGCCACGCTGGATGCCGATGGGGTTGGCGCCGGACGTGACGAACTTCAGCCCCTCGCGGTAAATGGATTCGGCCAGCACGGTCGCTGTGGTCGTGCCGTCACCGGCAGTGTCGCTGGTTTTGCTGGCGACTTCGCGGACCATCTGGGCGCCCATGTTTTCGTAGGCGTCTTCCAGTTCGATTTCCTTGGCCACGGTCACGCCGTCCTTGGTGACGGTGGGCGAACCGTATTTCTTGTCAATGACCACGTTGCGGCCCTTGGGACCGAGGGTGGCGGTGACGGCCCTGGAAAGCTTCGCGACCCCGCGTAGGATCGCCTGCCGCGCCGCTTCATCAAACAAAAGTTGTTTTGCCGCCATATTTTTTGGTTCTTAGTTGAATGTTGAGTATTGAGTGTTTTCCGTCTTCACTTCGCTCCGCGCAATCGCGCCGAAGCCGCTGGCGAAGGCGGAAGGGTTTGGTGAATCAGTCAATCACGGCCAGGATGTCGTCTGACGAGTGAATCTTGTATTCCTTGCCGCCAATTTTGATTTCCGTGCCGCCGTATTTGGAAACGAGCACCCGGTCGCCGACCTTGACCTCGAACGGAATCTTCTTGCCGTTGTCGTCGGTCTTGCCGGTGCCGAGCGCGCGCACAATGCCTTGCTGCGGCTTTTCCTTGGCGGTATCGGGAATGATGATGCCGCGCTTTTTGGTTTCCTTCTCTTCGACCGGCTCGACCAAGATACGGTCGCCTATCGGTTTAACATTTAGTGCCATAGTTTGTCCTCTTTGTTGTTGGTTTGTCTGTTAATCGTAATCAAATCCCACCGCACCCGCAGCGGGAAACTCGACCGCGCCTTCAAAGGAGAATTATGAAAACGCGTTCACGGACACCCGGCATCTGCCGGATTGACCAGCCAGCCAAGGAAGCGAACGGAGGCAGTTGACTGCCGCCTTCCGCTCCCTTTCGTTGGCCAATAGACGGGCCGCTTACGCGTGGCGCAACTCCCGTTCGGCTTCGAACCAATGCTCCTGGTCACGGCCCGGCTCCTGTCCTTGCGCGAGCCAAATCGCGTAGGCTTTTTCCGCGATCGCCGCCTGGGATGGCACTGCGCTTTGCAGCTTTAATGGATTGAGCAAAGAACCTCTGCCAATCGCAACTTGCGTTGATTTCATGGCACCCCGTTCTCTAGAAGCGGGAGGCGCTGTTTGTCTTGTGTTTGTAAACATATTTTTGTGCTTTCTGGAACTGCTTTTTTTGTTTGGTTTGAGCCGCGATTGCGGCTCCGGCTTTGCAGTGCAGGGAATAAGAGGGGAGTGAATGCCAATAAGAAGGGCAGTCGGACACCTGGTAAACTATGCTCCGTTTGCAGTCACACCTTACGCCGGAAACCGGGCCGGGCAAGATAAATCGGCATAAATCGCCTGCCCGGGGTAATGTCCCGAAAGGGGGCAGTCACTCGAGTCCCGCTGGGACGAAAAAAAACGCTCTTGCTCTCCTACGCTCTCTGTCGCCCCAGGGGGTTTTGTTTGTTTTACATCCTAACCGGCGCAACCAGTGGCTGAGTTGCGTGACGATCTGGAACTCTGTGTGAACGCGCCTGGGCGCGTTAGAAATCATGCGTCAGAATGGCTTCAAGTCTGCGGCAGATTTCCCGGCCGTAATCGGTCCAAACCCCGGTGCCCCAATACCGGTAACAACTGGTCTGCGAGCAGAGCAAATGAAAGAGCACGTTGCGGTAGCGGTGCTCGTGCGTCGGAATCGCCGGCTTGATCACTTTCTCGTAGAAGTGCGAACTTGCCTTCTCCATCGGCCCGAGCAGGCGGCTGTAACCGCGCACCCAGGAGATGTTGTTCGTCCAACTGCCGCCTTCCATGTGGAAACGGTGGTCTTCCTTTTTCAACCGTTCGATGACGCCGGCCAGCTTTTCCGGCCCGTCGCCAGGCTGGAAGCGATCCCAAATCCGTTTCTGGAAGAGAGGCTGTAGCGCGGGAAAATCTTTTTCCCGAAGACCAGTGGTGGAAAGATACTCCAGATATTCAGTGACGTTCACGACGGGCGTGTCCGATCCATAACATTCGCGCATCACGTCAAAATACTTCGGAGGAAATTCGTTCATCATCACGCCGCCGTTCTCGCCATCGGCGATTTGTGACACAAGCGGAGGAACGTGTTTGCCAGCCAGTTCCCAGCGGGAAAGCCCTTTTGCCTCGTAGTAGGGCTGCATTTGGGCAACCACTTTTGTGTCGCTGCCCTGCGTTTTGATGATGGCGATGATGCTGGCTTCCTCGCCATCCGAGTTCCGGCAGACGAGCCGGTGCGGAATGTGTTTGCGTTCCGGTCCGTGGCCGTCTTCAGGGCGCTCGACCGAGTGCTCCTGGACGAGCACCCAAGCATAGCCGGAATCCTTCAGGGTTTTCACGAATTCGTACGCGGTATCCGGATGATTGGGCAGCGCCATTTCGGACGGCGTAAAGCCGCGGACACGTTGCAGCGCCTCCCAACCGAAGATGGCGGCGAAGTGATGTTGCCAGGCTCTGACATGCAGCCGGAAATCCTGCACGGGCGTGGACGGGGCAACCGCGTGACCCCACGGACAGCCGAGCCACTCCACGGCGCACCGGTAGCGGTGATCGCAGGTGATCCGCTTCAGATTGTCGAACACATCGTGCAGCCCCATGTGCCGCAACCCGTGCAGCAACGTGCCTGAGTACTCCAACATCACGCGCGGCTGTTTGCCCTCGTCCACCAATTGCGGGATGAACTCGCCCATACGTTTGTAGCACCAATGGAAGATGGGGGCGTTGTGGTTATCGCCGATTCCCGGGTTGTCCATCATGTGTTTCAGATTGCTGATGATTTCGGCGGTGGTCAGATCGCCGCCTCCCGCAGGAATGAGCGGCTGGTGCATGTGCAGCGCGAGGGCGAAGGCGCTGCGGATACGCCCGAAATCAATCCGGCTTTCGCGCAAATAAACTGGTTTCCCGCGATGAGATTGAATCGCAGTGTCGAGTTGTCGTTCCGAACCGCAGATGTTCGGCAGGTGGTCAACGTATTTAGGTAGGTCGTTCATAATTATGAAATCGTGTCAGGCGAAGCCGGCTCGCGGTACACAAAGAACAGGGCCGACAACGGAGGCAGGGTGAGCAACAATGAACTGGGGTGGTGGTGCCACTTGATTGTTTCAGCGTGAACCCCACCGCAATTTCCCTGGCCGCTCCCTCCGTAGTCCTTGGAATCACTGTTTAGAAGCTCCTTCCAATACCCGGCGACGGGAACGCCCACCCGGTAGTCACGCCGGGCGGCCGGCGTGAAGTTGAACGCCGCCAGAACTGACTCGCGACTCGTGCGCGCCTTGCGGATGAAACTCAGTGTGGTGTTCTGGGCATCCTGATGGTCAATCCACTCGAAGCCTTCCGGGCTGAAGTCCAGTTCGTGCAAAGCCGGCTCGGCGCGGTAGGCGCGGTTGAGGTCGGCGACCCACTTTTGCACGCCGGAATGGAATGGCTGATCCTCCACGTCCCATTCGACGCTGGACTCATGACTCCACTCCGGCCATTGGGCCAGTTCTCCACCCATGAAGAGCAGTTTCTTTCCGGGCTGCGCGAACATGTAGCCAGTGGAAGCTGCCGGTCGTGGAGCCGATGGACGATTTATCGAATGGAAACCAGACCATGAGCCTGAGTCCTTCCTAACAGGTGGCACTATTGGCCTGAAAACGGGAAAGCTAGGTGCCTGCTGCCCTTGAAACTTGTCCACGCTGCCGACGCGTGCGGCAGCCGGGAGCGCGGCCTGAGGCGAATGCCGTTCGATCAGGGCGTGGTAAGACGCAGTTTTCCTCCAGCACGAATTCCAGTTTCTGGCGCAGGGACTCATCGAATTGCCCGGTGGCCCAAGCCAGCAGCTTTTTCCCAGGCACGGCGCGAGGCTACCAGTGTAAACGCCCTAAAACAAAGGCAGAATGACGGCAACGAAATTCTGCGGATGAATTATTTGACCACACGGCATCGGATTATTTGCCATGCGTGTAATTAGCCAACCCAAAAACAATTATGGTGGATTGACAGGATTTCAAAATGGTGAGCCAATGGAGAGTGCTGTGAAAAGCTCAAAGACAACAGGCCTACAGCCAGCTTAACATATACGAAAGTGGTCGTGTGGGCGATGCTGGACCTCTTGTTGTCAAAACGAATTGTGAACGCTGAACTTTGCAAAAGGGCCGCCGAAAAGGTTGGTAACCCGAACATCCTCGTGAACCTCATTTCGCGGCGCGTGCGCCAGCTCAATTTCGGCGGCGGCCGCTTGAGCCGGCCACTGGTGAGCGACACAACGAATCTCGGCGCGGCGGACATCGCGTTGCGCGAAATCGTTGAGGGAAAAATGGGCTGGGAATTGCCGGAGCCGGTCGAATTGGTCCGCCCGAAACCCAAGAAACGCTGGAAACGCTGATTCGTTGGCAATTGGCGATTTACGCTTTAAGAATCCTTCTTCGTTCCAAATTCACCTCGTCAATCGTCAATCGTAAATCTAAAATTGGTCATGGCCGACATCGTGACCAACACCCATACGATGAGATTGTGCGTTCCTATCTCCTTTCCATGAAGAGCCCGAATGGCGGCTCGAGCGCCTTCGGACGTGGCCATGTTCACGAAGCCGAAGCCGCGCGGGCGACCGTTGGTGTGATCAA
>JBEKEJ010000224.1:0-5057 GCA_050013895.1 Verrucomicrobiota bacterium | reverse complement strand
TTCCTGGGCGAGGCAAAACCGCACACGGGCGGTTCTCGCAAAATAAACGAACGCGCAGAATAATTTTTCCGCCGCCAATGTCAATGCGCAAAACGCTGCAATTCCCCCGGCGGCGCATCTTGAGGCGCTGCCACCGGAACGCCGCATTCATGCGGCAGCGCCGGGCAGAGGCAGCTTCCTGCCGGATGAATCCGGCGTTCCTTGCCAACTCACGCCGCTCATTGGGGCCTCGGGCATGAGGCCAGGACATCGCTGACACCTTGAACTCAGGACACCCCCACCGCGTTTGTCCGCGTTTGTCCGGTTGAAGTTCAGGCGCGTGTCAGCTATTGTGTTCACAAGCCGCGCGTGCAGGCTGGCGACAACATCTGGGTAAACGCCGATGTGCTCATGACGCACGACGTTTGCGGGCCGGGCACCATCGGCGTGTTCAAGCGCGAATTCGGCCAGACCGCGAAGGTCTGGGACAAGAACCGGATCGTCATCATTCCCGACCATTACATTTTCACCGCCGACTCGATGTCGAACCGCAACGTGGACATCCTCCGCGATTTCGTGAAGGAACAGGGCATCCCGTATTTTTACGACGTGATCGACGATCCGGACGGCCACTGGCATTTCGATTCGAGCAAGGGAATGCTCAAGCGGCAATACGGTTCGCAATACGCGGGCGTCTGCCATACGGCGCTGCCGGCCAAGGGCCACACGCGCCCCGGCGAAATTCTGTTTGGCACGGACTCGCACACCTGCATGGCCGGCGCGTTCAATGAATTCGCCACCGGCATCGGCAACACGGACGCGGGCTTCGTCATGGGCACGGGCAAGCTGCTCATCAAGGTCCCCGAGACGATGCGGTTCCGGCTGGAAGGCAAACTGCAGCCGGGCGTGATGGCGAAGGACATCATCCTCCATTGCATCGGCGAAATCGGTTTCGACGGCGCGACGTATCGCGCCATGCAATTCGACGGTCCCGGCGCGGCGGGCCTTTCGATGGACGACCGCATGACGATGGCGAACATGGCCATCGAGGCGGGCGGCAAGAACGGCATATTTGAATTTGATTCGCGCACGGCGGAATACGTGGACGCCCGCGTGAAGTTGAATGGCACGAAATCCACCTACTCGCCGGTCGAGCCGGACAAGAAGCAAAAATTCGCTTACGAACTCGTCGTGAATCTCGACCGGCTCGAACCGATGGTGGCGTGTCATCCGGATCCGGGCCAGCGCAAGAAGGCGAAGGAACTCGGCCATATCAAATTGGACCGGGCCTACGTCGGCTCCTGCACCGGCGGCAAGACGAGCGATTTCGTGGAGTTTGCGCGCGTGTTGCGCGGCAAACACGTGGCGATTGACACGTTTGGCGTGCCGGCGACACCGGAGATTGTCCATGATTTGCAATCCACGCGCTGGGGCGGCAGGACGATCTGGGACATCCTCGTGGACGCGGGCGTGCAGATGACGGAGAATGCCGGGTGCGCCGCGTGTCTCGGCGGGCCGGTGGACACGTTCGGGCGCATCAACAAGGCGGGCATCAAGTGCATCAGCGCGACGAACCGGAATTTTCCCGGCCGCATGGGCGACAAGGAATCGCAGGTGTTCCTCGCGTCGCCGATGACCGTGGCCGCGAGCGCGATTGCCGGGAAAATTGCTGACCCACGCGGGTATTTGGCGAATTGAACCCGAAAACCGAGGTTGGTCGCATGAAAATGGTGGTAGGGACAGCGCGCTGCGCTGTCCCCGCCCGCGTCCAGCGGGCGGAGCAAATTGTGCAAGGGCGGTCATGCGCCTGGGATCAGTTCCGTGCCTGAACGGCACGGTGACGGCGCAGCGGAGTTTGTCTCAAAACAATTTCTCGTCGGAGGGGCGAGTTATACGAGCCCCCACTTTCAGAGGCATTCGATCAGTCAGGGGCTCGTATAACTCGCCCCTCCGATACTTTTGAGACAGTCTCAGCGCGCCGTCCCTACCAATTTCGGTTTTCGGGTTGAACCGTGGACCGCGATTCCCGCAGGCCTCCATATTTCAGCGAGACAGGCGCGACGCCGGTGCAGCGATAGCTTTGGCGAATCAGCTTAATGCGCCAGGCGCGTCGCCATGGCGTAGATGATCAAAATTAGCAGGAGAATGCCGAGGCCGAAGAAGAAATAACCGAACGAACGCGCGATGTTCTTCCAGCGTTCCCATTCGTCCTTTACGCGGTGCTCGTTCAGTTTGCCTTCCGCCACCAGCCGGTCATACCAGCGTTTGCGCTCGTGCAACATCTCGGCCTTGGAAACGCGACCGGAGAAGATGACCGTGTCCATCGGGAATTTCTCGATGCGGAAATGCGTGTTGAAGAAATGAATTGAGAAGATGAAGCCGGCGGCCAGCAACGCTTCGTCCGAGTGCAGAATCAAGGCGATGTTAATGATCCAGCCCGGAAGGAACCGGGTGAAAAAGGTCGGGAACCACATGACCAGCCCCGAGGCGCCGATGATGGCGACGCCCCAAAACACGGCGAAATAATCGAATTTTTCCCAATAGGTCCAGCGGTCGAACTGCGGCTTGGGGCCTTTGCCGAAAAACCATTTGTTGTGCGCCACGAAATCGCGCCAGTCGTGAAACGTGGGCATCATGGAGTCGGGGCCGAACAGCGTTTTCCAGAGCCGGCTGAATTGGAACCGGCCGCTGGCCGGGTCGCGCAACTTGCTGCGGCCTTTCCAAGCCCTGCCCGTCAGCGCCGTGAGATGCAGGCCGAAGTAGCAGAAAGTCACGATGGCACCGAGGTGGTGCAGCGTCCGCGCGGTTTCCGGGCCGCCAATGATCCTGAAGATCGTTTTGGCCCAATCCGTGTAGTAAAATTTCAGCGGCATGCCGGTAATTACCAGCAGCAGGAAACTCGTCACCACGAGAAAGTGCAGGAAACGTTCAAATGGCAGGAAGCGCGTGAACCATTCGCCGTCCACCTGCGTTTCAATTTTCGCCTCGCGGAACTTTTTCGAGTCGTGCAGGTAAAGATAAACCGCGCGCACCAGCCAGCCGACGGTGTGCAGGCCGAAGAAGGCGAACGTGCCGATGAGCAGGCCGGTCATGCCCAGAAACACCGCGTGGAACAGCGGATAATGTTTCCCGTCCAGCGGATTGGCATGAGGATCGTATTGGGTGAATCCCACGGTGGCGCCGGGATGGCATTGTTGGCACGTGGCCAGAATGTTGGTTTTGGACAGATGTGACCGCGGGTCGGACTGGGGCAGCACATCGTGATAACCATGGCAGTCGTAACAGGCCGCAACCGTCGGCGCCACGTTGGGTTTGCCCAACGCCATGGCCTTGCCGTGGTAGGTGTCCCGGTAATGCGCCAAACGGTCGGCGTGACACTTGCCGCAACGCTCGTCGCTGATGGCTTTGAAATTGTTGCCCTCCGGATTCACGATTTCATGCGCGGTGTGGCAATCCGAGCAGACCGGCCCGCGCGGGTCGCCTTTGGTCAGCAGTTGTCCATGAATGCTCTGATCGTAAGTCTTTTCCACGCCGAAATGACATTTGCCGCAGGTCCGGGCGACGTTGGCGTGGTGGATGGGCGAATCGCGATCCACGGCGCGCTTGATATCATGCACGCCGTGGCAGTCGTCGCACGACGGCGCCACAATCAGACCCATCTTGATCAACGCGCGGCCGTGGATGCTCTCCAGATATTGCGCCGCCGCTTCGGGATGATTGATCTCATATTCCCTGGTCAAACCCGGATTGCTGTGGCACTTGGCGCAGGTGAAGGGCAGGTTCATTTTGAACACCGGCGAGGCCGGGTCGTGAACCGGCAAAATCTCATGCGTGCCGTGGCAATCCCAGCAATTCGCGGCGCCGGACGCGCCGAGCAAATGACTCACGCCGTGAATGCTGGTGGCATATTCACCGGCCTCCTTCGCGTGGCAAGGGGTGCAATTGGGCGGGGGCAACGGGCTGTCGTGGACGAGTTCCTTGATGCCGGTGTGGCAGTCCACGCAGGCGAGCCGGGCGTGAACCGATTTTTGAAAGGCGTTCGTCGGAAAAATCAGCGATTCGGTTTTCCCGTTGACCACACGTGTCGTGTTCGGGTCGAGATGGCAGTCGAGGCAATCGCGATTGGCGAATTTGTCCGGCGCGTTGGTCGGGGCCGTTTCCTGGGCCAACGCGACGACGCCTGCCAGCCAGAGGCAGACCAACGGGCATAGCCTGCGCAGCCCGATGGCCGACAATAGGGACATGCGCGTCCGGCAGTTGTGGGCCGCCGTCGTGACAGTCACTTTATCCATCGGACCTTTCAGCGCCTTTGCCCGGCGGCGCTATTTCTTGAAAGTCCGCATGTAGGCCGCCAGCGCGTTGACCTCGTCATCCGACAAACCGGCGGTGGGCTTCATCAATATCTTGCCGTCCTTGTCCTTCAGCCCTTCCTTGATGGCCTTGACCACGGCTTCGTCTTTCAGCGCAGCCTGGACTTGCGGGTCGGTGTAATCCTTGACGCCGAGCCGTTTTCCGATGTTGGTCTGGCCCTTGCCGTCCGCGCCGTGGCATTTGGCGCACAGCGTGTCCCAGTTTCCTTTGGCGTCCGAGGCTGAGGCGGCCAGTGTGGCCGCGAAACCCAGGACGGCTGCTAACATGATTGATTTCTTCATTGTCGTTGCTTTGCTTCGTTGGTGCGCAACTCGCGCATTGTCAGGCGATAGCGTCGGGGAAAAGCCTGGAAACCACAACTCCTGTTTTGGCCAACGCCGCACTTTTTTTGCACAGGCAAGGACAAGATAGCAGCCGTGAAGCGTGGCAAAAGGCGCGAAATCCGGCCGGCGGCCGTTCGTTTTGCCGGACTCGTTCCGGTCCGGCCAATCGTGGATATCTCTCCTTGATGCGCCTCGGGTCGCACTCACCGATTGCTGAAATTTTGCAATTTCGCAATGAATGCGTCGGGGCCGCCCCCGGCATAACCGACCTGACGTCCCAATTCCCTGCCCGCGGAGTTCAACAGCACATACGTGGGATAACCCTCAATCCCAAATCTCTTTGCCAGTTCCCGGTTGGTTCGCTTCAGCAGATCACTTTGCGGC
>JBEKEJ010000223.1:0-4760 GCA_050013895.1 Verrucomicrobiota bacterium | reverse complement strand
GAACCTCATTACGCCGGTATTGCTCGGGCGCCGGTTCACGCTCAATCCGGCGATCATTTTTGTTTCATTGATCTTCTGGATGTGGCTCTGGGGTGTGCCAGGCGCTTTATTGTCAGTGCCGATCCTGGTTTCAATCAAAGTCGTTTGCGACCGCGTTCCGGCAATGTCGCCCGTCAGCGAACTTCTCTCCCGGGAGCCGAAACATTTTATCAACGGGTCCAAATGAATCATGCTTGCGGAAAAAAGGCGAGCCGGGCGGGCGCGCGGATCAGTTTTCAGGCGAGTCGCCCTGAATAATCCACGGTAGGGTTACACCCCATAGTGAAGCGCGATGCGGAGGCGTAGCTTACTCGGAAAAATTAATCCAAGTCGCAACCAGCAACCGCAAACCAAACACGAATATGATCACACTAACTAAACGCATCGTTGCTCTACTGTTCGTCACCGCGCTTCTGGCCATCGTCGGCGTCGGGTGCAACACGGCCCATGGCTTTGGCAAGGATGTGCAGAAAGCCGGCGAAGGAATTCAGAACAGCACAAAGTAAATCACTGCGCACCGTGTCCACGAAAGCATCCAAGGCTGCGGGTGGGTTGCGGACTTCCGCTGTGCGCTTGACCGGCAGGTTGGGCGCGCAAGTTTGGGCGCAATGGGATGAGCTGCGACATGCGGCGGCGGTGGTTGGGTCTGTGCTATTCGTCTGTGTTCGACCGCGCCGCTGGACGCGCAGAGTGCGAAAGGCATTTGTTCTGCAGATTCTGTCCATTGGCGTCGAACCGCTCTGGTTTGTCGGTGCGGTGGCGGTGTTTGTCGGCATTTCGGTGGTGGTGCAGCTCACTTTTTGGGTCGGCGAAGCGGGCCAGTCACAACTGCTCGGGCCGCTGCTGGTAACCGTCGTGGCCCGCGAACTCGGCCCGGTGCTGATCAACCTGGTGGTGATCGTCCGCAGCGGCAGCGCGATGACGACCGAACTGGGAGTCCTCAAAATCAACGGGGAAGTCCGCGCGCTGGAAGCGCAGGGAGGCGATCCTTTCCTGCAACTCGTCATGCCGCGGGTGCTGGGCACGGCGATCTCCACGTTTTGCCTGACGATTGTTTTTATACTCGTCGCTTTTGCGAGCGGTTACTTGTTCGCGGCCTGGATGGGGATAGGCAGCCGTGATTTGCTTCTGTTTGCGGACACCGTATCAGGCGCGGTTCAGCCGAAAGATATTTTCAACATTCTCGCCAAAAGCATCGTGCCCGCATTGTTTGCCAGCGCGTCCTGTTGCATCGGCGGGCTGGGTGTCGGCGGGTCCGTCACGGACATTCCGCAGGCCACGCAGCGGGCGCTCACCCGCTCCGTCGCCGGACTGTTTGTCATCTCCGCCGTGGTATCGCTGCTGACTTACCTTTGATTATGGACGAAATGACCAACATCCCCGAACCTTCACGCCGTGATGACCGAGACCAGCGGTTGGAACCGCGCTTCAAATTCCGGCGCGTCAACGAAATCACCGGCACGTTCGTGCTCGTCGTGGTCGCCTTGCTGATCGCCGCCGTCGTGTGGACGGGCCACAGCCAGCGCTGGTTCAAAAGCCGCGTCACCCTGCGGATCGTTTTGCCCGAGGCCGGCGCGGCGGGCATCCGGCAAGGCTCGGAGGTTTACTTTCTGGGCACGCTCGTGGGGTCGGTTTCGGATGTCATTGTGGACACGACCGGCCGGATGGAAGCCCAGGCAAGCATCCGCCGCGACTTCTTCCGGTTCGTGCGCGCGGATTCATCAGCGGTCATCAAGAAGAAATTCGGCGTGGCGGGCGATTCGTTTTTTGAAATCACACGCGGCCTGGGCCAGCCGCTGCCGGAGAAGAATGCTTCCATCGTCTGCAACGAGCAGTTTCAAAGTGCGCTAGAAGCCGCGGTCGAGGAAATCCGCCGCGAAACCGTGCTCGTGTTGAAAAAAACCAGCACCGGCCTGGATGCGTGGACCATGCTCGGCACGAATTTGATAACCACGCAGGAGCGCTTGGACCAACTGGTCGGGCGCGTGGACGACATTACCGCCGACGTTCAGGCGGGCAAGGGCACGGTGGGAAAATTACTGACCGATCCCGCAACCGCCGACGAGTTAAAGACGCTGCTCGTCAAAGCCAACCACTCGGTGGACGAACTTCAAGTCACGCTGAACAACCTTCAGCAAGCCAGCACCAATCTGCCGGCGATCAGCGATGCCGCTGGCAAGGAGGCCAAGGATCTTCCCGGGCTGGTGTTGCAAACGCAGGTTTCGATGCGTGAAGTGGAGCGGCTGGTTGAAGCCATGCAACGGACCTGGCTCCTGCGCAAATACGTGAACTCGACTAATCCGCCGCCCCTGCGCCCATTGCCCGGGAACCAAGAGCCGGAAAAGAAGCCAGTAAAGGTGTTCCGTTCGCCGAGGGATTCTGCGAACTGAGGTTCAAGCTAAACCAGTCTCCGCCGGGCAATTCCCGAAATGAACGGTAGGGTTACACCCCATAGCGTCCGCAAGCTTGTCAGGTAATGCTCTTGGCCATGAAAAACAAAGCATCCATGACCGAGTCCGTGGAATTACCTCAACCTCCTGTTTTTCAAAAAACACTTCACCGACTACAGCCGAATCCCAAGGCGGCCACCCCAAGTCCAAAGTCTCAAAAGCGGGACAACGTTTTTTCCAAATCCCGTGACACACGCGAGGATCGTGGCATGCGCCAGATGAAGACAACTCACAACTCACAAACGCTTTTCCGCACTTGCAGCGAATTTAAGCCATGAAAACAAATCCATTGAAAGAAGGTGCTTTGACTGAAAATTCCGCCGGCATCGGCACGGTGACCCGCAAGATGGTGCGGGAACGTGCAATTGAACTGGCGGTCATCAACGGCCGTTCGGCACATGCAGCGTCAAAATCCGATTGGGAACAGGCCAAAAGGGAATTGACGGGCGATTCGGACCCGGACCCGAACGAGGCAGTCCTTGAATCGACGCCCGAATCCGAACGTTGGGATCCGGCGCCCGGCTCGACCGGACACAAAGTGCCAGCGGCCCCCAGTGCCGATGAGGACGACGAAGGTCGAAGTGATAATGAAAGACTGGTGGATGAAGGCATCGCCGGAGCGGAGCATGATCAAACGCGCCAAGCCGCCAGAGCAGCCGCAAGAGAGTCTTTATGAAGACTCCTGCAACCCGACCTTGCCCCCGGTCAGTTTACAGAAGCACGCAGCAGTGCTTAAAGGAATGCACCGACACAAGAGACCTGTAAAAAATAGATGGCTATGCGTGCACTGCTCTACCTGCTCTTTCTTGCTTGTCTGGTTCTTCTCCTCTTTTGCTTGGATTTGGTCCGATGGCCAACCTCCAGGTTTCAGCTGGCACTGCTCTCCGTCCGTCGAGGATCTCTCCTCGCAGTCGGGAATGGAGAAAGGCAGCCCCAATGAAGGATAAACGAGAGCCTCGTGACGAAAGGCTAAAGAATACCATGATTTTTTTTATGTCAAAAATTGCGAGCCGGGAAATCCATCTGGCCTCCCGCCCCAAGGGGATTCCGACCGCAGCCAACTTTACCCTGGCGCGGTAGGGTTACACCCCATAGCAAAGAGTCAGCCCATCTGGCAGTGTGCCTACAGTGTTAAAATCCAAATCAAAACAAACAAAAGAAAAGCACAATAAAATGAAATCAACCTACCTGCTCACACTCATCATGAGTGCGGGCGCCCTGTTAGTCACCAGCGCATCCGTGCGCGCCTCCGATACGGACAGCCGTATCGAATCATCCGCCGCAAAGTCGTATGTGTTCAAAACCTACCTCAAGAACGATTCAATCACGACTGAATCCAAAGACGGTATCGTCACCCTGACTGGAACGGTTGCCGATGCGAACCATAAGTCCCTGGCCCAAGATACCGTGGCCGGTCTGCCCGGCGTCATAAGCGTGGACAATCAACTGCAAGTCAGCGGCGAACAACCCGCTGAACATTCGGACACCTGGATCGGTTGGAAAGTGAAATCTGCGCTCCTGTTCCATCGCAACGTGAGCGCCACCGGCACCGACGTGGACGTGAAAGACGGCATCGTCACCTTGACAGGTCAAGCCAGTAGCCTGGCGCAAAGGGAACTTACCACCGAATACGCCAAGGACGTTGACAATGTCAAAGGGGTCAAGAACGACATGACGATTGCCCAAGCTCCGGCAACACCAGACGCAACCATTGGCGACAAAATTGATGACGCCTCCATCACGGCTGAAGTCAAGTCGTCGTTGCTGTCGCATCATTCGACCAGCGCCTTGCGCACTACGGTTTCATCGAAGGCTGGCGTCGTCACCCTGGGCGGTGTTGCCAAAAACGAAGCTGAAAAGAGCCTCGTCACCAAGCTCGCCACCGATATCAACGGCGTGACCAGCGTGATCAACAACATGACCATTGAGGTTGTGGCTGCATCCAATAACTAAGCCAGCGTATGGCGGTTGGCTGGTGCGAACCTGAAAAAGCGCCAGCCAGCCCAAGTGGGAGAAAAATTACAATAACAAGACGAAAGGAAACAAAACATGAAGACAACACACTCGGGAATGATTGAGACAGTAAAAGACCAGATCGTGGCCGCAATCAAAGGCACAGGAAACATCGTCCAAGCGACGGTGGATGCCGTGACTCAAATCCTCGCCACAACAATCAAAGATACGGGCAAGGTCGGCACGTCGGTGACCGATGTCATTGCCAACGTTGCCAGCGGCGCGATCCGCGGCGCAGTGCAGGTCGGGGCCGACCTG
>JBEKEJ010000222.1:0-4773 GCA_050013895.1 Verrucomicrobiota bacterium | reverse complement strand
CCGTAGCCAACCTGCAAAAACATTTTGTGGTCCTGCACGAAAACGAAAAGTACCGCCCCGTTGTTTTTGTCCTTTTGCCCCACCTGCCACGACCGCGCCACGCGCACGGTGTAATCCTCGATGGACGAATCCGACTGCATCTTCGGGAAAACGGCCACCACGATTTGCTCGGAGTTCTGGCGTTCGAAGTTTTCCAGCGTCTGGTTCAACTGCGCCGTGGTAGCGGCAGAGACAACGTTGGCGTAGTCATTGAAATAAGCCGCCGGCGCGGGCGGAATCACTTCATCCGCGAACAGACGAAAGCCGAAAAGCAAAACCAGGATGGCCCAGCAACGGCGCACAGCTCAAGGATTGGTTGCCGCCGGGGTCGCTTTGTTGAAATCGAATTGGACTTTAGGCGGCGTTTCCGCCCCGGCGGTGGCGGCAAAATATGGTTTCTCATGAAAACCATAGGCGCCGGCGTATAACAATTCCGGAAATGATTTGATGGCCGTGTTGTAATTCTGGACCGCCTGATTGAAGTCCCGGCGCTCGACACTGATGCGGTTTTCCGTGCCTTCCAATTGCGCCTGCAAGTCGCGGAAGTTCTGCGTCGCCTTCAAATCCGGATACCGCTCCACCACCACCAACAACCGGGACAAGGCCGACGAAAGCTGGCTTTGGGCCTGGTCGAAGGCTGCCAGCTTGGCCGGGTCGCTCGGGGCAGTGTTGGGATCAATTTTCACCTGGCCTACCGATGCCCGCGCCGCGGTGATTTCCGTCAGGGTTGATTTCTCAAAATTGGCCGCGCCGGAAACCGTCGCGACCAAATTGGGGATGAGGTCGGCCCGGCGTTGATAGACGTTTTGCACCTGCGCCCATTGGCTGTCCACGGCCTGCGACAATTTGACGAGATGATTGTAGTTGATGCCGGCAGCCATAATCAGCACCAAAGCCAGAACGCCCAGGACCACCAGAACGCCTAGAATAACCAAGAGTTTTTTCATAATCGGCGATGGTAGTTTAGCTTCCAGGTTCGGCGCCTCAATTACAAAATCCGACCAAATGCATAATCAATTGGATTTCGCCGGCTTCCGGAGGAAGATGTCCCTTTGTTCGCCCCCGCTTTGCCAATTCATAAAGTCGCAGCCGACGCGAGGAGGCTCTGACTTCCCAGATATCTAAGACGGAGCGGACTCATGTCCGCTGTTACAAGATTTATTGGGCGGGTGGCGTGTGAATTTCCGTCTCAACTTGGGAAAGCGCCGAACATTTCTTTCGCGATGACGCCTTCGGACACCTTGGTAACCGGACCGGTCATGCGAATCGCAAAATTATCGCCGATTTCAATGGCGATGATGCCGCCGGGCATGTGGACGGAAATCTCGGGGTCGCAGAGGCCGAGCCGGTGCGCCACCGCCGCCGCCGCGCTGCTGCTGCTGCCGCTGGCCAATGTGTAACCCGCGCCGCGCTCCCAGATTTCTATCTGGATGTTGTTCCGGTCGAGCACCTTCATCAATTGCACGTTGATGCGGTTCGGAAAGCGCAGGTGCGTTTCCAACAACGGTCCCAACTGCCGTGCCAGGTCGGCGCTGATTTTCGGCAATGGCAGCACGCAATGCGGATTGCCAATCGTCGCGGCGCAAAAGTTGAATTGCTGCCCGCGCACGTGAATCGCTTCGTTGATGACTTCGCGGCGCGGACCGGCCACGGGAATTTCATCGCTCCAAAAGCTGACCCGGCCCATCTCGACGCGCACGGTTTTGCCGCGGCCCATGACCGTGGCCTGCACCAGGCCGCCGGGCGTTTCGAGGACGAACTCGTCCTTGCCGACCAGTTTCCGGTCCCACAAATAGCGCGAAAAAATCCGCAGGCCGTTGCCGCTTTTTTCGGCCTCGCTGCCGTCGGGATTGAAAATGCGGAGCGCGAACTTTGCCTTTTTGGAGGGCAGGGGACCGAGCAGGATGCCGTCCGAGCCGATGCCGTAATTGCGATGGCAAATCACTTTGGCCTGCGCGGCCGTCAACGGCGACGGCAGGTTCTTCGGGTCAATGACGAGGTAGTCATTGCCGAGCGCGTGATATTTGGTGAACGCAAAACGCATGAACGAAGAATATCGCGCCACGCTCGAAGCGCAAAACAGTTTTCGGATTATTCGTCCTTTTTAAGCCGGCCTTCGTCCTCCAGATGAAACTTGTGTAGCGAGCGGTGGACGACCGGCGCAAAGATGATGCCCAGGATGGCGATCAAGGCGAGGCCACTGAAAAGCGCGTAGCAGCCCGCGAAGACCTTGCCGCCGTCGGTTTGCAGCGTGGCGACCGGACCCATGCCGGAAAGAATCATGGCGGCGTTCACGAACGCGTCAATCCACGGCAGTTTTTCAAAAACGTGATAGCCGGTCATGCCGATGCCAAGGGCAACAGCGATGATCGAAAATCCAAGCGCCGCGTGGCGCGCGAGGCGCCGGTAATATTCCTTGCGCGGCAACAACGGTTTTGAACGATGTTCGAACATTTCAGATTCAGGATTTACGATATACGATTTACGAGAGGCTTGGAAATTGGAGATGGCGCGTAAATCGTATATCGCAAATCGTATTTTACGTTTTCACTGCCACACTACCGGTGATTGCTTTCACCTCCTTGAGTCCGTGGTTTTTCATGAAATCACCGATGCCGGCGATCACCTGCAAGGCCGTCTGCGGTTCGTAAAAATTCGCCGTGCCCACCGCCACCGCCGTTGCGCCCGCCATCAGGAACTCAATCGCGTCTGCCGCGTTCTGGATGCCGCCCATGCCGATGATGGGAATCTTCACCGCCTGCGCCGCATCCCAGACCAGCTTGATGGCAATCGGCTTGATGCACGGGCCGGTCAGGCCGCCGGTGACGTTGGCCAGCTTCGGCTTGCGCGTCTCGATGTCAATAGCCATGGCCGGGTAGCTGTTCGTGACAGCCAGCGCGTCGCTGCCCGCGTCCTCGGCCGCCCTGGCGTAAGGCGCGATGCTCACCACGTTCGGACTCATTTTCGTAATCAGCGGCAGCTTCGTTACCTTCCGGCAGGCAGCCACGACCTGCGCGAGGAGCTTTGCATCCGTTCCGAACTGCGCGCCGCCTTTCTTGATGTTTGGGCAGGACACATTGAGTTCGAGCGCGCCGACACCGCCGAGCGCGTCAAATCGCCGCGCCACTTCAGCGTATTCTTCAACCGTGGTGCCCCAGATATTGATGATGGTCGGCACTTTCAACGATTTGAGGAACGGCCAGTATTTCTTGATGAAACCGTCCACGCCCGGCCCTTGCAGGCCAATGGCATTGATGAGACCGCTGACGACCTCGACCGTGCGCGGCGTCGGGTTGCCGCGCACCGGTTCGAGCCGGATGCCTTTCACCACCACCGCGCCGAGCTGGTTGAGGTCGAGCAGCCGCGCGTATTCGATGCCATAGCCGAACGTGCCGGAAGCCACCATCACCGGATTCTGCAGCTTCAGTTTGCCGATTTTGACGGACAGGTTCATGGATGCGCCTCCGGGGTGAAGGAAGAAATGATTGAACATCCAACATCCAACATCCAACACCGAACAACCAATGGCTCCACGCGTCCGCCGCAAGAATTGGATGTTGGATGTTCGATGTTGAGCGTTGGATGTTTCCCTCTCATAAATTGAAAACTCATTTGGCCGCCTCCCACACAACCTGTTTTGCATCAAACACCGGTCCTTCCGTGCAGGTGCGCTGGTATTCCCAGTCCCGCAGTGCGGGACCGATCTTAACCGGAATCACGCAGGTCAGACAGACGCCGACGCCGCAGCACATGTGTTCGTCCATCGAAAGCTCCGCCGGCACATTGAATTCATCGGCGATTCTGGCGACCGCCCGCAACATCCCGGTAGGCCCGCAGGCGAACAATTTCGGAGTTCGGAGTTCGGAGTTCGGAGTTCGGAGTTCGGCGAGCAGCGGCTGCGTAACCAGGCCCTTTTCGCCATGGCTACCGTCTTCGGTGGTCACCCGGATGTCCCAGCCGAGCGTGCGAAATTCCTTTTCGCACAAGATGTCCACAGCGTGCCGGCCGCCGACGAACGCGATGCCCTTTTGCGGCGAACGTTGCGCCAGCAGGAACATAGCCGCCATGCCATAGCCGCCCGCGACGAGCAGGGGCGTTTCTCCACCAGGTTTTGGAAGGGTGAAGCCATGGCCGAGCGGGGCGATAACGCTAAGTTCCTCGCCGGGGTTCATGCGCGCCAGGGCGTCGGTGCCTTTGCCGACGGTTTTGTAAAGGATGGAAAACGTGTCGTTTTGGACTTGAAAAATGCTGAATGGGCGGCGCAGCAAGGCATCCTTCACGGATAACACGCGGACGTGGGCGAACTGGCCCGGTTGAATGAGCGGCGCGATTTGCGGCGCGCGCAACACGAGGCGGAAATAAGAATCGGTGTCGCGCTCGTTGGAAACAATCTGGACGGTTTGCTCAAGCATGGCCGGCGTTTTTCAAAGCATCGGTTGAATTTTCCATGCTCGGATGCGGCTGGCCATCAACGCCGCCGTGGCGTTGAGCGTTGGCGTGTTCGCGGATCTTTCGGTATGTGGCGAAGGCCAGCAACGGCCAGGCGTTGCGATACATGTCGTATTTCAAATAGAAAACCTTCGGGAAACCGGTGCCGGTGGTTTCATCCTCCGTCCATGAGCCGTCGGGATTTTGCGTGCGAATCAAGTACTCGACGCCGCGCTTGAGGGCGGGAATTTCCGGGTCGCCGAAGGCGCACAAACCCATGACGGCCCACGCGGTTTGGGACGCGGT